>CAINDO010000578.1 GCA_903847385.1 uncultured Myxococcales bacterium
CCGACGCGCCCGGTCCCGCGGCCCCGAGCCCGCTGCCCGGCCGCATCCGCGCGGCGCTCTCGCGCTGCGACTGCGTGGGCGCCCGCACCGCGCTCGCCGCCTGGCCCCAGGCCTCGGCCGCGTTCAAGTCGGCCGTGGGCAACTGCCAGCCCCCGATGATCGGGGAGCCCTGCGCACCGGGCGCGCTCCCGTGAGACACCTCGGCCCCTGCCTGTCCCTCGCGCTGTCTCTCGGCCCCTGCGCCCACGCCACCCCAGCCCTCGCGGCCGGCCGCCCCGCGCGCCCCGCCGCGAAGCCCGCCCCGAAGCCGACGACGCCGCCGCCCCGGGTGTCCGCGGCCGAGCAGCGCTATCAAGAGGCCATGCAGGCCTTCGAGGCCGGCGAGCGCGTGCGGGCGCGGGCCCTGTTCGAGGTCGTGCTCTCGGATCTGCCCGCCAGCCACGTGCTCTACCCCAAGACACTCTACAACCTGGCCTTCCTGGCCGACGCCGAGGTCGACGCGGGCGAGATCGGCGCCGCCTGCCGGGCCGAGGCGGCCTTCGCCCGCTACCTGTCCGCCGCGCCGGCGACCGCGGAGCACGAGCGCCCCCGCGCCCAGGCCGAGGTCCGCCGCGCCGCCCTGTCGGACCGATGCGAGGCCGAGCGCACCCCCGTGGCCATCCCCGTCACGACGGAGGAGAGCGCGCCCGACCCCCGGGGCGCCTGGGTGCCCCCCACGCTGGCGATCACCGGCGCCGTCGTCGTCGGCGGCGGGGTCGCGCTCCAGTTCTGGGCGCAGGCGGCCATCGACGAGCGCGACCGTGCCCGCGCCAACTACTTCGAGGTCGCCGATCCCGGCGCCGCGGAGCGCCAGAAGCAGATCGCCAACAACGCCCAGAACGACGCCCAGTTCCGGGTGTGGGCCAGCTACGCGTGTTTCGGCACGGGCGCCGTGCTGCTCGGCGTCGCCGCGTGGATGTGGCTCTCTCCGCCGGAGTTGGGCCACGAGGGCGCCGCCTCGGACGAGGCCCCGCCGGACGTCGGCCTCGCTCCCGGCCTCGGCTCGCTGACGCTCTTCGGGCGGTTCTGATCAGGCGCGGTCGAGCGCGCCGCCCACGCCCGCCAGGCGCTCCCGCAGCCAGGCGTGGCCCGGATCGCGCTGTTGCCGCTCGTGCCAGCTCGCCCCGATCCGGAACGGCGGCAGGGGCAGCGGCGGCGGCAGAATCCGCAGGGGCATCATCGCCGCGAAGGCGTGCGCCACCCGGGCCGCGAGCGTGACGATCAGGTCCGAAGCGGCGATCACGTGGGGCATGGTGAGGAAGTGCGGCACGGCGACGGTGATGTTGCGCGAGAGCCCGCGCTCGGCCAACGCCGAGTCCACGGCGCCCCCGGCGCGGCCGCGGGGGGCGATGAAGGCGTGCGGCAGCGCGACGTACTGCTCGAGCGTGAGCGTGTCCCCGACCGTGGGGTGGTCGGCCCGGACCAGGCAGACGAAGCGCTCCTCGAAGAGCGAGCGCTCGAAGAGCCCCGGGGCCGCGCCCATCGTCGAGGTCACGCCGATGGCCAGGTCGATCTCGCCGCTGGCCAGGGCGGCGGGCAGGGCGTCCCCCGCGGGCACCGGCGTGACCCACACGCAGACGCCCGGGGCTTCGCTCTGCACGCGGGCGAGCAGGGGCGGCAGCAGCACGAACTGCGCGTAGTCCGCCGCGGCGATGCGGAACGTGCGCGTCGAGGCCGCCGGGTCGAAGGGCGCGGGCGCGGACAGCGTCTCCTCCAGCGCCGCCAGCGCCGCGCGCAGGGGCGAGGCCATGGCTTCGGCCCGGGCCGTCGGCACCAGCCCGCCCGGGCCCCGCACCAGCAGCTCATCGCCCAGCGCCTCGCGCAGGCGGGCCATGGCGTGGCTCAGCGCGCTCTGGGACATCCCCAGCCGGCGCGCCGCCCGCGTCACGTGGCGGGCCTCCAGCACCGCGTCCAGCACCCGCAGCAGGTTCAGGTCCAGGGCCTTCAGCTCCATCACCCCTCCACGCGCAAAAGCATGAACACTGTGCATGATAATCGTGAAATCCATGCACTGGCATCATTGCACCTTTGCGCGCATTTTTCTCTGCGTCGACGCGGTTCGAACAGACCGCACGCCAGTCGAATCGAGAGCGAAACCACCAGGAGCGTCCAGCGGACGCGGGAGAGCGAAGATGATTCATGCCATTGCCGGAGTGAGCGGGAACACGGGTCGGGTTGCGGCGGAGACGCTGCTCAACGCGGGCGAGAAGGTGCGCGTCATCGTGCGCGACGCCGCCAAGGGTGAGGCCTGGAAGGCCCGCGGGGCCGAGGTCGCCGTGGCCGACGTCACGAACGCCGCGAGCCTCGCCGCGGCCCTGAAGGGCGCCGACACGGCCTACCTGCTCCTGCCCCCCCGTGTGGCCCCCGGGTTCCGCGAGTACCAGCTCGAGACCGGCCGCGCCCTGGTGGCCGCCGTGGAGCAGGCCCAGCCCAAGCACGTGGTCTTCCTGTCCAGCGTCGGCGCCCAGCACGCCGCCGGCGCCGGCCCCATCTCGGGCCTGTACCCCGTCGAGCAGGGCCTGCGCGCCGTGAACGCCGAGCACCCGGCCGTGAACGTCACGTTCCTGCGCGCCGGCTACTTCATGGAGAACCTGGGCGGCTCCCTGGGCGCGCTGGCCCACGGCATCCTGCCGGGATTCCTGCCCGTGGACCTGCCCATCGACATGATCGCCACCGTGGACATCGGCCGCACCGCCGCCTCGCTGCTGCGCGAGGGCGGTCAGGGCGTGCAGGTCGTTCAGCTCGGCGGCCCCGGCGTCACGGGCAACGACGCCGCCGCGGCCCTCACGCGGCTCGTGGGCAAGCCCATCCAGGCCGTGTCCGCGCCCACGGACCAGGTCGTGCCCACGCTCACCGGCTTCGGCATGCCCGCCGATCTGGCGGCGATGTACCAGGAGATGATCGAGGGCATCGGCACCGGCCACGTCTCCTGGGAGGCCGGTCAGCGGCGCATCCAGGGCACCACCACCGTCGACACCGTCCTCGCCGGCCTGCTCGCCGGCGCCCAGAACTGAATCACCCAAAAGGCTCCAGGAGAGATCACATGTCGCTTCGCATCGGCGTTCTCGGTTCCGGTCAGGTCGCCCAGGTCCTCGCGCAGGGCTTCGCGGCCGAAGGTCACAGTGTCCGCATCGGCAGCCGCGACGCGGCCAAGCTGGCGGACTTCTCGCAGAAGTCGGGCGTCGGCGCGGGCACCTTCGCCCAGGTCGCCGCCGAGTCGGACGTCGTCATCCTGGCCGTCAAGGGCACCGCGTCCGAGGCGGTCGTCGGCGAGTTGGCGAGCGTGCTGGCCGGCAAGACGGTCATCGACGCCACCAACCCCATCGCGGACGCCCCCCCGCAGGACGGCATCCTGGTCTACTTCACGAACGCCAACGAGTCGCTCATGGAGCGGCTGCAGGTCCTGGCGCCCCAGGCGAAGTTCGTGAAGGCGTTCAGCTCCGTGGGCAACGGCCTGTTCATCCACCCGAAACTCCAGGGCGGCCGGCCCACCATGTTCATCTGCGGCAACGACGCCGGGGCCAAGGCCCAGGTGAAGGGCCTGCTCGATCAGGTCGGCTGGAACAGCGAGGACGTGGGCACCGTGAAGGGCGCCCGCGCCATCGAGCCCTTGTGCCAGCTCTGGTGCGCCGCGGGCTTCCTGCACAACGACTGGGCCCACGCCTTCACGTACCTGCGGCCCTGAGCCCCCCGAAGCGCGCGACGCAGTGCCACAGGCGCTTCAGCGTCTGCTCCTCGCAGAGCCCCGTCGCGCGCGCCCCACCGATCACGCCCGCATCCAGGCGCCCGTCCACGGCGAGCGCCTCCCCCAGCGCGACCACCGCCGCGCCCCGGTAGTCCGGGTGCGCCCGCAGCGTCTCCACCGGGAGCGCGTAGCCCCGGTGCCACTCGACGGCGCACGCCAACCGCGCCGCCGCCTCGGCCACGCCCGTGCCGCGAAAACACGGGTCCAGCACCACCGCTTCCACGTCCCGGTCCAGGCGCAGCCCGCCGTGCACCTGGGCCTCGACGTAGTCGTCCAGCGGGTCCTCCGTCGGGCCGGCCGCGTCGGCGTGCGCCAGGAGCCCCATGCGCGCCGCCACGCCGAAGTGCGCCGGGTCGAACACGCTGTCCGGCCAGCAGAACGTGGCCCGGGCCAGGACCTCGGGCCGCAGCCGCAGGTGCGCCGAGCCGAAGCGGGGCGCTGCGCCCTCGGGCCGCCCATGCCGGTCGAGGGCGCCGTAGATGGGTCGCGCCTCGGCGGGCGCGGCGTCGTACGCGCCGCCGAACAGCCGGCTCTCCCACCGCCACCGGTCGCCCCCGGGGTGGGCGGTCAGGCCGCCGTTGCTCGTGCCGGTGACGAACTGCGAGCGGTAGACGCCCTCGTCGGCCAGCGCCGCGAGCACACAGCGCCCGCCCGCGTCCCGGTCGGGGTGGAAGTGGACCGTGAGCGCGCAGGCGGACGTCAGGGGCGGCCCCGCGCTGCGCGCCGCCACGTGGGCCAGCGCGCGGGCCTGCGCAGCGACCAGCGAGGAGACCACGCCGCCCGGCTCAGTTGCGCTGCTTCACCGGGCGGAACGGATAGATCCACCCCAGGAAGCTGCCGATCTGGCGCGTCTGCACCCAGACCCGGCCGCGCCCGCTGAACTGGCAGACCAGGCCCTCGCCGCCCAGGAAGAAGGTCTTGAGCTTCTGCCCGGTGCCCGGTCGCAGGCCCGGCATCGTGGTCACGCGGTAGCTCAGCGTGTCCTCGAAGGCCAGCACGTAGCCGGTGTCGACGTAGTAGCCGCCGTCCACGTCGATGGGCATCACCGCCCCGTAACCATTGAAGAAAAGGTCACCGGAGCCCCCGGCGCGCAGCATGACCATGCCGTTGCCGGAGAAGAAGCCCCGCGCGCCTTGCCACTTCGCGTCCAGCGTGACGCCCTCGCCGTGCGCCAGAAAAGCGCCGCGCTGCAGCATCAGGCCGCCGCCGTTGCCCAGGGCGTAGTGGTGGATGTCCCCCAGGGCCGCCGGGGCGAAGTCGATCGCGCCCGCGCCGTTGGGCGCCGAGAACGTGTTCACGATCAGGCTCTCGCCGCCGAACATGCGCCCCAGGCTCTTGCCCAGGCCGCCCTTCAGGCCGGCGCGCATGTGCAGGGCCGGCGACATCGTGACCATGGCGGCGGGCTCGGCGAACAGCGACTGCCCGGCGCCGAGGCGCACCTGGAGCAGCGGGAAGTCCGGGCGGTGATCGATGGAGAAGTCGAGCTGTGCGGTCATGGCGCTCACCGGGGCAGCAGCTTCGGGCCGAGCTCGGCGCCGAAGGCAGGCGGGTTGTGGGACTGGCACCAGAGGCGGCCGCGCCCCTTGAACCGACAGACGAACCCCTCGCCGCCCAGGAGGCTGCCGATCAGGCTCTCCGAGGCCTTGGTCATGGCGAAGCTCAGCGTGTCCTCGAAGGCGACGATGTGGCCCGTGTCGACCACGTACTCGCCGTCGACGTCCATCGCGTAGATGGCGCCGAAGCTGTTGAGGAGCAGGTCGCCCTGACCCGTGCACTTGACCCAGAAGACCGACTCGCCGCTGAGCAGGGCCTTGCCCAGCCCCTGGAACGTGGTGTCGATCTCGATGCCCGGGCCCGAGGCCAGCCAGGACGAGCCCTGGACCACCACCGTGCCGCCGCTCATGCGGTGGTGCACGATGTCGCCGAGCATGCTCGGGCCGATGATCAGGTGGGCGCCGTCGCGATCGGCGTGGAAGTGGTTGAGAAAGAAGCTCTCGCCCGAGAACACGCGGCGCACGCCCTGCATGAAGCCGCCGCCCCCGCGGGAGCGCGAGGTGGTGTTCACGGTCAGGCCGTCGGACATGGCGATCATCGCGCCGACCTCGCAGGTCACGCTCTCGCCGACGGCGAGCGTCAGGCGCGCCACGGTCGACGCGGGCTGGCAAAGCAGTTCGGTCTTCATGGGCGCCGCCTCACAGCAGATGACTGTTCGTCCAGGCCGCCAGCCCCTCGAGGCTGCGCGTCTGGAGGTAGATGCGACCGGGCCCCGTGATGCGCATCACGATGCCCTCGCCGCCGAAGAACGAGGAGAAGATGCCGCCGGCCAGGCCGCTGCGGATCTTCACCGTGGGCTCGTAGGCGATCAGGTGCCCGGAGTCGACGATCACCTCCTGATCGATCTGCCGCGGCGTGATGGCGCCGTAGCCGCCGATCCAGACCGTGCCGCGACCGGAGACCTTGAGCCGGAACAGGCCCTCGCCGCCGAGCAGCGAGGCGATGCCCGCCCAGGCGACCCCCAGGGAGACGCCGTTCGTGGCCGCGATGAAGGCGCCGGACTGAAGAAACAGCGTGTTGCCGTCCAGCGTCAGCTCGACCATGTCGCCGGGCGTCGCCTGCGTGAAGATGACCTCGGCCGGTCCGGGGCTGCCCGCGGGGCACGCGACGTCGTTCACAAAAAGCGTCTCGCCGCCGAAGATGCGGCGCATGATCGCGCCGAAGAAGCCGCCGTTCCAGCGCGCGGTCAGGCGCGTCCAGGCGGACATGCTGGCCATGGCGCCGGCCTCGGCCGTGACGCTCTCGCCCGGGTTCAACCGCACCATCAGGTGCGCGAACGCGGGTCGGCTGCGGATTTCGGATTCCATCGGCTCTCAGTCCCCTTTCAGCGCGGCGCGGGCCGCTTCGAGGGTGTGTTTCATGGGCGTGCTCTCGGCGCGCACGAGGCCCGGGATCGCGGCCTCCAGCGCGGCGATCCGCTCGTCGTGACGCGGGTGCGAAGACATCCAGCTCAGCGCCTCGGGGGCTTGGCTGTCCGGCGCGATCTCGGAGAGCTTGCGGAAGAACGCAGGCATGCCGGCGGGGTCGAAGCCGGCCGCGGCGGCGAGCCGCACACCGTCCAGATCGGCCTCGGCCTCCATCTCGCGGGAGTAGCTCGTCAGGGCCGCCAGCGCGGCGCCCTCGGCGGCGATGCCCAGGAGGCCCGTGGCGTCGCCGGCGAGCACGGTCAGGGCCGTGATCACCCCCGCCGCGCGCACGATGTGCCGCATGCCGTGGCGGTGGCGCACGTGCATCAGCTCGTGGGCCATCACGCCGGCGACCATGTCCACACCGTCGGCCTTCTTCAGGAGTCCGGACAACACGGCCATGCGCCCGCCGGGCAGCGCGAAGGCGTTGACCTGCGTGCTCTCGATCACCGTGACCTTCAGGTCCAGCGCCTGGATCTCCGGCGGCAGGCCGGGCCGCAGCCGCTCGACGATCTCCGTGGCGAAGCCGGCGACGGCCTCGTCCGTGATGGCCGGCCCGAGGCCCGCCATCTCCGACGACGCGAGCTCACCGAGCTTCACGTCCACGGACAGGGGCAGTTGTTGCACCGCACCATCGACCATTACGCGGAAGATCGGCGGCACCGTGAACCACAGCGCGACGAGCACGGCCAGGGCGATGCCCCAGTTGCGCAGGTGCGTCTTGCGGGTCTGCGCCTGCCCCGCCCGCGCGCCGGCGACGGCCCCCGCCGAGGCCGGACCGCCCGCCGCCGCGATGGCCTCGAGCAGGCCGGGCGCCTCGGAGAACAGCGTGAGCCGCGGCTCCGCCCCGCGCAGGAACAACATGCGCCCCGTGGCGCCGCCGAACTCCATGCGCAGGGAGTCGTAGCCGATCACGAACACGGCGCCGGAGTCCAGGCGCGCCTCCACGGCCTCCGGCCCGGGCACGAGGCTCGCGGCCGCGCGCCCGTCGGGCAGACCATCGTCGAAGACACCACCGGGGAACTGCGCCATGGGGGTGCACCGTATGCACGCCGGCCCCGAACGGCAAGCGTCCTTGACCGCGAGGCCCACGACGGGGACCATCGGCGACCCCTTCCCCCCGGAGACGACCATGGTCCGCCTCACGCGCCTGCTGCCGCTGGCCGGCGTTCTCGCGACGACACCCGCCGCCGCGCACATCCAACTGGACGACCCGCCGGCGCGCACGTCGTCCCAGAAGGCCGGCCCCTGCGGCGCCGCGGACGCCCCCCGGGGCGACACGGTGGCCACCTTCGCGCCCGGCCAGACGATCACCGTCCGCTGGCGCGAGACCATCAACCACCCCGCGCACTACCGCATCGCCTTCGACGCGGACGGCGACGACGACTTCGCCGATCCCCTCGACTTCATGGACTTCTCGGGCAACCCCACGGTCCTGCTCGACGCCATCGCGGACCGCGACGGCGGCGAGTACAGCGCCGAGGTGACCCTGCCCGACGTGACCTGCGAGCGCTGCACGCTCCAGGTGGTCCAGGTCATGTACGACAAGCCGCCCTACGGCGACGGCAACGACCTGTACTACCAATGTGCGGACATCGCCGTCGTCGGCGACGTGCCCGACGCGGGGCCGGCCATCCCCGACCCGCCCGAGCCGGACCCCTCCGATCCCGATCCCTCCGAGCCGGACCCGTCGGAGATTCACGACGCGGGCGCCCACACCCCGGTCGACGCCGGGCCCGACGCCGCCGTCGACACGACGGACGACGCCTCGGACGACACCGGCGACGACGGCGGCTGCACCGCCCTCCCGGGCCGCACGTCCGCCCCGGCCGCGCCGCTGCTGCTCCTGCTCTGGCCCCTCGCCCGCGCCCGCCGGCGTCGGCTCTGAGCGCCCCCGTGGAGCTCATCACCCGGAGCGAGCCCGTCGTCGTCTTCGTGACGCCGCCGGTGACCAAACCGTCCGAACCCAACGTCTCGGGCCTGGCGGCCGCGCGCCTGCTGCAGATCATGGGGGTCGAGGCCAGCGCCGTGGACGCCAGCATCGGCTGGTATCGCCACACGCTGCAGGCCGGACCGCTGCGCGCCCGCATCGACGCCGCCGACCCGGACATCTCCACGCGCCGCAGCCTGGAGCGCCACGTCGCCAGCGTCACGGACGCGCCGCCGACCCTGCGCCGTCCCGAGGTCTACGCCACCCGCAAGCTCTACAGCTCGGCCATCGCCCACCTGGACGGCGCGCTCAAGCTGGCCTCGACGGGCCACACCGGCGTGCGCCTGCACGTGGCCGACGTCGAGTTCTCCGGCCTGCGCCTGGAGAGCCGGGACGCCCTGCGCGCCGTGGCCGAGCGCCCCGGCCCCTTCGACGCGTACTACGAGGAGATCCTGATCCCCGAGCTGCGCGCCCGGGGCGCCACCCACGTGGGTGTGTCGCTCACGTTCCAGAACCAGTCCGCCGCCGCCGCACGCCTGGGCTACCTGCTCGCGCAAAACCTGCCCGAGGTGCGGCGCCTCCTGGGCGGGCCGCTGGTGGCCTGCTGGAACGACACGGGGCAGTCCCTGAGCGGCGGCTTCTTCGATCTGTTTCACGAGGTCAGCCCCGGCCACGACGCCGACGTGCTCGCCCTCGCCGCGAAGCTGGGCAAGCCGGCCGGCGCGCTGCCGAGCGGCCCGCGCACGCTCTCGCTGGACGCCGTGCCCTGGGACGCCTACCTGTCGCCCGTGCCCATCGTGCCGCTCGCGCTCGGCCGCGGGTGTTACTGGGCCAAGTGCACGTTCTGCCCGGACTACATCTACGCCCGGCACCGCGCCTGCCCGCCGGACACGCTGGAGAGTGTCATCGAGGCCGTGTGCGAGCGGTTCCCCGGCGGTGCCATGCTGCATCTCACGGACGCCGCGCTGCCGCCGAAACACCTGGATCACATCGCCAAGACCATCGTGGAGATGGGGGCGCCCCTGAAGTGGCACGGCTTCGTGCGGCCCGAGCGCAAGTTCACCGATCCGGCCTTCGTGGAGCGCATGGCCGCCGGCGGCTGCGCCATGTTGCAGGTGGGCATCGAGTCCGCCGCCCCGCGCCTGCTGGACATGATGGAGAAGGGCGTCGACCTGGAGTGCATGAAGGAGATGCTGCGCCGCACCCGCGCCGTGGGCATCCGCAACCAGATCTATCTGTTGTTCGGCATGCCCACGGAGACGGATCTGGAGCGCGAGCAGACGCTGGACATGGTCGAGGACTGCGAGGACGCCATCAGCGACGTGAATCTCTCGATCTTGAATCTGCCCCGCAAGAGCCCCATGCAGGAGCGGCCGGCCGACTTCGGCATCACCGAGATCCTGCCCTTCGGCGAGGCGACGGATCTGTCGCTCTACGACGACTTCCGCTGCGGCGACCGCCACCCCCGCCTGGAGGCGCGCCGCTGGATCGCCGCCCGGATGGAGAAGTCCCCCGCCGTGAAGGCCATCACCGGCGGCCTGCGCGCGCCGTTCAAGGCCAACCACGCCTGTTTCCTGCCGCATCGCTGACGTCGGGAGACACACGGACGGCGGCCTGGCGGCGTCAGAACGTGACGTCGGGCGTCAGGTTGATGCGCTTGGCGCAGTTCCACAGCACGGTGTCGTTGCCGTTGTGCCGCACCACCTCGATCTCGTTGGTGCCCTCGGGGCAGGTGGCGTGCTCCTCGGTGCCGCCGCAGGTCCAGCCGAAGCGTCGGTTGGGGATGGACACGAACGCCGACTCGCCCTTCGGCACGTCCACGAGCGTCCCGGGCCCCGTATGGACGGCCAGGCTGTTGTTCGGCTGGCAGTCGTCGTCCTCGGTGGACAGGAAGTCGCGGCCCTTGGGGCGCGGCTCTGAAGCGTCCTCGACGGCGAAGCGGAAGAAGTAGCCCTGGGCATGGCCGAACTTCGGGGCCTTGGGATCGTCCACCACGCGGGGTACGGTCGTCGAGACCGAGATGCTGCCCGGCATCACCGTGATCTGGGCGGTGAGGAGCAGTTGGTGATCGTTGCCGCGGATGCGCCCGAGGGCCTCGTCCACCCCGCGCTTCAGCGAGGGGTCCAGGTTGGGGATGGCGCCGCCGGGCCAGTACTTCGTCTCCAGCCCGTTGGCCTGCTGGTTGTCCTGCTCGGCGATGATCACCGCCAGCTTGCCCGGGTGGGCGGCCGAGACATTGCCCTCGGCCAGGATGCGGGCCAGCCGCGACTCCGTCTCGGGGCCCATGCGCCAGATGTTGGGATCCCCCAGGCGCCGCTTCTCGTGCACCTTGATGGTGTTCCCCTGCGCCGGCTCGACCACGTAGTAGTAGAGCTCGTCGTCCGTGTCGCCGGGGCGCCCGCTGTAGAAGTCCGAAGTCTGATTGCAGGCGATGCCCAGGCGAAGGCGGACGGCCTTCTCGGCGTTGGCGGCGTTCTGGACGGCGGCGCTGGCCGCGCCGTTCGGGCGCACGACGCGCTCGGCGACGGCGGGGGTGGCGGCGAACATCGCGCACAGCGCGGCCACTGGAATCATCCGTGTGTGCCTCAAGCGTTCCTCCTCATCGTGTCCTACAAGGAGACTACGCAACCAGGCGCCCCCGGGCAATCGGTGCTCCGAGCCTTGTGGATCCCCCTGCCGGGGCTTAGGTTCTCGGGACGCTCGGTCCCATGCCCGGGCCCGAAGTGGCCCATGGGTGCTCCCCTCTTCAAGCTCGGTCGGCCCTCGGCCCGCGAACCGCGACCGGCCGATGGGATCGTGGGCCTCGGCGCATCCGCCGGCGGCCTCGACGCGCTGGAGCGGTTCCTGAGCCACGTCCCGGCCGAGTCCGGTCTGGCCTACGTGGTGGTCCAGCATCAGGCGCCGCAGCGCAGCGGCGGCCTGGCGGCCCTCCTGCAGCGCGCGAGCGCTCTCCCCGTCACCGTGATCGCCGACGGCGACCGTCCCCGGGGCGACACCGTGTACCTCGTC
Organism: uncultured Myxococcales bacterium; assembly: GCA_903847385.1. Lineage (GTDB taxonomy): Bacteria > Myxococcota_A > Bradymonadia > UBA7976 > UBA1532 > CAINDO01. Next base: position 11,684 of record CAINDO010000578.1, read on the forward strand.
CCGCCGGACGCCCTGGTGCGCCTGCAGGAGGGCGCCCTGCGCCTGACCCCGCAGCCCCGTGCCCACCGCCCGCCGCTGCCCATCGACGCCTTCTTCGCCTCGCTGGCCGCCGCCCTCGGCGAGCGCGCCATCGGCGTGGTCCTGTCGGGCATGGCCTCGGATGGCACCGAGGGCCTGCGCGCCATCCGAGACGCCGGGGGCCTCACCCTGGCGCAGACGCCCGCGTCGGCGAAGTTCGACGCGATGCCGGCGAGCGCCGTGGCCGCGGACGTCGTGGACATCGTGGCCGAGGCCGAGGCGCTGCCGGAGCGCCTGCTCGCGGCGCGCTGGGTGCACGACGGCGCCGGCGGCCCCCGCGAGAGCATTTTGACCCAACTGCGCCAGCGGACCCACAACGACTTCTCCCACTACAAACGCTCGGCCCTGCACCGGCGCATCGAGCGCCGCATGGGCGTGCACGGGCTGAAGACCTTCGACGCCTACGCCCGGCATCTGCGCGAGAACCCCGGCGAGATCGATCTGCTCTTCGCCGAGCTGCTCATCGGTGTGACCCGCTTCTTCCGCGATCCCGAGGCCTGGGCGGCCCTCTGCGACGCGATCCTGCCGGCGCGCCTGGTTGTCCTGCCCGAGGGCGGCGCGCTGCGGGCCTGGTGCTGCGGCTGCTCCACGGGCGAGGAGGCCTACTCCCTGGCCATCGCGTTGCACGAGGCCCGCGCGCGGCTCGAACACCCGGAACGGCTGGCGTTCCAGATCTTCGCCACGGATCTCGACCCGGCGGCCATCGAGGTCGCGCGGCTCGGCGTCTACACACGCTCGATCGAGGCGCACGTGTCGCCCGAGCGCCTCGAGGCGCACTTCCATCCCGAGCCGAACGGCTGGCGCGTGCGGCGGGCGCTGCGGGAGCGCATCACCTTCGCGACGCAGAACGTGGTCATGGATCCGCCCTTCACCCGGCTGGACGTCGTGATCTGTCGCAACCTGCTGATCTATTTCGACACCGAGCTGCAGCGACAGCTCATCCGTCTCTTTCACGATTGCCTGCGCCCGGGGGGCCTGCTCTTCCTCGGCTCCGCCGAGACGGTCGCCCCGCACACCGCGCTCTTCGCCCCCGTCGCCGGCCGACTCAAGCTCTTCGAGTCCGTGCCCGCGCCCCGCACGCGCGAGCTGCCCGCTTTCTCCGCCGCAGTCTTCAGTCCGAGCCGGCCCGCGCCGCTCGTGAACAGGCCGACCATGACCCGAACCACCGATGCCCTCCCCCAGCTCGCCGACCAGCTCATCCTGCAGCACTTCTCCTCGCCCACGGTGCTCGTGAACCCGCAGGGGGACGTCGTCTACGTGAGCGGGCGGACGGGGCGCTACCTGGAGCCCGCGGCCGGCAAGGCCAACCTGAACCTCTTCGCCATGGCCCGCGACGCTCTGCGCGCGACGCTCACGACGGCGTTCCCCCAGGCGCTCGCCCAGAGCGGCCCGCTCACCGTGCGCTCGACCCCCCTGGCCAGCCAGGCGCCGGCCCCGGCCGTGGACGTCACCCTGCTGCGCCTCGACGCGCCCGAGGCACTGCGCGGCATGGTCCTCGTGTCGTTCCGCGACGCGCCGGAGAAACCGAAACGCCGGCGCCGGGGCGACGCGAGCGGTGGTGAGGTCCCGCAGGTCGAGCGCCTCGAGGCCGAGCTCCTCGAAGCGCGCGAGACGCTCCGCGGCCTGCGCGAGGAGATGCAGCGCTCCCACGAGGCCCTGGAGTCGACCAACGAGGAGCTCCAGTCCGTGAACGAAGAACTCCAGTCCGCCAACGAGGAGCTGACGACCTCGAAGGAGGAGATGCAGTCGATGAACGAGGAGCTGCAGACCACCAACGCCGAGCAGGCCTCGCGGCTCGACGAGTTCCTCCGGGTCGGCAACGACATGGAGAACCTGCTGAACAGCACCGAGATTATTACCATTTTCCTCGACGACCAGCTTCGCATCCGGCGCTTCACGACCGGCGCCAACCGGCTGTTCAAGCTCATCCCGGGCGACGTGGGGCGGCCCCTGGGCGACATCGTCTCCAACCTGGACCACCCCACGCTGCACGCCGATCTGGACCAGGTCGTGCACCAACTCACCCCCGTGGAGAAGCAGGTCGCGACGCTCGACGGCCGCTGGTTCCAGGTGCGCCTCTTGCCCTATCGCACGGTCGAACATACCGTCGACGGCGTGGTGATCACCTGCAACGACATCACGGCCGCCCGCTCGACGGAGGCCGAGCTGCGCGCGCGCATCGCCCGGCTGGAAGCCAAGCGGGGCACCGGAGGGACGACCCCATGACCAACGACGGTCAGCGACCCCCCCTGCGCACCCGCGCGGAGCGCCAGCTCGAGACGGGCGGCCGGCCGCCCGGCGCCGAGGAGACCGATCCCCATCGCCTGTTGCACGAGCTGCAGGTGCATCAGGTCGAGCTCGAGATGCAGAACCAGGAGCTCCTGCACACCCAGGGCCTGCTGGACGCCGAGCGGGCCCGCTACTTCGACCTGTACGAGCAGGCCCCCGTGGGCTACTGCACGCTGGACGCCCGGGCGATGGTGCTCGAGGCCAACGGCACGGCCGCGCGCCTGCTCGACGTGCCCAAGACTCTGCTGGTGCACGAGGCGCTGTGGCGGTTCGTGCTGCCCGCCGACCGCATGGACCTGCAGCGACTGCATCGGGAGATCTTCGAGGGCGCGGACGCGGGGAGCCTGGAGCTGCGCATGCGCCGGCCGGACGGCTCGCTGTTGTGGGTGCATCTGGTGGCCGGCCGGGGCTGGGACGAACAGATCGGCGGGGTGGTGTGCCGCACCACCTGGAGCGACGTGACCGCGCGACGCCTGGCCGAGCTGGGCCTCGCCGAGAAGGAACACATGCTGGCCGACATCATGGAGGCCACACTCGCCGGCTCGTGGGACTGGGATCTGGAGCGGGGCACCGAGATCATGAGCCCCGCGCTGAAACACATGCTCGGCCTCGCCGAGACCGAGCTCGAGGACCGCCCCGAGGCCTGGCGCGCCCTGGCGTTCCCCGAGGATCTGGCCGATCTGGACGCGGTGTTCGCACAGCACGTTGCCAGCCGGGGCCACACGCCCTGCCGGGCCATCGTGCGGTTCCACCACGCCTCCGGCGCCACGGTCTGGGCGCTGCGCACGGGCCGGGTGGTCGAGTGGAGCGAGCTGGGTCGCCCCCTGCGCATGTTGGGCTGCCACGTGGACATCACCACCGCCAAGCAGGCCGAGGTGGCCAGCGCGGCGCTCGAACGCCAGCTCCAGCAGGCGCAGAAGATGGAGGTCGTCGGCCGGCTCGCCGGCGGCGTCGCCCACGACTTCAACAACATGCTCGGCGTCATCCTGGGCCGCGCCGAGCTCGCCCTCGCCGACCTGGACCCCAAGAACCCGCTGACGGAGTGTTTCGAGGAGATCCGCGGCGCGGCCTTGCGCTCCGCCAGCCTGACCCGCCAACTGCTCTCCTTCGCCCGGCGGGACGTGTTGCGGCCGCGCCTGCTCGACCTGAACGAGACGCTCGGCGCCATGGTCCGCATGCTCGAGCGCCTGATCGGCGAAGACATCCACCTGGCCTTCACACCCGCCCCGGACCTTTGGCTCGTGTCGATGGACCCGGCGCAGCTCGATCAGATCCTGGCCAATCTGTGTGTCAACGCCCGGGACGCCATCGCCGGGCCGGGCAAGATCGAGATCACCACCGAGAACCGGCCCGGGCCGCCGGACCGGGTGTGCATCTCCGTGCGCGACACGGGCTGCGGCATGGACGCGGAGACGCTGGCCCAGATCTTCGAGCCGTTTTTCACGACGAAGGCAGTCGGCAAGGGCACGGGCCTGGGTCTGTCGACCGTCTACGGCGCCGTGAAGCAGTGCAAGGGACACATCGAGGTCGAGAGCACGCCCGGCGTCGGCACGAAGTTCCGCATCCTGCTGCCCCGACACGTCTCCGGAACGCAGGCGCGCACCGCGATGCCGCCCGTCGACCTGCCGCGGCCGCGGGGGCGCGGCGAGCGCGTGCTCGTCGTCGAGGACGAGCCGATGGTGCTGCGTCTGGTGACCGCCGTGCTGCGCAACCTGGGCTACGACGTACACGGCGTGGAAGGCCCCACCGAGGCCCTCGCGTTCGCCGAGGCGGCCGAGACGCCGCTCGACCTGCTCATCGCGGACGTGGTCATGCCCGAGATGAACGGGCGCGAGCTGGCCCGGCGCGTGCGTGTGGGGCACCCGAAACTGCGCCGCCTGTTCATGTCCGGCTATGCGGACATGTCGACTCCGGGCGCCGCGGCGACGGCGCAGGACACCGAGCCGGCCGAGACCGGAGCTCTGTTCCTGCGCAAACCCTTCACCACGGTCGAGCTGGCGGAGCGGGTGCGCGCGCTGCTCGACCGGGGGTGAGGCCGCCTCAGCCCTTGCGGCTGGCGAGCTTCTCGGTCAGCTCGGGCATCACGCCGAACAGGTCCGAGACCAGGCCGTAGTCGGCGACCTGGAAGATGGGCGCCTCGGCGTCCTTGTTGATGGCCACGATGGTCTTGCTGCCCTTCATGCCGGCGAGGTGCTGGATGGCCCCACTGATGCCCACGGCGACGTAGAGCTTGGGGGCGACGACCTTGCCGGTCTGGCCGACCTGCCAGTCGTTGGGCACCCAGCCCGCATCCACCACGGCGCGGCTGGCGCCCACGGCGCCGCCGAGCGTGTCGGCGAGCTTCTCGACCAGCTTGAAGTTCGAGGCCTCTTTCAGGCCGCGACCGCCGGAGATGACGACGCTGGCGTCCGTCAGCTCGGGGCGGCTGGACTCGACCTTGTCCAGGCCGACGTACTTCATGCGCAGGCTGCCGGCGTCGACACTGGCGGCGGACTTCTGGATCGGCGACGCACCGCCGCTGGCCTCGGCCACGGGGAACTCCGTCGGCCGGACCGTCACGACCTGGACGGCCGTGTTGATCTTCACGTGGCCGAGCACGTTGCCCGCCCACATGGGGCGCTTGTAGGCCACGCCGCCGCCGTGCGCCGAGAGGGCGACGACGTCCGACGCCATGCCGGCGCCGAGGCGCGCGGCGACGCGGGGGGTCGTGTCCTTGCCGTTGCTGGTGGCCGCGGCGACGACGTACTGCGCGCCCGTGGCCTTGGCGGCGCTGGCGAAGGCCTGGGCATACGCCTGGGCCGTGTAGCCCGCGAGGGCCTCGTGCTCGAGCTGGTGCACGGCGCCGGCGCCGTAGGGGGTGAGGGCGGCCGCGACGGCGTCGAGGCCGGTGCCCGCGAGGGCGATGTCGAAGCCGCCGCCGACGATCTGTGCCAACTGGCGGGCCGCGGTGACGGCGCTCAGGGTGGCTCGGGTCAGCTTGCCGCCGTGCTGCTCGGCGAGAACGAGAATGGTTGCCATTTTGCGTTTCTCCTCAGATGACCTTGGCCTCGCCGGCCAGCTTTTCGATGAGCTCGTCGACCGTCTTCACCTTCACGCCGGCCTTGCGGGCGGGCGGGGGCTCGAAGCCGATGGACTCGACCTTCAGGGAAAGATCCACGCCGAGCGCCGAGGCCGTCGTCTCCTCGAGGGGCTTCTTCTTGGCCTTCATGATGCCCGGCAGGCTGGCGTAGCGCGGCTCGTTGAGGCGCAGGTCCGTGGTGATCACGGCCGGGAAGCTCAGCGAGATCGTCTCGACGCCGCCGTCCACCTCGCGCTGCACGGTCGCCCCGGAGGTGCCGTTGAGCGCGATCTTGTAGGCGAACGTGGCCTGGGGCCAGCCCAGGTACTCGGCCAGGAGCTGGCCGACCTGGTTGGAGTCGCCGTCGATGGCCTGCTTGCCGAGCAGCACGACATCGGGCTTCTCCTTGACGCAGATGGCCGCGAGGACGCGGGCCACGGCGTCGGAGTCGAGCTGGGCCTCGTCGGCCTCGACCAGGATGCCGCGGTCACAGCCCATGGCCATGGCGGTGCGGATCTCCTTGGTGGCGTCGCTGTCGCCGATGGCCACGACCACGGTCTCACCGTCGCCGGCGGCGTCCACGAGCTGCAGGGCCGCCTCGACGGCGATCTCGCAGAAGGGGTTCATCTTGAAATCGACGTTGTCCAGATTGATGCCGCTGCGGTCCGGCTTGAGCTGGATCTTCGAGTCGGGATCGGTGACTCGCTTCGCGGTGACCAGAATCTTCACGCTGGCTGTCCTTTCGCTTTGACGACACTGACGCTGGATTTCGCCTTGCGGGCGAGGTTTCGGGGGCCCGACGACGCGGGCGCCGCGGCTGGGGCTCTTTCAGGTACGGATGCGGGCACGGGCTCGGCCGCGGCCGGGGCGCTCGACAGGAGGCCGCGGGCGCAGAGGTTCCAGATCTCCCGGGCGGCTTCGCCCAGGTCGTACTTCTCGCGGCGCGACGACGACCAGACGAGGCTGACCTCGTCGAGCGCGCCGAAGAGCACACGACACAGGATGCGGGCCTCGAGGTCGGCGCGGAACACGCCCCGCTCTTTGCCCATCTCGAGGATCTCGACGAGCATCCCCAGGTATTCCGCGAACTTGGGCGCGCGGTACTCGCGCATGAACTTGGACGACTGCCGCAGCTCGACGGTCAGCACCTCGGCGAGCTGGGGTTTCTCCTCGACCAGGGCCAGGTGCATCTCGATGAAGCGGTGCAGCCGGCCCTCGGGCGTGGCGATCTGGTCGAGCTCACCGCGGAAGGTGGCGATGATGCCCTCCATCCGGTCCTCGAAGAGGCTGATGAGCAGGTCGTCCTTGTTCTTGAAGTACAGGTAGATCGTCCCGTCCGCGACGCCCGCCTCCTTGGCGATGTCCGACACGCGCGACTGGAAGAAGCCGCGCAGGGCGAACACCTGCACGGCCGCATCGAGGATGCGCTCGCGCTTGTCGTTCATGCTGGCGGGGGCGAGGGCGATGGGGCGACTCCGGGGTCTTGCCGAATGAATGAGCGTTCATTCAGTAGCGATGACGCAGCGCGTTGTCAACTCGCCGGCGCACGTCGCGATTCGTGTTTGATGGGGCGCAATGCAGGCCGCGGGCGGGGGTCCGAAAAAAATCGCACTTTCGCGAAACGCCGTGTCAGACCCGCCCACGGGCCGACGTAGACCCCTTCGAAGCGACGACAATCACACTCGTCCCGGTCGACCCGGCCCCGGCGGCAGCCTGCCCCGGCGGCGCGGCGCGACCTCCACACGCAAGGGAGTCTCCCATGAAGCGCGGTCTGTCTCTGCTCGGTCTCTTGTCCCTGGCCCCCGTGACCCTGGCCTGCGAGGGCGCGCCCTCCGCGAGTGAACCCGAGGTGCGCGTCACCGCATCCGGCGCCGTATCGACCGTCCGCGTCGCCGCCAACGGCCGCGAGCTGGTCCGCGTGGGCGAAGTCCGTCGCGTGCAGCGCCTGGCCGTGGCCCCGCCCGTCACGGACGAGGAGATCGAACGGATCGAAGATGCCCGCACGGAGCGCGTCGCGGTTCGCCGCGGCGTGCTCGCCGAGGCCCCCTCGGGTCAGGCGCTCGACTTCGAGGGCAAGCCCCTGCGCGGCGTGCTCTCCGACCTCGACGACGGCGAGTACTACGGCGCCCCCGTCGAGGGCGCCGAGATGGACGACCTGCGCGCCGCCTACGAGGCCGGCCGCCCGGTGGAAGGGGCCCAGAAGGGCGAGTCGGTCGAGCCCGGCGCCCCGGCGCGCGTGTACAAGAGCGTGCGCGGCGCCGACGGCCGCACCAAGAAGACCACGGCCGAGCGCAATGCGTTCCCCTTCACGGCGATCCTCGAATACACGATGCCCATGAGCCGCGAGGCCTGCGAGGGCGAGGGCGTGGCCTATCCCTGCTCGTCGCTCTGCACGGCGACGCTCATCGACCCGGACCACGCCACCACGGCGGCCCACTGCGTCTACAGCCGCGACGACGACGCCTGGATCTATGCCGACGACGGCAGCCGCGGCGAGGTGTGCAACGGCACCGGCTGCGTGAACGTGATCTCCCGCCACCGCTCGGCGGACTACGACGACACGCTGTTCTCCGACTTCTCCGAGGACTTCGCGGTGCTCGATCTGGCGGGCTCGCCCCCGGACTACGAGGGCGACTTCACGCTCTCCACGCTGGACATGGGCGACGGCGCGACCATCAAGTCCAAGGCCCACTACAACTTCGGCTACCCGGGCGACAAGCCCGCCGGGCTGTGGGGCATGGGCTGCAGCGTGAACTACGTGGGCGACGACCGCCTGGGCTACGACTGCGACACCAGCGGCGGCCACAGCGGCGGGCCGGTGTACTATCGCAGCGGCGACACCCGGTATCAGACCGCCATCCACACCGGCTCGGCCGTCTTCCACAACACCGGCCCGGCCATCGGCGAGATCCGCGACTGGATCATCAGCCTGCTCTGAGCCGCGCCCGACCCGACCAGCCCCGCTTGCGCGCTTGCGCCCGGCCCGCCGCTCGGCGATGTTGACCGGCGAGGGGGGAGCGCGTGCTGGTCTACCGATTCATGCAGCGAATCCTCGGCTTTCTGGCCGAGGTCTTCTTCCGGCAGATCGAGGTCGTCGGCGACGAACACGTGCCCGCCGAGGGCACCGCCACGATCTTCGCCGGCAATCACCCCAACTCCCTGCTCGACCCAGTGCTGATCATCGCCCGGGGCGGGCGGATCGTGCACTTCGCGGCCAAGGACGTCCTGTTCCAGAGCCGCGTGCTGCGGTTCTTCCTGGACCGCCTGGGGGCCGTGCCCGTGGCCCGGCGCGCCGACCACCCGGACGGCCGCCTGGAGAACGACGACGCCTTCGACCGCATGTTCGGCGTGCTGGCCGCGGGTCGCGCGGTGGGCATCTTCCCCGAGGGGCTCAGCCACGACGCCGCGCATCTGTCGCGCCTGAAGACGGGGGCCGCCCGCATCGCCCTGGGCGCGGCGGAGCGGCACCCCGGCCTGGTCGTGCGGGTCGTGCCCACGGGCCTGACCTACGTGCGGCGTCGGCGCTTCCGCAGCCGAGTGCTCATCCAGTTCGGGGCCCCCATCACCGTGGGCGCGGACGAGGTCGAGGCGTTCCGGTCAGACCCGCAGGCGGCGTCGCGGGCGCTCACCGAGCGGCTCGAGGCGTCGCTGCGCGACCTGACGGTGAACGCCGAGGACTGGGACACGCTGCGCGTGCTCGACGGCGTGCGGCGCCTGTACCAACCCGCGGACGTGTCGCTGGAGCACCGCACGGAGCTGGCCCGGCGCTTCAACGCCGTGTACCCCAGCGTCGCCGAACAGCCCGAGATCGTCGCCCTGTACACCCGGGTGCAGGCCTACCTGGAGCGCCTGCGCGCCGACGGCCTGACCGACCGCGACCTGCGCCGGGAGCCCGCCCCGGGCGAGACGCTGGCCCGGGTGTCGCGCCACCTGGTGCTGATGCTGGTCTGGATGCCCCTGGCCCTGCCCGGCTTCGTGTTCCACCTGCCGCTGGCCCTGGCCATCGGCTTCGCCGGGCTGCACCTGTCCCCGCGCAAGGACGTCATCGCCACGACCAAGTTCGTGCTGGGGCTGCTGCTGATGCTGGCGGCGTTCGGCGCGGTCGTGCTGGGCATCGGCCTGTTCGCCGGGCCGGCCTGGGCGCTGGCCGCCGCGGGGCTGCTGCCGCTCTCCGGTTACGCCACGCTCCGGGTGGTCGAGCGCGGCGCGCTGATGTTCCGCGCCACGGGCACGCTGGGGCGCCTGCTCTCGCTGCGCCGCGAGCTGGCGGACCTGCGGGCCGAGCGCGCGGCGTTGGAGCAGGCCGTGCTCGGGGCCGTCGGCCGGTTCCGCCCCGCCTCGATGACGCCGATTTTCCCCGATCGCGCCGGGCCGGGTGCCGACGCCGGGTTCATCCCATGAGCGCAGCCGCAGGCGGAGCGAACGCCCCATCGCGAGGCGGCATCAGCCGCCGAAGCGATTCAGCCCGAAGGGCGGCGGGGCAGACCCGCGAAGCGGGCGGGGGGGGAGCCAACAAGGGTACAGTGGTTTTGCTCCACGGCCTGGCGCGCACCCACCGGTCCATGGCCGGGATGCGGCGCCACCTGGAGCGGCAAGGCTACCGGACCTGGGCGGAGACCTATCCGTCGCGGCGCGAACCCCTCGCGACGCTCGCGGAAGGCCTGGCGGCCCACCTCCGACGCGATCTGCCGGACGCCGACGCGGGCCCGCTGTTCGCCGTGACACACTCCCTGGGCGGCATCATGCTGAGGCACCTGGCCACGGCGCTGCCCTGGACCGGGGCCGTGATGCTGGCGCCGCCCAACACCGGCAGCGCGCTCGCGCGGCGGCTGGCCGGCCACCCGCTCTACGACTGGTTCTACGGGCCGTCCGGCCGGCAGGTGGCCGACGGCGACGCCTGGCCGGCCCCCCCGACGCCCTTCGGGATCATCGCCGGCACGCGCTGCCCCTCGGCGGGCAATCCCGTGAGCTGGGTGGCCCACGGCCTGGGTCTGCTGCCCGCGGGCGAGCCGAGCGACGGCACCGTGACCGTGGCCGAGACGCGCCTGCCCGGCGCCGCCGACTTCCGCACCGTGGACGCCAGCCACACCTGGATCATGGACCACCCGGACGTGCGCCGCTGGGTCGTCGGGTTCCTGGAGCAAGGGCGCTTCCCGGTGCCGTGACCCCCCGGGCCCGTCGTCACAGGTCGTCGCGGCGCACGACCCCCACGCTCTCCGGCAGGGACGCCCGCTCGATGCGCGTCGTGAGATCCGCGCCGGTGTAGCCGTCGAGCTCGGTGATCGTCTCGCCCTCGATGCGCAGGAACACCAGGCCCCGCGGCGTCGCGCCCTGGGTGCCCACGAGCGCGCGGGGCCCCGAGCCCAGGCAGGGCATCGAGACCTGCCGCAGCCCCCGGTGTCGCCCCGGGAAGTAGCCGTGGTGGTGGCCCGAGATGAACGCGGTCACGCCCTGTTCGATGAGCAGGTCCTCCAGCGCCGAGTCGTCCAGGATCTCCGACTCGCGGCCCTGCGTGAACGGGTGGATGGGCACGTGCCCGAAGACGATCTTGGCCGGCAGGTCGGCGCGCTCGCCCAGCCGGGCGCCCACCCAGTCGCGCTGCGCCGGGCGCATGGGGCCGACGAGCGTGTCGTCCAGGGCGACGAACAGCGCCGCGCCCACCGTGAAGGCGTAGCGGAACGGGTAGTCGGCGTCCTCGGTGAAGGTCACGGCCGGCCGCCGGGCGGACCACTCGTCGGCGTAGATGCGGCGCTCTTCTTCAAACCCGCCGTAGCCGCTGGCGTCGTGGTTGCCCGGGCTCACCGCCAGGGGGATGCCCGCCGCCGCCAGGGGGTCGGACACGGCGTCGTGGAAACCCCGCCACATCGCGCGGTAGTCCAGGCCCGCCTGCTGCCCGGCCACCATGTCGCCCGCGCAGAGCACCAGATCCGGGCGCACGGCGATGATGCGCCGCACCGCGGTGTGCACGGGCGCCTCGTAGGTCGGGTCGCCGTAGCTGCCGTTCAGATCGGAGATGACCGCGACGAAGAGCGGGCGCGGCGCGGGCGCGGCGTCGGGCGGGTCCGGCGAGCGCGCGGCGTCCGGCGCCGGTCCGGGGGCCGCGGCGTCGGGGTCCGAGGCGGGTGGCGTCGGTGCGTCCGGCGCATCCGGAGTGGGGCGCTCGTGCGTCACATCGGGTCGCCCGCCGGGCCCTGGCCG
>CAINDO010000579.1 GCA_903847385.1 uncultured Myxococcales bacterium
CCGCGGGCGGGAGCGGCGGTCAGGCCTCGGGCGGCGACCCGGGCACCGCTGGCCATGCGGGCACCGGCGGGGTCGTGGATCCCGACGCGGGCACCGGCGGCGCCGACGTGGACGCCAGCCCCGAGGACCTCGCCAGCGCCGAGGCCTTCGCCCAGGGCGCGGGCTGCGCGTGCCGCACGGGCGCCGACGCGAACGGGCGCTCCGGCCTCGCGGTCGTGTTCACCCTGCTCGCGCTCGGCCTGCGCCGCCGCCGGCGCTGACGCAGACGATCCAGCGCCGCTTCAGGGCGTCGCGGACATCTCGTAGGCCAGCGTGCCGCCCGCCGACAGGCGCGTGTGGTCGATGGTCGGGCCGACGACCGGCTCGCCGTTCCAGGTGACCCGGCGCACGTAGCGGCGCTCGACATCGGCGCCCGGGGCCTCGATGCGCAGCACGCCGCCGCCGGCGAGGTCGACCTCGGCCCGGGGGAAGAGCGGCGTGCCCAGCATGTAGTCCGGCGTGCCGGCCACCGGGTACAGCCCCAGCGCGCTGAACAGGTACCAGCTCGACAGCGTGCCGCCGTCGTCGTTGCCGGCGAGGCCGTCGGGCGCGTCGCCGTAGAGGCGCGTCTGGATCTCGCGCAGCCAGTAGTGCCCGCGCCCGGGCCGGTCGGAGTAGGCGAACAGGAACCCGGCCTGGATGACCGGCTCGTTGCCGTGCCAGTAGTAGCTGTCCGGGAAGGTGTTGCGCACGGGCCCCATCGATTGGCCCAGCTTGCTCAGGGCGAAGAGCGATTCGAGCTTCTCGCCGAAGGGCGCCGGGCCGCCGAACGCGTCCGCCAGCCCGGCGGGGTCCTGGGGCACGAAGAAGGTCCACTGCCACGCCGTGCCCTCGGTGTAGGGCTCCGCGTGGTTCTGGGGCGCCACGGGCCGCGACACGCCCTCGCGGGACTTGGGGAAGAGGAACCCCCACTCGGCGTCGTACAGGTTGCGCCAGAAGCCGGCGCGGCGGTGGAACTCGGTGGCGTCGGCGTCCCGGCCGAGGAACGCCGCCAGGTACGCGAGCGCGTTGTCGTTGTTGGCGTACTCCACGGTCTTCGAGACCGAGTCGTCCGTGGCGTCCTCGGGGATGTAGCCGAACTCCAGGTACTCGGTGATGGCCTCGCGCCCGGAGAAACGGTGGCCCGGCGCCGTGGGCCCGTTGGCCGTGAGCAGCAGGCGCTCGTAGGCCGCGGCGTAGTCGACGCCCTCGACGCCCTTGACCGCCGCGTCGGCGAAGACGACGTCCGCGCTCGTGCCGATCATGCCGTTCGTGTAGCCGATGCCCGCCGGCCAGCGCGGGATGTAGCCCCCCTGCTCGCCCATGGCCATCAGCGAACGCAGGCAGTCGCGCTGCGTGTCGTGGTCGGTCAGCGAGTACCAGGGGTGCAGCGTGCGGAACGTGTCCCAGAGCGACAGATTCGTCACGTAGCCGAAGCCCTCGGCCACGTGGACCTGCTGATCGAAGCCCATGTAGCGGCCATCGGCGCCGGCGATGCGGGTGGGCATGCGGTAGGCGTTGTACTGAGAGGTCAAGATGATCCGGCGCTGCTCCGGGGTGCCGCCGGCCACGCGCACGCGCCTCATCTTGTCCGCCCAGGCGGCGCGCGCGTCGGCGGCGACCTCTTCGAAGTCCCGCCCCTCGAGCTCCGACGTGCGGTGCAGCTCGGCCTGCGCGGCGTCCACCCAGGAGAGGCCCGAGCGCACCTCGACGACGGGGTGCTCCGCCGGCAGGGTGTCCCACACGGCCACGGCGCCGCTCGGGACGCCGTCGGCGGCCCCGGCCTCGGCCTGCGGGGCGCCGTCCGCCCCCACCAGCACGATGCGCGTCGGCGGCGGGTCGAAGGCCGTGTCCAGGTGGAACCGGAACGGGTTGCGCCCGGTGTACGAGCCGCCAAACAGGATCTCCGCGGAGACGCCGCCGCCGTCCGCGTGGCGCGTGACGCGGCCTTCGCGCGCGCCCCCCTCGCCGCTGGCGTCGGACGTGGCGTTGAGCACGATGGCGGCCGGGCCGCCTGCCTCGAAGGTGTAGCGCTGCAGGCCGGCGTGCAGGGTCGTCGTGAGGTCCACCGTCACGCCCAACGCCGGCAGGCGAACGCCGTAGCGACCCGGCGAGGCCGTCTCCGTGGCCTTGTCCATGCCCTCGAAGCGTTCGAGCAGGGGGCGCAGGTCGGCGGCGGCGGTCTGGGCCTCGAGCTCGGCGACGGGCGCCGGCAGGAATCGGAAGTTGCCGAAGTCGGGCACCCCCGTGCCGATGAAGTGGGTGTGGCTGAAGCCCATCACGTCGGGGTCGTCGAAGTGATACCCGCTGAAGTGGTGGAACACCGGCCGGGAGCGGCCGTTGGTGGTGTCCGGGCCCAGGCTGACCATGCCCAGCGGGACCTGCGCGGCGGGCGTGAGGGCGGCGTAGGCGAAGCCGATGCCCGCCGTGCCCAGGAACAGATTGGCCGTGTCCAGGGCGGCCTCGACGTCGTTCACCGGCCCGGGGTCCACGGGGGGCGGCGCGGCGTCGGGCGCAGCGTCGGGCGCGGCGTCGGC
>CAINDO010000580.1 GCA_903847385.1 uncultured Myxococcales bacterium
CGTCGGCGGAACCGCCGCATCGGGCGTCGCGGCGTCGGGCGTCGCGGCGTCGGCCGCGGGCTGCGGCGCGGCATCGGGCGGCGCCGAGTGGCCCACCGGGCCGCAGCCCGTCACGAGCCACAGCACGCCGAGCGCCCGCACCATCGAAAACGTCTTCAAGCATCCCCCCTGACTCTCGCGAGGCGCGCTGTCCTACCGCGCCCGGCCGCTCGTCTCAACCTTCGCCATCGCGGCTTGCCGCGACGCCTGGGCTCCTGGCCCCTCGCGCGCGAGTCTGCTACACTTGCGGCCCCGCTTTTTCAGGAGTCCTGCGATGTCCGACTACGAGGCCCTCGCCCGCCAGCCCATCACGCTCAAGACGCCCCTCCCGGGCCCCATCGCGCAAGAAGCCATCGCGCGTGGTCTCGGCCATCAGTCGCCCTCGCTCATCCACTGCTATCCGCTCCTGGTGAAGCGCGCCGCCGGCTGCATGGTCGAAGACGCGGACGGCAACGTGCTGCTCGATTGTCAGGCCGGCGTGGCCACGACCTCGACGGGGCACTGCCACCCCGCCGTCGCCGCCGCCATCGCGCAGCAGGCGCAGACGCTGATTCACATCTGCGGTACGGACTTTCACTACCCGGGATACGCCGAGCTGTGCAACCGCCTCTCGCGCATGGCCCCCGGCGGGACGGACGACTGGCAGGTCTTCTTGACCAACTCGGGCACCGAGGGCGTCGAGGCGGCCATCAAGCTGTCGCGCTACCACACGCACCGCCACAACATCATCGCGTTCCGCGGCGGCTTCCACGGCCGCAGCATGGGCTCGGTCACCCTCACCGCGAGCAAGCCCAAGTACAAGAAGGGCTTCGGCCCGCTGCTGCCGGGCGTTCACCACGTGGACTACGCCCACTGCAGCGACTGCCCCATCAACCGCAGCTTCCCGAGCTGCGACATCGCCTGCGTGACCGAGGGCATCGAGCGCAACCTGTTCGGCCACACGGTCTCCCCGGACGAGGTCGCCGCCATCGTGCTCGAGCCCGTGCAGGGCGAGGGCGGCTACATCGTGCCCCCCCGCGAGTTCCTGCAGCGCCTGCGGGACATCTGCGACAAACACGGCATCCTGCTGGTCTTCGACGAGGTCCAGTCGGGCATGGGCCGGACGGGCAAGATGTTCGCCGCCGACCACTTCGGCGTCGTGCCCGACCTGATCGTGCTGGCCAAGGGCATCGCCTCGGGCATGCCCCTGGGCGCCATGCTGGCCCGCAAGAAGTTCATGACCTGGGGCGCGGGCTCCCACGGCTCCACCACGGGCGGCAACCCGGTGTGCATCGCCGCCGCCCTGGCCACGCTCGACCTGCTCGAGGGCGGCCTCGTGCAGAACGCCGCCACCGTGGGCGAGCACTTCAAGGCCCGGCTGGCCAATGGCCTGAAGGACAACAAGGGCGTGCTCGAGGTGCGCGGCGTGGGCCTGATGATCGGCCTGGAGTTCACCAGTCACGAGCTCGCCGACCGCATCGCCAACACCTGCTACCAGCGCGGCCTGCTCGTGCTGGAGTGCGGCAAGAAGTCCATCCGCATGTCCCCGCCGCTCACCATCACGAAAGAGCAGGCGGACGCCGCGGCGGACATCTTCATCGCCGTGTGCAACGAGGCCGTGGCCTGAGGCCACCGGGGGAGCACCCATGCGCTGGCAGCTCGGACGCCGCAGCGACAACGTCGAAGACCAGCGCGGGGGCGCCCGGGCGGGCGGGCGTCGGCCCGTCGCCGGGGCCCGAAACCTGAGCCTGGCCACGGTGGTCATCGCCATCGTGGTCAGCCTGGTCATGGGCAAGAGCCCCACCGAGATCCTGAGCCTGCTCACCGAGGGCGGCGGGTCGAGCGCGCCCGCGCCCGGGCCCGGCGTGGACGACACCGGCAAGGACTTCGTGCGCGCCATCCTCGGCGACACCGAGGACGTCTGGGGCAAGCTCTTCCAGGCCGCCGGCAAGACCTACGAGCAGCCCAAGCTCATCCTGTTCGGGGACGCCGTCGAGTCCGCCTGCGGCGGCGCCACCAGCGCCACTGGGCCGTTCTACTGCCCCGGCGACCATCAGGTGTACCTGGACACGAGCTTCTTCGCCGACATGAAGCGGCAGCTCGGCGGCGGCGGCGACTTCGCCGAGGCCTACGTGATCGCCCACGAGGTCGGGCACCACGTGCAGACGCTCCTGGGCGTGTCCGCCAAGGTCAACGCCGCGCGGCGCAACGGCGACAACGTCGAGGGCGACGGCGGCCTGCTCGTGCGCCAGGAGCTGCAGGCCGACTGCTACGCCGGCGTGTGGGGCCACCACGCGCAGAAGCGCCACGCCTGGCTCGAGCCCGGCGACATCGAAGAGGCCATGAACACCGCCACCGCCATCGGCGACGACCGCCTGCAGAAGCAGGCCCGCGGCCGAGTGAACCCGGACGCCTTCACGCATGGCACCAGCCAGCAGCGCGTGCGCTGGTTCAAGGTCGGGTTCGAGAAGGGCGAGATCGCCGCGTGTGACACGTTCGGGGTGCAGGGGTTGTAGGGGCTGCTTGCGGCCCGGTGGGTCCGCCCCAACTTCGACTCCAATGACGACCAGAGCGCTCGACCCCTGGATTGTTTGCGAGGCCTCGATCCTCGGCGGCAAGCCTTGCATCCGCGGCACCCGCATCTCGGTCGAACTCGTGCTCGAATGCCTGGCGAGCGGGATGTCGCGGTCCGATTTCTTCGAGGCGTATCCGCATGTGCCCGCTGACGGTTTCGATGCGGCGCTGAGATTCGCGGCGAAGAATCTACGCACCGAGATCGTCTGGGACGCACCGCGGTCTGCGTGAAGGCGCTCGACTGGCCCATCCTGGCGGACGACAACATCGACCGACGACTCGTCCTTCGTCTCCGAGAGGCGGGCCTCGAGATCGTGACGGGCGCTCGTCGTCCATCGTGGCGATCCGCATCTCGGGATCCTCTACCTTCGCCCAGGCGATCTGCGACCAGAAGCGGTCGCTGACATTTTGGCCGCCCTCGGCCGCGGCGAGTTTTCAGTCGAGCCGCCGTTCATCGTCGTCTTGCAGCGTTGCGGCGATGCCACGCGCATTCGGATTCGGGCCAAGGCCGGCCACCGCCCGCGCAGTCGACGTCAGGCTGACCGAACTCCGCCGCTCGGGGGGACAATCCGCGCAACGCGAACCGGGGCTGGGCCCGGGCCAACGGGAGGTCTGCGAAACTGCAGAGCGGCGGGCCGGGACGGGCCTTGCGGTGGTCGACGCCTTGTCGCACAACTGGCCGTCATTTCACCTGCACCCCATGCGTTCCCGCGCGGTCCCGACCGGTCGCCCGGTCACCGAAGGATTTTCCCCCGAATGCGCACCCCCGCCGGACTCGAGTCATTGATCGAGCAGGGCATCATCCAGGCGGTCGTGCGACCGCTCTTGAGCGGCAAAGAAGCGCAGGTCTACCTCGTCATCTCCGACGACGAGGAGCGGGTCGCCAAGGTCTACAAGGACGCGCAGCAGCGCTCGTTCAAGCAGCGGGCGGGGTATACCGAGGGCCGGCGCTCCAAGAACTCGCGCGACCAGCGCGCAGTCGCCAAGGGCTCTCGCCACGGCAAAGCGCAGGAAGAGGCCGCGTGGCGGTCGGCCGAGGTCGATACGATCTACAAACTCCGCGCCGCCGGCGTGCGTGTCCCGACGCCCCATTATTTCCTCGACGGCGTGCTGGTGATGGAGCTGGTCAAGGGCGCCGCGGGCGAGCCGGCCCCGCGCCTCGGTGAGGTCGAGATGACCGCTCAGGCGGCGAAGGTCATCTTCCATCAGCTCATCGGCGAGGTCGTGCGCATGCTCTGCGCCGGGGTCGTGCACGGTGACCTCTCCGACTTCAACGTGCTCCTGGGCACGGATGGTCCCGTCTTGATCGATTTCCCCCAGTCGATCGACGCGGCGCACAGCCAGAACGCGCGGGCGATCCTGCTGCGCGACGTGCGCAACCTCAACCGATTCCTGCTCGGATTCGGGGGGACGCCGCCGCCTCTGCGGCACGGCCCGGAGATGTGGGACCTCTACGCGCAAGGTCAGCTTCGCCCCGACACCGTGCTGACCGGTTACCACCAGCCGTCGGAGGCCGAGGTCGACGTCGAAGCCTTGCTCCTCGAGCTGGCCGAGGACGCGAGCGAAGAAGCGGCCCGGCGCTCGGCGCGCTGAGCGCGCTCGAACGGCACGCGCTCGTCTGCAAGGACGCCCGGACTCTTTTGGGGCGCAGGGGTCCGAGTCGCGACGACTCCTCTTGCCGGGCGGCTGCGGGATCTCGCGGCCGCTCAGTCGGTGGTCGCGCAGGTCTCACCCGACGCCGAGGGGCGCTTCCGCTTCGACGACGTCGTCGCGGGTCCATATGCCGTGGGACTCGGCCTGGCTGGATACGTGGCAACCCCGGCGACCGCCGTGCTCGGGATCGGACAGACCGTCACCGTGGTCGACCTCGTCCTCGAGGTCGACGAACGGGCGTTGGGGACGATCGTGGGTCGCGCGCGGCTCCAGGGGGCCGCGGAGCGCGCCCACGCCGGCGTTCACGTCGAGGCCGTGGGCTCGCGGTCGCCCACCTTCGGGTCGCTGCGCTGCGCGCCGGCGCCATGGACGTCCAGCCAGGACTTGGGCAGCCCGCTGATGCCGGGGTCCGTGCCAGTGTCCGGGGGCGCGGTCGTGCCGAGGTCTCCGGAGGCGTTCGTGCCCTGAGCCGCGCTGGCGTTCGACCCTGCGCCGTTGCCGCACGCGAACGTCGAAAGTGCCGCCGAGGCAAGCAGCAGGTGAGTCATCGATTTTCGGGTGCTCAGTCTCGAGTGTCTCCCTGAGGTCACTTCGGGTCGCGAACGAGGCGAACGAAGTTGACGGACCGCGACTGCCCGCCCGGTTGCCCCGCCACCTTGGCGTCGAAACGCACAGCCCCCGCCCCTTGGAGGTCCTTGCCATCGCTGCCGACGGCCCGCCCGAAGGCCACGTACCACGCGGCATCGCGCGGTCCGTCCTTCTCGCCGATGGCGGAGGTGTTCGTCCAGTACCAAGGAAAGTCGGCGTCTCCCGCTTCGTTGGTCATGGGCGTGCAGGCGAACATCGGGTCGATCGCCGGGCCCACCTTGGCCGCATCCGTCGCGCCGGGGGAGCGCGTGTAGTCGACGATGCTCTGGAACTCCTTGGTGTTCGGCAGGCGCCAGTCGTCGTAGCCGAGGTACGTCGAAGCGTTCTGAGTCTGGGCGTAGGCGAGGGCGTGCTCCCAGTCCATGCCGGAGGCGCTGTCGGCCTGGGCCCACATCAACCCCGTGGCGCGATCGGTGATGGTGCCGTCGCCGTTGTCGTGCAGGTCGTTGACGCCGTAGCTGTTGCCGCGGACGCAGCGAGCGAAGTGGGTCGGCGCTGCGTCGACGATGGCGTACGCTTTGATATGGCCCGTGTCGAAGTTCACGCCGAAGGCCATCTCCGCGCCGGCGGTGCCGGGCATCGAACCCTCGGTGCTCTCGAGCAACCCCGCGTACTTGTTGCTGCTCCAGAAGATCCCGTGCGAGTCGACCGTCGGATGCGGGAAGGCGTTCGTGTCCAGATAGGGCCAGCCCTCGCTGGCATCCCAGAGGGAGTAGAGCTCCTTGATCGTCGGCAGCCGCCAGTCCGAGTCGCCGCCCAGGCCGGCCGAGTTCAGGTCGGCGCAGACGTCTTTGGCTCCCGTCCAGCCCTTGCGCTCGGCGTACGCCCGCTGCCAGGTCAGACCCGTGACATTGTCGTGCACGGTGAGACCGTCCGCGCTCTGGGTGTAGCTGGGCTGCCTGCCGGCGTACTGGGCGTCCTGCCCGAAAAAGGCCTCGTCGGTGCTCGGGCAGGCGATCTCGACGGTTGTGTCGTAGCACTCGCTTTGGCGGGTCTCGACGAGGGCGTAGGGGACAGCAGGTGCAGCAGGGGACGCATCGTCGGCCGCGTCGGTGCTCGAGGCGGCATCGGTCGGGTTGGAGGCGTTCGTGGATGTGACGCTCGATTCGCCGCATGCCGGGAAGGAGGATGCGGCCACGGCAAGTGTCAGGCTCGCAATTGCGGTTTGTTTCACGGTCTGGTCCCTTTCAAGTGCCCGCCCCAGGGAGCGGCAGATGGCTCCAGCGTACGGACGAAACCTTAAGGAACCCTGAAGGGGCGGCGTCGGTGCCGCTTCAGGTTCCCTTCAGGTTTCTGTGGTATGGGCACTCCATGAGCGTCGTGCTCCTCATCGAAGATGACGAGGCCCTGGGCGGGCAGGTCGTGGACCAACTCGAAGCGGCGGGGTTCGAGGTCGTCTGGTGGCGCACGGGGCGCCTCATCGACGCCGCCGATTACCGGGACATCGCCCTCGTGATCCTCGACCTGATGCTGCCGGGTGTGGCTGGGCTCGAGATCCTCAAGCACCTGCGTAGGGACTCCGAGGTGCCGGTCCTCGTGCTGAGCGCTCGCCAGGACAGCCGCGACAAAGTGCTCGCGCTGAGGCTCGGGGCGGACGACTACGTCACCAAGCCGTTCTGGCCCGAGGAGCTCATCGAGCGCGTGCGCGCCCGGTTGCGCCGCTTCGTGATGGAGCGGTCTTCGCAGGTGCGGCTGGGCGGGCTCCTGATCGATGGGGCGAAGCGCGAGGTGAGCATCGAGGGTGTGTGCCTCGAGCTGACGCGCGTCGAGATGGACCTTCTGCTCGCGCTGGCGCATCGACTCGGGGATCCGGTCTCGCGGCGCTGGCTGCTCACGAACGTGCTCGATCCCGAAAAAGAGGCCACGGAGCGGACGCTCGACGTTCACGTCAGCCGTCTCCGGAAGAAGCTCGGCGATGGCAGCGTGATCGAGACCGTCTGGGGGATCGGCTACCGACTCCGCAAGGGGGCCGAATGAACCTGCGACTCCGACTCGTTCTGACCACCTTGGCGGCGGGCGGGCCGGCCCTGATCGCGCTCTGGATGGCGGGCGACTCGCTGCGGGAGGCGCGGGAGGACGACGTGTTCAGCGCGATGATGCTCGCGCACTTCTCGCCCGCCGAGCTCGACGCCTGCGATGCCTCGCCGCCCGAGGCGGGCATCGGCATCCCTTTGCCCGCGCTGAAGCGCGGTGTGTTCCATGTCTTCGGAGATGCCGGCGAGCTCGTCGTTTTCACCTATGACCGCGCTGGCAAGAGCAGTCAGCCCGATGCGCCGGCGTTGCCGCCGGAGGTGCTCGACGAGGTGCGAAGCGCCTCGGGGCCGGCGGGACAGTCCTTCGACGCGATGATCGCGGGGCGTCGGCACCTGCTCGTGGGTCTGCCGCGTGAGAGTGGGGCGTGCGCCTTGGCGCTCACCGCGATGCCGCGCGTCGGCACGTCGAGACCGCCGGGACGGCCGCCCCACGAACTCCTCGTCCCGCTCGCGCTCGCGCTCGTGGCGGGTCTGGTCGCCATCTGGCCGGTCGTCCGGCGCATCCGGTCCATGACCCTGGCGGTGCGCCGGTGGACCGCGGGCGCGCGTCTCGGCCTGCCGCGCGACGTCGGCGGCGACGAGCTCGGCGAGCTGTCCCGCGCCCTCACGGATTCGACCGAGACGATCGATCGCCAGCACACGGCGCTCGTCGCGCGCGAGAAGGCGCTGCTCGAGTTCATCGAGAACACGACCCACGACCTCGCGACGCCGCTCACGGTGCTCCAGGGGAGTCTGAGCGCCCTCACGAGCGATCACAGCCCGGAGACGGTGCGCCGGGCGATGAAGGAGGCGCAATACATCGGCGCGCTGCTCGGCAACCTCGCGGTCTCTGCGAAGTTCGAGGCCGCGCCGGTGGAGACATCGATCGACCTCGGCGAGGTCGTGTCCCGCGTCGTCGATCGGCATCGTGCCCTGGGAAAGTGGCTCGGCATCCAGGTCGAACGCTCGATCCCGGACGAGCCCGTGGTCGTGATGGGTGACCCGACGTTCACCGAGCGGGCGCTCTCCAACCTCGTCGAGAACGCCACGCATCACAATCAGAGCGGCGGGCATGTGGCGGTCGTCCTCGAGACCGAGGTCGCGGAGTTCGTGCTGCGCGTTCTGGACGACGGGCCGGGGCTCACGCAGGCGGAGTGCGAGCGCGCGCTCCGGTGGGACGAACAGCGAGATGCTGCGCGTTCGCGCGCCTCGGCGGGCGGGCTCGGGCTCTCCATTGTGGCCCGCGTGGCGCGGATCCAGGGGTGGCGTTTTGCCCTCAGCGCGGGGGAGAGCGGGGGGCTCGTCGCCGAACTCCGCGGTTCGAGGCTGAGCGCGAGGGACTGACGTGCGGCCGAGGTGCCAGGCACTTCGTCCGCCCGTTTCCGACGACCGCCTGAGCCTGAGAGAGGACGGTCGGGTCGCGTTGAAACCGAAGACGCCGCGGCGAGACGGCACAGTGGCCATGCTGTTCACGCCCGAGCTGTTCGTCGCCCGCCTCGCCGCACTCATTCCGGACGAAGTGCCTGGCACTTCGTCCAGGCTGACCCTCGCCGCCGAGTTTGCCCTGGCCATCGTCCTTTTCGCCCCCCCGGCGCGGCGACTGGCAGAAGAGCGAGGTCAGGCCGTGAACGTCCAGCGGGTGGAGCTCGCGGACGAAGTGGCAGGCACTTCGTCCAGGCAGACTTCGATGCCGTGCCCGCTGCGAGGGATGGCCACCGACGACGGCGCCGAGTTCGTCGACGACGCGCTGCTCCTCGACTGCCCGGAGGCGAAGATCGAGTGCACTCGGGGCCCGCGTCCGGAAGAACGAATGCACGCCCGAGACACCGTGCGCCCGCCTGCTCGGGTCCGAGCATGTGACACAGGGTTGGAAGGAGAGACTTCGGGCTGTTCTGGCGACGCTCGATCCTTTGAGACTCCTCGACGAGATCCGATCAATGCTGTGAAGTCCGGAAACTCTGGCGGATTTGATCCGGAAATTCTGGCGGGTTCGGATCGCGTCAGTTGATGCCATCCCGCCGTAGCGGGTGCAAGTCCGTCGTGCCTCCGTGCCGGTTCCGTGACGCCCATCGCGGCCTTGGGATTGCCCGGGCGCTGCTGGGCGTCACGGTTGCGCCTGCTCGCAGATGCCCGCTGCGCGGACCTCTCCTCGCCCGGCGCCCATCTTCGCTCAGGGTTTTCCGGACGGGGTTTCCGGATCGCCGTCAGTCATCTCCAGGTCGATGTCCCTCGTCCGGTACGACTTGCCGGTGAGCTTGATGTGGACGCCCCGCTCCAGCACGCGGTCGAGCAGGGCCTCGGCGAGCTCGTTGTCGTGCAGCACCCAGCCCCACTTGTTTAGCTCCTTGTTGGTGGTGAACACGATGGGACGCCGCTTCTGGCAACGATGGTCGATGACGCCGTACAGCACGTTGGCGGCGTCGTCGGCATGGTGCAGATAGCCGACCTCGTCGATGACGAGCACGTGCGGAGCGACGTACTCGGCGGTGGCCTCGCGCAGCCGCCCGTCGCGGGAGGCAGCGGAGAGGTCGTCGATGAGGTCGCTGGCGGTGACGAACCGCGCCTCGAAGCCGTTCTGGATGGCGCGGTAGGCCAGGGCGATGGCCAGGTGTGTTTTGCCGCGCCCGGGTTTTCCACCCAGGATCAGGTTGCGCCCCTCGGTGATGAACTCCGGCCCCAGATAGGGTCCGAGCGCATGCCGCTTGAGGCTCGACTGGAACACGAAGTCGAACTCCTCGTAACTCTTGAGGAATGGGAAGTGCGCGTGGCGCACGGCCTTGCCGATTCGGGTCTCGTTGCGGTGGGCGATCTCCTCTGCCATGAGGATCGCGACGAAGTCCCGGTGGCTCATGGACTCCTTGGCGGCGCGGACCTCCAGCTCGGTCAGCAGCCGCGCCACGGTCGGCAGATGGAGGCGCTTGAGCAGCTTGTAGACGTCGATTTCGCTGGGCTTCATGCCGCCCTCCGCAGCTCGCGAGTGACCGAGAGCGTGTCGTAACAGCCGAGTCGATGGCAGGCGGCCAGGGCGGCGAGCATGGGTCCCTCGCCATGGTCCTGCAGCAGCTCGAACAGATCGTTGACCACGGGTGACCAGGAGCCGCCCGAACTGCGGTGCACCAGCTGCTCGAGGAAGTCGAACGCCGCCGGCCCGAGCTGTAGCAGGGACTCGCGCCGGAAGTAGTTCTGTTTGCGCTGTCCGTGGATGACGGTGAGCATCTCCCGGCGTTGCTCGGGCAGCCGCTGGACGACCTTGCAGCCGTCGCGGCGGACATGGGTGCACCGCTCCCGATCCACGACGATTTCCAGCGACTTCGCCTGGACCAGGACCAGCGCCGTCGCCCCGATTCGCTTGGGCGGCGCGCCGTATGCCGTGCCCTCGTGAGTCACCGTGGCCATCGGCGTGATCACGCGCGAGACCCGAAGCGGATAGCTCTCAGGCGTCCAGCGCCGCGGACGCTGCTCCAGCCACAGACGCTCCTGCTCGCGCAGCACCGCCGGCACCTGACCGGTGGCATCGCAGGGACGCTCGAAGTTGACCTCTTGGAGCCACTCGGACAGCTCGGCGGCCAGGTGCTCGACGTCGCGGAAGTTGCGGGCGTAGAAGAAGTTCTTCTTGGAGAACCCGACCAGGTTCTCCACCGAGCCCTTCTGTTGCGGCGTCCGCGGAGTGCACAGCGTCGGCAGGACGTTCAGGTCGGCTGCGAGGTCCCGCAGGTAGGAGTGCAAGACGATGGGCTCGCCGGGCTTGGAGATCCGGACCGTCTTCGGATTGTCGAACACCCACTCCTTGGGCGCCCCCCCGAACGCTTCCAGGCAGGCGAGCAGCGACCGGATCAGCGCCTCGGACTGCTGGTTTTCCACCAGCACGATGTGCATGAAGCGCGAGTACTTCAGCCGGCCGGCGAAGAACGTCACCTTGCGCAGCGAGCCGCCCGAGAAGCGGAGCTTGACCTCGCCGAAGTCGAACTGGGCGAACTCTCCCGGCAGGCCCTCGAAGCGGACCAGCGGCTCCCTCGGCTTCCCGGGTCGCACGGACTTGATGAGCTCGAACATCGCGCTGCGACCGCCGCGATAGCCCCAGTCGTGCGAACGGCGCAGGACCTCGGTCGACGGAAGCTCGGCGTTGCCCTCCTCCGACAGGAGCGCGAGAACCTGCTCGCGGAAGGATGCCGCCACCGACGGCCGCCCCGGACCGCGCGTCGACTCGCAAACACCTGCGCGAAGATCCGCCTCCGTCGGCGCCGGCCCCGCCAGGATGCGCTCCACCGAGCGCTGCGAGATACCCGTCGCCTTGCAGATCGCCTCGTGCTTCACCCCACCCTCGCGCAGGTGGTGCACCTTCAAACGGACCATGATCCCGATCACCTTCGGGTCTCCAGCGGGTAGTTGCCACCCCCCGATGCCGGAGACCCGTCGGGTCGTCGAGGGGGTGGTCAACCCGCCAGAATTTCCGGATTACGACCCGCCAGAATTTCCGGATTCCACA
>CAINDO010000581.1 GCA_903847385.1 uncultured Myxococcales bacterium
CGCGGGCGTCCGGGCCGGGGACACCGCCCGTGGGCATGCCACCTGCGCCGGCGCCGCCCCCCGAGCCGCCTTCACCCCCCGCACCACCCGCCGGCGCCGCCGCGTCCGGCGCGGACGAGCCGCCACCGCCGCCGCAGGCCGTCGTCGACGCCACGAGGGCGATCATCGCAAGTGTCCGGATCTTCACGAGAATCTCCTCACTGCCCCCGCCCGGGGTAGGGCCGCGCCTGCTTGATGACCAGCGCGCCCTCGTCGAACTTGAACTCGACGTCCATCCCGTAGAAGTGGTCCGGCGCGTTGGGACCGTAGATGGGGTCGTAGAACAGGTGGATCGCCTTCATGGCCTGGGAGAGCGCCTCGACCTCGGGCCGGGTGAGCACCGTCTCGCCGGGGTCCACCAGGCTCGAGTGCCCCAGGTACACGATGGGCTGCCCCGGCAGGTCGCCGTGGTAGATGAACTGGTCGCTGGTCACGCCCTCGGGCGGCAGCACCACGGACACGTCGCCCTTCTGCACGTTCACGTACGTGCCCGGCTCGATGCCCAGCGGATCGAAGAGATTCGCGCTGATGGCCACGCCCTGCGCGTCCTCGTCCGGGAACGAGCGGTGAATCAACACGGCCATGCCCACCTCGCGGTGCGAGATGCTGCGGTAGGCGCGCTCCTCGAAGGCCCGCAGGCGCCACACGGAGGACCAGACCTTGCGGATCGCATAGAGATAGGTCCGCTGCGGGTTGTTCGGGTCCCCCACGGCCGACTCGTACAGCCCCGCGCCCGTGAAGCCGTCCAGGTCCTCGCAGTTGGTGCTGGAACGGAACTTCAGGCGCACGCCGGGGTACTCGGCGGTCAGGCGCTCCGTGAGCAGGGCCTCGAAGGCCGGGTCCACGGGGGCGGCCTCCATGTCCGCGCGGAGCTGCTCGAGCTGCGCGGCCCGCACCTGGGTGCTCTCCACGAACGCCGGATCGGCCAGCATGGCCTCCACGCGGTCGTAGAAGCCGTTCTGGCGCATGAACTGATCGTAATGGTGAATCGGCACGACCACGGCCGGCGGGTAGGGGATCGTGACGGGCGTGGTGATGTGCGGGAACCCCGAGTAGTGGCTCGCCTTGCCACCGAACGCCGGGATGGCGCGGGCCAGGGCCTCGCGCAGACCGAGGCCGGCGACGTCCAGGATGTCCTCGACGCTGCGGATGTCCATCACGGTCAGATCCGCGCGCGGCACGGCCACCTGCGCCGGGCGGTGGGCGTCCCACCAGGCGTCGGCCTCTTCGCGGGTGACCTCGTGGATCTCCCAGTCCTCGGGCCCCACCGTGAGCGAGACCCAGCGGCCGTCCAGCGCGCGCAACTCCGGGTCGTCGAAGGCGCCGCGCAGGCCCATGTTGGGCGTGCCGCGGTTCTGGGCCAGCACGTTGATGTGCGAGAGCGGGGTCTGGAACGCGTCCGTGATGGTCCCCACGCAGACCGAGAGGTCGTTGGGCGCCGCGGGCAGCACGGCGATGTCGCGGAACGAGAGCGCCTGCGCGTCCAGGTCGTCCTGCGTGAAGAACCGCAGCTGCCCCATGGCGGTCGCCAGGTTCAGGGGCTGGTAGACGATGCCGTCGTAGAGCGCGTCCGTGGTGATCACGGGCACCTCCGGGGGCAGCTTCGCCGCCTCCAGCGCCACCGTGTCCGAGGTCGGGTGGAACACCAGCCGATCGCCGACCCAGAGGTTCGCCCGGATGTTCTCGAACGCCGCCTGGATCATGGTCGCGTCCGCCGTGTCGTAGGGCGCGATCTCGTAGGCCCACACGTCCGGCCCCTGGTAGTAGTTCAGCGCGCCGAGCAGGAAGCGCCGGTCCGGCGTGTAGTACTCGGTCTGGTTGAACTGCCCCAGGGGCGGCACCAGCGGCAGCCCGCGCCCGGACAGGTGGGACGACGCGAAGTCCCAGTGGATCGGGTAGCGCCGGCTGTTCTGGAAATAGAGGTGATTCGCGTCCAGGCGGTCGATGATGGTCTTGGCCGAGAGCACGCCGGGGATGTTGGCGACGAGCGGCGGTGCGGCGACGGCGCGGTAGTCCGCCTCGCAGCCGATCCGTGGGGCGAAGTCCGGGTCCGTGTCCTCCGGGGCGAGCGCGCACACCGGGGCCGGCGGGGCGGCGTCGGGGGTCGGGCCGGCGTCGGCGAGCGGCCCGGCGGC
>CAINDO010000582.1 GCA_903847385.1 uncultured Myxococcales bacterium
GCCAACTCCATCCCGCCGGGCAACGAGCAGCCGGGCGAGTACAAGTGCGACGCCGACCAGTTCTGCCTGTTCAAGCTCGTCCAGACGGACGTGAACTTCTCCGAGGGCGGCACGATCGACTTCAAGGGCAAGGACGGCGCGTGCAACTCCGTCTGGCGCCAGGACGTCGAGGGCACCCTCGAGACCTGCGACGGCCAGGACAACGACTGCGACGGCGTCAAGGACGACAACATCCAGGACGCCGACGGCAACAAGATCGGTGAGGCGTGCAGCCTCGGCCAGGGCGACTGCGAGGCCAACGGCCGCTACGTCTGCAAAGACGGCGGGGTGGCGTGCAACGCGGTGCCCAAGCGGCCCGGCGTCGAGCGCTGCGACGGTCGCGACAACGACTGCAACGGCATCGACGACGATGGCACGCCGGAAGACTGCTGCGGCCGCGACCCGGGCGACCAGACCCAGGGCGAGCGGGGCGCGTGCGGCGCCGGCGTGGGCATCTGTGTGGTCGGCGAACGTCAGTGCCAGATCGCCCAGGACGAGGCCCGTGGCACGTGGGGGCCCTGTATCGACCCCGCCACGAACCTGCCGGTCATCGAGGTCGGCGCGCAGGCCGAGGTCTGCGACAACCTGGACAACGACTGCAACGGCACCGTGAACGACGACTTCGACGTCGGCGTACCCTGTGCGGACGGCGTGGGCGCCTGTGAGACCCAGGGCACGAAGATCTGCACGGCGGACGGCGCCGGCACCATGTGCAGCGCCGTGCCCGGACAGGGCGGCGCCGAGGTCTGCGACGGCATCGACAACAACTGTGACGGCACGAAGGACGAGGGCTTCCAGCTCGGCGATCCGTGCGAAGAGGGCTTGGGCGCCTGCCGGGTGACCGGCACGCTGCGTTGCGAGCCCGGCAACGTGATGGGCACCATCTGCGCCGACGGGGCGGGCGTGCGGGTGGTCCCCGCTGCCCCCCAGCTCGAACTCTGCGGCGACGAGATCGACGGCGACTGCGACGGGCACATCAGCAATGGCTACGAGACCATCGGCCAGCCCTGTGAGAACGGGCTCGGCCTCTGCCTGCGCGCCGGAGCGAACGTCTGCGAGCCGGTGCAGCGACGCAGCGTCGTCTGTGGCGCCGTGGTGGGCCCGTCGGTCGACGAGACGTGTGACCTCCAGGACAACGACTGCGACGGACAGACGGACGAGGACTTCGACACCAATACGGATCCGGACAACTGCGGCTCGTGCAACCACCCCTGCGAGCTCGACAACGCCGTTCCGGACTGCGCGGCCGGTCAGTGCCGCATCCAGAGCTGCCTGGCGCCGTTCGAGGACTACGATCACCAGATCGAGAACGGCTGCGAGTGCAACCGCGGCGCCGTGGACGTGCCGGACCCCGACTTCATCGACTCGAACTGCGACGACGTGGACGGCGACCGACAGCAGGCGTTCTTCGTGTCGGCGGCGGCGGGTCACGACTCCAACGAGGTCCCCCCCGGTGACGGCAGCCTGGCCAATCCCTTCCGGACGCTGCCCGCGGCGATCCAGGTCGCGAATCAGGTCAACCGGCCCATCCTGCTCGACGCCGGCGAGTACGTCGTCGACAGCACCCTCGTGGTGCCCGCGGGTGTCCGCATTCATGGCGGCTACCGATACAACCAGAACCTGGCGCAGTGGAGCCGCGCGGCCCGCAACGTCAACGAGACGCGGATCACCGGCACCAACATCGTCCTCCGGTACCGCGACCTCGACCGCGAGACGCTCCTCGACAACGTCGTCGTGGTCGCCACGAACGCGCGCACCGAAACCCACGCCTCGATCGGCATCCACGTGATCAACGGCGGCAACTTCCTCACGCTTCGGGACGTCGAGGTGCGCGCCGGCCAGGGTGGACCCGGCCGCGCGGGCAACAACGGCAGCCAGAGCGTGGGTGCCGTCGTCGGCAGCCCCGGGGCCAACACGAACGCCGTGCGGCCCGGTGTAGGCGGCGTCGGCGGGACGAACCCGCGCTGCTTGATGGAGAACACGGGCGGCGGTGTCGGCGGCGACGGCGCGCGCTCCGCGTCCGCCAACGTGGCCGCCACGGCCGGCACGGCCGGGCAGGGGGCCGATGCGGCGAACGGGGCCGGCGGTCCCGGTGGCGCGGACGATCAGCCGGGCCGTCAGGGGCTCACCGGCAGGTCGGGCAGCAACGGCGGCAACTCCGGCCCGGCCAACGCCGAGGGCATGGTCCTCGACCTCAACGTGCAGAACGGGCCGGTCATTCCGCTGGTCTGGCAGCCTCGGCAGTCGCAGGCGGCGATGAACGGCACGGCCGGCACGGGCGGCGGCGGCGGCGGCGGCGGCGGCGGCGCGACCGGC
>CAINDO010000583.1 GCA_903847385.1 uncultured Myxococcales bacterium
GCCCGCGCCGCCAGAGCCGCCCGCGCCACCAGACCCGGCCGCGCCGCCGGAACCGCCGGGCGCCGGGGTGCCGCCCACCGCGGCGTCCTGCACCGGCGCGGCGTCCGAGCCGCCCGAGTCACCGCACGCGGCGACGCCCAGGGGCAGAAGGGTCAGCGACAACAGAGCGAGAGAGGGGTGAGGACGACGACGCATTCGAGGGAACTCCGGGCAGTTGCCCGGAATGTAGCAGAGGGTCGGTGTCGATTCACCGCCCGCGGCCGCCGCCGTTGCCGCGACCCTGGCCGTTGCCGCGACCCTGGCCGTTCCCGTTGCCGCGACCCTGGCCTTGGCCCTGGCCCTGGCCGCTGCCGTCGCAGTCGCCGCTGCCCTGGCCGCGGCCGTGCGTGGGCGTGGCGGCGAGCGTGGCGTCGAACTCGGCCTGGGGCATCACCTGCGGCACGTACGTCTCGCCCTCGGCGGCGAGCGCGCGGACGAACGCCCGCAGGTGGTTCTGCGAGGCCCCGAGCAGGCGGGTGTACACGGCGGCCACGTCCGCCGGCGGCGCGTCTTCCAGGGCGCTCTGCAGGTCGGCGATGTCCGTCTCCTCGATGAGCGCGCCGACGCCGAGCGCGGCGACGAGCGACGCGTCCGCGGCGGTGACGAGCTGCGCGTGCAGCGCGGACAGATCCGCGTTCTCGTAGACCCCCGCCTCGTCCGTGCCCGCCGGTGCGGGGAGCGCGTAGGCCTCGGCCACGGCGCCCATCAGGTCCACGTGGCGCTGCTCGCTGCGGGCGATGTTGTTGAAGGTCCGATGGTCGTAGCGGGCGTCGAGGTACAGATACACGTCCCGCGCGAGCTTCTCCTCCTCGCGCATGAAGGCGGCGTGCTGCGCGCCGGTGTCGTCGAGCACGCCGCCGCCGAGGGCCTCGGTGAGGGAGTCGTAGGCGTCGGCGCGGTCGCTGGTGGGGGTGCAGGCCGGGGCGAGAGCGGTGAGGGCGGAGAGGGCGGAGAGGGAGAAGAATGCGGTGAGCTTCATGACGACCTCCGGAGGCCCCCGGCGAGTTTTTCTCCGGGTTTCAGGCCTCTCGAATCGTTGAAAACGGGGACCGCACGATCTCCTGCGCCGTTTTTTCACGAATCGTCACGGGGCATGTCCGGGGCGGCTTTGCCCGCCGAGGCCGGGGAAGAGGTTGGCCTCGAGGAAGGTCGCGAGGTCGGCGCGCTGCCCGGCGTCCAGCGTGGCGCCCAGGCCCGCGAGGTAGGCCACGACCTGGCGCTGCAGCCCGACCTGCCGCTCCACGAGGCGCGCGCGGGCGGCCTGAGCCGCGGCCTCGTCCCCGGCGACGATGGCGCTGATCATGGCGTTGCGGTCGTCGGCGGCCTCGGCGGCGAGGGCGGCGCGCGCGGCGACGACGGGGGCCCGCAGCGCATCGAGGCGGGCCTGTCCCTCGGCGTCGAGCCCCAGCCGGTCGCCCAGGTCGGCGGCCATGGGCCCGGCGCGGCCCGCGGTGATGCGGCGCGAGAGCGAGGTGCCCACGAACGCCACGTTGAAGGCGACGGAGAGCGCCATCAGGGCGCGGAGCAGCGTCGTGCGTCGAGCGCCGGTCATGGGGCGTTCTCCCGGCCGGCGCTCAGGCCAGCGAAGGCGGTGGCGAGCAGCGCCGAGTCGGCGTCGCGGGCGGCGGGCTCGGGGCGCGGCGAGAGCAGGGCGCCGAGCAGCAGGCCGGCCACGGCGCCGACGAGCCACGGTCCGGCGGGCCGCACGAGACCGGCGAGCCGGCCCCAGAGCGGCTGCGGCCGGTCGCGTTCGACCAGGTGGCGCTCCAGCGCGAACAGCAGCGCGGGCGGGGCCGGCGGCGCGGGCGGCAGCGTCGAGAGCCCTTCGCGGATCTGCAGGTCGAGACGCCAGGCCTCTGCACAGGTCGGGCACCCCTGGAGATGCGCGGCGGCGTCCGCGGGCAGCGTGTCCCGCGTCGAGACGGCGAGCGTGCGCAGCGTGGTCTTGCAGTTCATGGCGGGGCGCCTTTCTCCAGGGTTCGGGGTCACGGTCTCTCTCGCAAGGTCTCTCGAAGCGACTGTCGTGCGCGCACCAGCAGCGACTCGACCGCCCCCACGGAGCAGTCGAGCGCGTGCGCGACCTCGGCCTGCCCCATGCCCTCGACGTCCGTGAGGACGACGGCCAGGCGTTGGCGCGCGGGCAGATGGGCGAGCGCGGCGACCAGGCGGGACTGCAGTTCGTGCTGCGCGGCCTGCCGCTCGGGCCCGCCCGCGCTCGGGCCCGGCATGGCCTCGATCGCCTCGTCGTCCACGTCCCGGGCGCGCATCCGGACCTCGGCGCGGGCCTTGTGGTTCAAGCAGCGGTTGGCCACCACGCGGTAGAGCCAGGTCGTGAAGCGCGCCTCGGGCCGGAAGCTCCGGGCGCCGTCGATCAGCCCGAGGAACACGGCCTGCGTCACGTCCCGGG
Organism: uncultured Myxococcales bacterium; assembly: GCA_903847385.1. Classification (GTDB taxonomy): domain Bacteria; phylum Myxococcota_A; class Bradymonadia; order UBA7976; family UBA1532; genus CAINDO01. The sequence continues at coordinate 2,447 of CAINDO010000583.1, forward strand.
CCTCCTCGTCGTCGTGCAGGAACCGCCACGCGATGCGGTGCACCCGATCGCCGTGCCGCGTGTACAGCAGGGCGAGCGCGTCCCGGTCGCCGCGGGCGAGGCCGAGCATCAGCGCTTCATCGGTGGGGGCGGTCACGCGGGCCGGGTCCTTCGGGTCAAGAGCGACAGGTCGTCGGGAGCGACGGCTCCGGGCGTTGATACCGCGCATCGGGCGGATTCCTGCGGTCGAATCCGCGAAAATCGACCCTGCCCGCCGCGCTATCCTGTCGCGATGCACCTCCGCTCGACCCCGCTGCTCCCGGCCCTGATGGCCTTCACGTTCGCGTTCGCCTGCGACGACACCGCCGCGCCCGACTCGGCCTGCCCGGGCACGTGCCTCGAGGTCGGGCCACCCACGGGCGACGCCGGCGCCCCGGGCCCCTACCCCACGCCGGACGCCGCGCCCCGCGACGCGCTGCCGCCCCCCGCCCCCGCCGTGTGGCCCCCGCCCCGCCCCGAGCGCGCGACCTGCAAGCTGCCCGAGGTGCCGCCGCTGGCCACGATGGACACCGCCGCGGCGTTCCCGGCGCTGCACTTCGACAAGCCGCTGTGGTTCGGCTTCGCCCCCGGCGACGGCGCGCGGCGCTACGCGGTCGAGCAGGGCGGCGTGATCTGGGTCTTCGAGGGTCGGCAGGACGTCGAGGGCGCCGCCGAGTTCCTGCGGCTGCCCGTGTCGCGGGTGAACGCGGAGGAGGGCCTGCTCGGGCTGGCGTTCCACCCGGACTTCGCCGCCAACGGGCGCTTCTTCGTCTATTACTCCGCGCCCGTGGACGACCCCGCGGACCGACACACGGTGCTGTCCGCGTTCGTCCGCGACCCGGGCGGCGACGCCGCGCGCACGGCGGCCTCGGAGCAGGTGCTGCTGAGCATCCCGCAGCCCTATGGGAACCACAAGGGCGGCTCGCTGCTGTTCGGACCGGACGGGTACCTGTACCTGGGCCTGGGCGACGGCGGCAGTGGCGGCGACCCCCACGACAACGGCCAGAACCCGGACACGCTGCTCGGCAAAGTGCTGCGGCTGGACGTGGACACCGCCGACGACACCTGCCTGACGCCTTACGGCATCCCCGCCGACAACCCCTTCGCCGAGGGGCGCTGCGGGCCGGACGCCACGGCCCGGCCGGAGATCTTCGCCCTGGGGATGCGCAACCCCTGGCGCATGAGCTTCGACCGCGACACGCGCCAACTGTGGGCCGGTGAGGTCGGGCAGGACGAATGGGAAGAGGTCAGCGTGATCCGCCGCGGCGGCAACTTCGGCTGGCGCCGCGTGGAGGGCGACGTGTGTTTCCGCCCCGCCGACTGCGACCCCACGGACTTCGACCCGCCCGTGTATGTGTACCCGCACACCGAGGGCAAATCGATCACCGGGGGCTATGTCTACCGTGGCCGAGCCTTCCCGGAGCTCTACGGAGCCTACGTTTATGGTGATTATGCCAACGGCAAGGTCTATGCGCTGCGCGTGGACGAGCGCGGCCGCACGACCAACACCGTGCTCGCCGAGACGCGCCTGAAGATCACCAGCTTCGGCGAGGACCCCGAGGGCGAGATCTACATCGTCACGTTCGGCGCCGAGCGCAGCCTGTCGACGCTCGTGCGCGCCGCCGCCGTGCCCGCGCCCCCTCCCCTGCCCGCGACGCTCTCGCAGACGGGCTGTTTCGCCGACACGGCCGGGCATGTGTTGGCCGCCGGCGTGGTGCCGTACGATCTCAACTCGCCGCTGTGGAGTGACGGCTCGGCCAAGGCGCGCGCGTTCGCGCTGCCGGATGGCGCGCGGGCGAGCTTCGACGCGAACGGTCACGTGTCGTTCCCCGTGGGCACGGTGCTGGTCAAGACGTTCGCGCTCGGCGCGCCGGCGAAGCGCGTGGAGACGCGCCTGCTCGTGCGGCAGGCGTCCGGGTGGCAGGGCTTCAGCTATCGCTGGCGCGCGGACGAGAGCGACGCGGATCTGCTGGTCGGCGCCCAGACCGGCGAGTACCCGACGCCCGACGGCCCGCTGACGTGGGCGTTCCCCTCGCGGGCGCAGTGCCTCGACTGCCACACGACCGCCGGCGGCGGCTCGCTGGGCCCGAGTCACGCGCAGTGGCAGCGGAGCGTGCGGTTCGACGACACGGACCGGCCGCAGATCGAGGCGCTCGTCTCCGCGGGGTACGTGGACGCCCCGAGCGCCGAGGTCGCCGCGCGGCCGGCGTTCCCGCGCCCGGACGACGACACCGCCCCGGTCGACGCCCGCGTGCGGGGCATGCTCGAGGCCAACTGCGCGTTCTGTCATCAGCCCGAGGGTCCCGCCGTGGCCCGCATCGACCTGCGCGCGCAGACGCCCTTCGCGGACACGGGACTGTGCGACGCGCTGCCCGGCCAGGGCGATCTGGAGATCGCGGACGCCCGCATCGTGGCCCCCGGCGCGCCCGAGCGCAGCATCCTGCACGCGCGCATGTCTCGCCGCGGCGAGGGCCAGATGCCGCCCTTCGCGACGACACGCGTCGATCCCGTGGGGCTGGAGCTGGTGCGGCGGTGGATCGCCGAGATGGCCGGCTGCCCCTGAGCGGGCCGGGCGCTCAGGCGCCGTGCAGCGTCTCCAGCCACGCGCGCATGAACGCCGCGGAGTCGCCGCGCCAGTCCCGCGTGGGCGCGTCGTCCACGTACCCAACGGGCGGGTCGACGTCCGCGCGGCCCGCTGCCCGGTCGCGCGCCCACTCGTAGCCCAGGCGGTCGAGGTCGTACTCGGGGTGCCCCAGGTGCATGAACACGCGGGCGTCGGTCGTGGCCAGGAGCGTCGGGCCGGCCCCGGGCGCGTCCGCCAGCAGGCGGATCTGCCCGGCCCGCTCGGCGCGCTCGACCTCGGCGGAAGAGAAGCCGGCGAAGCGGCTCTGCGGTGCCACGAAACCGGCGCCGCTCAGGCCCAGCAGCTCGGCCGCCGCCGGTGTGTTCTGGTGCTCGAACTGCCCGAAGACCTTGCGCGGGTAGACCTCTTTCGCGAGACCCGCCTGCTCGGCCAGCGCCATCGCCCCCCAACAGATGCCCAGGATGCCCGTGCCCGCCGCCCGCGCCGCCCGCAGGCGCGCGTCCAGCTCCGGCCAATAGCGGACCTCCGTCACGGGCAGGTGCTCCACCGGCGCGCCGGTGAGCAAAAGACCGTCCAGGGGGCCCTCGGCCAGGGCGGCGTCGAAGTCGACGTAGTGCGCCGCCAGATGCGCCGGATCGCTGCTTCGATACACATGCGTGCGCAGGCGAATCCAGACGGGCGACACGGGCACGCCGGCGGCGGCGAAGAGCGCGCGCAGGCTCGGCTCGTAGGTCTCGAGCCGGGGCATCAGATTGACGACGCCGACGCGCACCACCTCAGACCTGCGCGAGGGCCTGCGACAGATCGGCGATGATGTCGTCGATGTGTTCGATGCCCACGGACAAGCGCACGTAGTCGGCCGTCACCCCCGTGGCCGCCTGCTCCTCGGGGGAGAGCTGCTGGTGCGTGGTCGAGGCGGGGTGGATCGCCAGCGTCTTCGCGTCCCCCACGTTGGCCAGGTGCGAGACGAGCTTCAGCGAGTCGATGAACTTGCGGCCGCCCTCGAGGCCGCCCTGCACGCCGAAGCCGAGAATCGCGCCCGCGCCCTTGGGCAGGTACTTCTGCGCCGCGGCGTGGTTCGGGCTGCTCGGCAGGCCGGGGTAGTTCACCCAGGTGACCTTGGGGTGGCGCGAGAGCCACTCGGCCACCGCGAGCGCGTTCTGCGCGTGGCGCTCGATGCGCAGCGGGAGCGTCTCCAGACCCTGGATGAGCAGGAACGCGTTGAACGGCGAGAGCGCCGCGCCAATGTCGCGCAGGAGCGTGACGCGGGCCTTGATGATGTAGGCGATGTTGCCCAGGGGGGCGAGCGCGGCGACGAAGTCCAGACCGTGATAGCTGGGCTCGGGCCCGCTGATGAGCGGGAACTTGCCGTTGGTCCAGTCGAACTTGCCGCTGTCGACGATCACGCCGCCAATCGAAGTCCCGTGGCCACCGATGAACTTCGTGGCCGAGTAGACCACGATGTCCGCGCCGTGCTCGATGGGCCGCACGAGATGCGGCGACACCGTGTTGTCGATGATGAGCGGCACGCCGTTGCGGTGGGCCACGTCCGCCAGGCCGGCGATGTCGGCGACGTCCAGCTTGGGGTTGCCGATCGACTCGGCGTACACGGCCTTGGTGCGCGGCGTGATGGCCCGCTCGAAGGCGCCCAGGTCCCCCGAGGGCACGAAGATCACCTTGATGCCCAGGCGAGGCAGCGTGTGGTGGAACAGGTTGTACGTGCCGCCGTACAGGTTGTCCGCGGAGACGATCTCGTCCCCGGCCTGCGCGATGTTCAGGATGGAGAACGTGATCGCCGACTGGCCGCTGGCCACCGCGAGCGCGCCCACGCCGCCATCGAGCGCGGCGACGCGCTTCTCGAAGACGTCCGTCGTCGGGTTCATCAGCCGCGTGTAGATGTTGCCGAACTCCTTCAGCGCGAAGAGGTTGGCGGCGTGTTCGGTGTCGCGGAACTGGTACGAGGTCGTCTGGTAGATGGGCACGGCCCGCGAGCCCGTGGTCGGGTCGGGGACCTGTCCGGCGTGGAGGGCCAGGGTCTCGGGGTGCAGGGGGTTCTGGCTCATGCGCGGGGGCTCGCTTCTGGTTGTGTGATTTCGGCGCAGTGGACGTGTCTACGATAGTGACGACGTGTCCACCATGCAAGACCGAGCGTTCAGAGATACTGGATGAGGTTCAGGATCCGAGTCTCGTGGGTGCTGCGGTTCTCGTAGGCGTGCTCGGCGTCCGCGCGGAACTGGAAGACGTCCCCCGCGGCGAGATCGAACTGCTCCTCGCCCACGGTCATGCGCAGCGCGCCCGTGAGCACGATGACCGTCTCGCTGGTGCGGCCGCCGTGCGAGTCGCTGTTCAGGATGCCCCGCGGGGCGAAGCGCATCTCGTAACACTCCTGGCCGGGGGGCGCGCCGGCGGGGGTCAGCAACCGGCTCTCCAGGCGGCCGTCCACGCTGCGCAGGGGCGTGATGTCCTCGGCGCGCAGCACGCGGCAGCGCGAGGCCTCCTGCTCCCCGAGCAGCGCGCTGAACGGCACGTCCAGGCCCACGGCGATCTTCCAGAGCACGGCCAACGTGGGGTTCGTGCGCGCGCTCTCGATCTGCGACAGCGCGGCCCGGCTCACGCCGCTCGCGGAGGCCAGCTTGTCCAGCGAGAGGCCCCGGGCCTTGCGAATGCGGCTCAGGCTGGCCGCCACGCGGTGCGCCAGCTCGGCGGCGCCCAGGTCGTCCCCCCGGGGCGTTCCGGCGGCGCGCAGCGTGGCCGAGGGGGCTTGTGTTTGTTTCGACCCCGCGGTGCTCGACGTCTGCGTGCGCGCTGCCATCTCGTCTCCCTCTCCCGTGCCATTCCCGGCGCCAGCATATTGACATTGCGTCATTGGAAAAGACAGGGTGTCTCTCATGCCAGAATACGTCCTCAAGTTCGGCGGCTCCTCCCTCGGTCGACCGGAGCGCCTCGCGCGCGCCCTCGGCCTCATCCGGCGCGAACACGCGCTGCACGCGGTCGAGCTGGTGGTCAGCGCGTTCGGCGACACGACGGACGACCTGATCGCGGCGGCGCACGCCGCGGCCGAGCGCCGGCTGGACGCCGCGCTGCCGCGGGTGGATCGGCTGGTGAACGAGGCGCTGCGCGTGGCGCGCGAGGCCGCCGGCGACCCGCTCGACGCGGCGACGACCGCCGTCGCCGCGCTCGACGCGGAGCTCCGCGAGCTGCTGGGCGGCATCGCGGTGGTCGGCGATCTCTCGCCCGTCACGCGGGACGCCATCCTGTCGTTCGGCGAGCGCATCTCGTCGCAGCTCGTGGCCGCGGCCCTGACCGCGACGGGGCTGCCCGCCATCGCCGTGGACGCCCGGACCTGGATGGTGACCGACGACCGCCACGGGGACGCCACGGTCATCTGGGAGCCCACCGTGGCCGCGCTGAACGCGCTGCCCGAGACGACCGCGCTGCGCGTGCACACCGGGTTCCTGGGGCGCACCGTGGCCGGGCGCACCACCACCTTGGGGCGCAATGGCTCCGACTACACGGCGGCGCTGCTCGCCCGCGCGCGGCAAGCGAAAGAGCTGCACGTGTGGACGGACGTGTCCGGGGTGATGACCGCCGACCCGTCGCTGGTGGACGAGGCGTACCCGGTCACGCACCTGAGCTACCGCGAGGCGCTGGAGCTGGCCGGCCTGGGCCTGCGGATGCTGCACCCGCGCACGGTGCTGCCCCTGCTGGCCTCGGGCATCCCCATGCGCATCCGCAGCACGCTGGCGCCGGACGCGCCGGGCACGCGGGTGGCCGCCGAGGGCTCGACGGACATCGGCCGGCCGACCTGCGTGACCTCGCTCGAGGACATGACGCTGCTGGACGTGGAGGGCACGCAGGCGACCGCCTCGGCGCAGATCGGGCCGCGCGCGAGCGGCGCGCTGGCCACCGCGGGCGTGCCCGTGTGGTTCGAGACGCAGGCCCCGCGCGGCAACGGGATCGCGCTGGTCGTGGCCGACGCCGACGCCGATCGCGCCGCCGCGGCGGTGCACGAGGCGCTCGGCCGCGAGCTGGCCCGCGGTGATCTCGCGCCGCCGCGCCTGCACCGCGGCGTCACGTTGCTCACGCTGGTCGCCGAGGCCATGGGGCAGACGGTCAACGTGGCCGGGCGGTTCTTCGGCGCGCTGGGCATCGCCGGCGTGAACGTGCGCGCGGCCTCGCAGGGGGCCACCTCGCGGGCGATCTCGTGTGTGGTCGACGGCGCCGAAACGCCCGTGGCCGTGCGCGCGGTGCACGCCGCGATGAACCTGGCGCGGGAGCAGGTGAGCGTGTTCCTGCTGGGCAAGGGCACCGTGGGCCGGCAACTGCTGGCGCAGCTCGGGGCCGAGCAGGCGCGGCTGCGGGCGCGGCACGACGTCGAGCTGCGGCTGGTGGGCGTCGCCGACCGGGCGCACGTGCGCTTCGAGCCCCGCGGTCTGCAGCCCGAGCAGGCGCTGGCCCGATTGGATACGGCGCACGGCGGCGACCTGTCCGCGCAACTGGACGCCTTCGCCCGGCTGCCCGTGCCCGTGCTGGTGGACTGCACCGCCGCCGACGGCATGGAGGCGCTCTACGCGCAGGCCTTCGCCCGCGGCATCCACGTGGTCGCCGCGAACAAGAAGCCGCTCGCGCTGCCGGGGCCGGCGCGCGACGCGATCTTCGCCGCCGCCCGCGCCGCGCACCGCGCCTATCGCTACGAGACCACCGTGGGCGCCAGCCTGCCCGTGATCGAGACGGTGAAGAACCTGGTCCGCACGGGCGACCACGTGCTGCTCATCGAGGGCTCGCTGTCGGGCACGCTGGGGTATCTGTCCAACGAGGTCACACGCGGCACGCCGCTCTCCGTGGCCGTGGCCGAGGCCCACCGGCGCGGCTACACCGAGCCCCACCCGCGCGAGGATCTCGGCGGCGTGGACGCGGCCCGCAAGGCGCTGATCCTGGCCCGGGAGCTGGGCCTTGAGGTCGAGCTCTCGCAGGTCGAGGTCACCCCCTTCGTGGACGCCGCGCTGCTGGAGCACGACGAGCTGGACGCGTTCTTCGCGGCGCTCTCGGGCGCAGACGCCGCCTTCGCCGAGCGCGTGGCCGCCCTGCGCGCGCGGGGCGAGGTGCTGCGCTACCTGGCGCAGATCGACCCGGGCGACGCGGCGACGGGCCGCGCCCCGAGCCTGAAGGTCGGCCCCGTGGGCGTGCCCGCGGACCACCCGGCCACGCGACTGCGCGGCACGGAGGCCTTCGTGGCCTTCACCACGGCGCGCTACCGCGAGTATCCCCTGGTCGTCCAGGGGGCCGGAGCGGGCGGTGCCGTCACGGCGGCCGGGGTCCTGGCGGACGTCCTGGCCTTGTCTCAGGGACTGCGCGGGCGCTGAGCGCGCCCGGCAGGGAGCCCGAGTGGAGTCCCAGTGATTACTGGATGACCGCGGCGGGCTCGACCGTGATGGTGGCCATGCCCGACTCGTCGACATCGTAGCCGTCGGCGATCAGGTAGATCGTCTGACCGGCGACGAGCGACAGGAAGATCTGGCTGCCGCCGATCTCCGAGTCGTCGTTGCACGCGAGGTTGTCGGAGAAGCCGCAGTACTCGCGGGCGTACAGGACCGTGTCGAAGTTGCCGACCATCTGGGCGACATACTCGCCGTCCGCGGGCGCGGTGAAGGACACGACGACGTCGTTGCCGTCGCCGCCGTTGCCGCAGGTGCCGTTCGTGTGGTGCATGCCCATCGACGTGTCGACGTCGATCGTCCACGGCGCCGCGGCGGCCGTGTCGAGAACGCCGACCTCGCCGTAGGCGGGCGGGCAGACCGCGAGCTCGGGCGAGGGCGTGGTGCAGTTGGCGGTCGCGTCACCGTCGAGGTCGACGCAGCTCGCGCCCTCGATGCAGACGTTGACGGCGTCACCCGGGACGCAGGCGCCACCCTCGTCGATCGTGGTGACGACGACGCAGGTGTAGTTGCCGTCGTCGAAGGCGTCGAGGCAGGTCGACGGCTCGGCGCAGATGATGAAGTCGCTGAAGGGCACGCACTCGCTGCCCTCCTGGACGATCAGCGGCTCGATGCAGGTGTCCGTGCCGGTGAAGTCCGGGTCACCGCAGATGAGGCCCTCGGCGCAGGTGAAGTAGTCGCTGAACGACTGGCAGGTCTCACCGGCGGCGGCCGCGAGCGGCGCGACGCAGGTGTCGGTGCCGTCCTCGTCCGGGTCGAAGCAGATCAGGCCCTCGGCGCAGTCGATGCCCGGCGTGAAGCGCTGGCAGACGCCGTCCTGGGGCACGATCACCGGCTCGGCGCAGTTGAACGTGCCGTCGTTGTCGAGGTCGTTGCAGAACAGGCCCTCGGCGCAGGACGCCACGTCGCTGAAGGGCTCGCACTCGCCACCGAGCTCGATGGTCACGAGCTCGGTGCAGACCGGGTCGTTGCCGTCCGGGCTGTAGCAGAGGCTGTTCTCGGGGCAGCCGGCCATGAAGTCGTCGAAGATGCAGGCGTCGCCGATGGCGAGGACCGCCTGGAGGCCCGCCGAGAGCTGGAAGTCCCCCGCGTTGTCGCGGAAACCATCGACCACGAGGGAGATGGTCGCGCCGGCCTCGAGGGGCAGCACGAGGAGGCTCTGCGTCCCGGCCGCGTCGTCGTCGTCGCAGTCGAGCTCGGACTCGGGGTTGGCGCAGTCCGTGCGAGCGTAGATGACCGTGTCGAAGGTCTCGATGCCTTCGCCGACCTGCGTCGTGAAGTACCAGTTGCCGGCCTCGGGGGCCGTGAACGTGAACACCGCGTCCGGGGCATCGCCGCCGCCGCAGGTGCCGGTGTTGGTGTTCTCGGCGCCGGCCGTCGTGCCGAGGGCCACGAAGGTGCCGTCGCCGGCGTCGCCCGCGTTCAGGTCCGTCGCGCCGCACTCGACCGGGGGCACGATGCCGCCGCCCGCGCCGCCGACGGGCTCGCCGCCCGCGCCGCCGCTGCCGCCGACGGGCTCGCCGCCCGCGC
>CAINDO010000584.1 GCA_903847385.1 uncultured Myxococcales bacterium
CGTCGCCTACCGGGACGCCACGGGTTTCGCCAGCCTGCACCTGTGTCGGCGCCAGCCCCCCCACGAGGGCGCGCGCATGTCCAACGGCGTGCTCGAGCTGAACCTGGACCACGCCCTCGACGCGAACCGGACGCTCGCGCTGGTCGCCAGCACCCCGCTGGAGCCCGGCGAGTGGCATGCCATCCCGCCCGGTGACATGGTCGTGCTGCGGCGGGGCGCGGTGGTGTTCACGAGCGGTCCCGACCTGGGGCAGACCATCGCCGCCCGCGTGCCGCCGGCCACCGCCGCTTCGACGCCGCGGGGGCGCGGGCCGCGGGTCTTCGACCCGACCATCGTGGCCGAGAGCCGCGTGCTCCGCGTGTCCCACGACACTGTGTATCGGTACGAGCAGCCCGTGACGCACAGCACCCACGTGCTGCGTCTGAAGCCGAGCCACGCCCCGGGCCAGGACCTGCTCGCGTTTGGTCTCGACGTGTCGGTGAACAGCCAGGCGCGCGACTTCGAGGATGTGTTCGGCAATCAGTCGCACCGGCTCACCATCACCGAGCCGTACACCGAGCTGCGCTTCAGCGCGCGGTCGCTCGTTCGCATCGACTCGGACATGGGTTTCTTGAGTTCACCCGTGGACCGGCTGTCGCTGCCGCTGATGTGGATGCCCTGGCAGCGACAGATGATGCTGCCCTATCTCCTGCCGCCCGAGCTGCCCGAGTCGCAGCTCATGGAGCTCGTCGAGTACGCCCAGGGCTTCGCCGCGCGCCAGGACAACGATCTCATCGAGACCCTCGTCGACATCAACGAGAGCCTGTACCGGGACTTTCAGTATCTGTCGGGCTCAACGACCCTGATGACCACGCCGTTCGACGTCTACGTCGAGCGCAAGGGTGTGTGTCAGGACTTCGCCAACCTGTTCATCTGTCTCGCGCGCCTGCTGAGCGTGCCGGCGCGCTATCGCGTCGGCTACATCCACACCGGCGCGCAGTACGACAACAAGGTCCAGTCCGAGGCCAGCCACGCCTGGGTGGAGATCTACCTGCCCTGGGTGGGCTGGAAGGGCTTCGACCCCACCAACGGCTGCCTCGCCGGCCTCGACCACGTGCGCGTGGCCAGCGGCCGCAACTACCGCGACGCCACCCCGACCTCGGGCACCCTGTACCAAGGCGGCGCCGGCACCGAGACCCTCGCGGTCGACGTGAAGGTCGAGGTCGTGCCCGAGGACGAGGTCGCCGAGGCGCTGCGGGCGTTGCGGGGCTGAGACTCCGCGACCTTACTGCGGCAAGGGCTGCAGCGTCCAGCGGCCGATCGTGCCACCGTCCAGCGTCGCCTGGGTCACGTCGATCCACGCCACCTCGGGCGAGTCACCGCAGTGGCCGCCGATCACATCGAGGATGTACACCTCGGTGCGCCCCTCGGCGTCGCCCGCGGCCCAGAAATAGTCGATGGCATCCTGGGACATGTCGCCCACGTTGCCCCGCTTCCAGTTCAGCCCCCAGCGCGGGTCGAGCGCCCGCAGCCGGCGCACGCCCTCGAAGAGGAACTGATTGTCGCCGCCCTGGTCGACACAAGACGCCGCGAGCAGTTCCGGGCGTTCGGCGGCCAGGTCGCGGAGGACCTGACTGTGATCCGGCAAGGCCACGCGCTCGGGTGGCGGGGGGCTTCCGGCATCGGGGGTCGAAGGCGGAGACTCCCCCGAGAGCGGACCGAGCGTGAACACACCGCCGGCCGCGGAGTCATCCAGCCAGGCGGGGGCGGCCGGCTCGTCGACGCCCGGCCGGGCGCAGTGCCGGGCGACGACGTCGAGGACGTAGATCTCCGCCCGTCCCTCCGGGGCCCCGTCACCCCAGAAGTACCCGATTCGATCCTGCAGCAGGGCGCCGTCGCGCAGCACGAGGCCCCAACGAGGGTCGAGGGCGCGCAGGCGATGCGCAACCTCGAAGAGAAACGCGTTCGTGCCGCCCTGCGCCACGCACGAGTCGGCGAGCAGGTCGGGGCGCTCGGCGGCCAGCGTGAAGACGACCGCCGAGCCATCGGGCGGTGGCGCGGGCGGCCGGGCTGCGGGGGGCGGAAGCGGTGCCACGACCCGGGCGTCCGGCGCCGCCGGCATTGCGGCGTCCGCGGAGCCCACGGGGGCCGGCGGGGCCACTCCGGTGTCGGCGCTCCGCGCGTCCGGTGCGGTGCCCGGGGTCGACGCGTCCACGGCGCCGGCCGGCGATCCGCCCGGGGCGGGACCGGCCTCGACACCGCGCATGCCTCCCGCGCCGGACACACTGCCCGTCGGGCTCCCGGCGTCGGTCTCACCCGCGGGGGCGTTCGCGCAGCCGGCCAGCGCGACGAACCAGAACAGTGTCGTGACCTGGCGCATGGCGACCTACCCTGCCCGCCCGAGCGCGTCGACGCGCGCGACCTCGTACGCGAGCCATGCCTCGAGCGTGCCGAGCGACTCGAAGCCCTCGGGCGCGGTGTGGAACAGATGGATCTCCCAGGACATCTTGGCGCCCTTCGCATCGCGTATCTGGAGCCAGACCTCGGGCCCGGAGGCGGCGACGAAATGGCCCGAGGTGAGGACCTTCTTCGCCGCCGCGGGGTAGCGGTCGACGTAGATGGGATTCACACCGTCCAGGTCGTCGTCGCCCGGTTCGACGAGACAGGTCTCGTCCTCCGTGTCGTTCAGGCGCCCCGTGAGGACCCGCCCGAGCAGGCGGCCCTCCAGCTTCGCGAGCAGCGCCGGGGACCAGGCAGGCCCGCACGCCGCAACGGCGCGCAACAGATAGTGCCAGCGTGTGTCGTTCTTGCCGAGCGCCAGCGCCGCCAAGGTCGCTGACACGTCCGTGCAGGCGAGACGCGCGAGGGCGGCGTCGATCGCCGGCTTGCC
>CAINDO010000585.1 GCA_903847385.1 uncultured Myxococcales bacterium
CCCGACGTCCCGCTGCCCGACGCCGTGGCACCCGACGCCGCGCTGCCGGACGCCGCGCTGCCCGACGCCGCGCTGCCCGACGCCGCGCTGCCCGACGCCGCGCCCCCCGTCCCGGCGAGCATGGCCCTGACCGACTGCATCTCCGCCGAAGAGGCGTTCGCCTGGCCGAACGGCCCCTACAACCCCTACGGCGTCGATCCGGACATCTTCATCCCCGACCCCTGGTCGGAGCCGGACTGTTACGAGGACGCGCCCGCAGAGCTCTGCGAGTGTGTGGGCGGGCGCGTCGTCACCGCCGACGACGGCGTCGTGCTGGTCATGGACGACAACGCGCCGATCGCGATGTCCAGCTTCCACGGGCTGAGCCCCGTCGACGGGTGGATCGAGGTCACGGACACGTGGTCCGTCGACATCGACTCGAACCGGTACATCACCCACCACGCCGGCGCCTTCGAACTCGACCTGCCCGATGGCGTCCAGGTGCGCTCCGGCCTCTTCTATCCGTCGCGCGAAAAGTGATCACCGCCGTCATCGTCGCCCTGGCGAACGCCATCGTCGCCGACGCGAACGTCAGCGGGATCTTCGCGGACTCGGACCGGTCCTGGGGCGACCGCGCCGGGCGGCTGTACGACCGCATCGGGATCGGGCGCGGCGAGGTCCGGTACAACGCCGTGTGGGGCGTCGGGCTGCGTTGGGAGGCCTTCGACGGCATCGAATTCGGGGCGGCCTACCGTCGCCTCGGCGGCGAGCTGGCCGCGGGGGGGCCCGAGTTCCGGCAGGTCCATGAGACCCACGTCCAGGCCGCGCTCGTGGACATCCGGTTCGTCCACCGGGTCGACTCCGTCTTTCTCGGGGTCGAGGCCGCGCCCGGTCTCTGGCACACGGACGTCCGGGCCCACGGCCATCTGGGGGGTGGACACGCCTCGAAGACGGTGGGCGGGGTCGAAGTGGCGGCGCTCTTCGGGTTCCCCATCGGCCCGGTGGAGCTCTCCCTGCGGCTCGGTCACGCATGGTTCGAGCTGCCGGCCCTCCCGGAGACCTACTACGCCGTCGGGGGTCCGGGCGGTGGCATTCTGCTCGGCCTCGGCTTCGGCTTCCGACACGTCTTCGGCGGCGACGCAGCGCGCTGAGGGCCGCTTCTTCAGGGGCAGGGCGCGTCCGCGGGTGTGTCTTCGGAGAAGAGCCAGGCCTCGGCGCAGGCGGTGACTTCGTGGCCCGTGGACGCGGAGAGCGCCGCCAGCAGGTCGTCGACGCCCGCCGCGCGTCCGACGTTCGCCCGGGCGAAGGCGCCCAGGGCCGCGAGCACTGCGTCCTCGCTCGTGCGCCGAGCGAGCGCCTCCAGGAAGAGCGCCCCCTTCTTGTACGGGATCTGGCGCCGGTACCAGTCGCCGCCGGGGTCGATCACGTTGCAGCCCGGCGGGCGTCCGCGCCGCTGTGCCGTGCGCGGGAGCGCGGCCTCCAGGGCGGCCCGGGCGTCGGCGAAGAGGCCCTCGCGACCGGTGACGCGCGTGAGGGCGACGATGGACAGGTAGTCCGCCACGCCCTCGGACACGACCTCGTCCTCCCAGCAGCGCGGGCGCACGCCGTCGCCGAACCACCCGTGGGCGGCCTCGTGCGCGTTCACCAGCAGGTTCCGCTGCGCGCCGGACACATGCCAGAAGGGGTGGTGCTCCATCCCGCCGATCGCGGTGATGCCCCAGTCCACGCTGACGGGGCCGGCGGTGTCGCCGAAGGGGTAGGGGCCCAGGTGGGTCTCGTAGAACGAGAAGACCGCGGGCAGGTCGGCCAGGGCCGCGGCGACGTCCGCCTCACCGGGGCGCAGGAAGGCTGTGAGCGCGACGCCACCCGCGCTGCGGCCGAGGGGAGTCTCGGTGTATTCGCCCACGGCGAAGGCCAGCACGTAAGCGGGGGCGGGCGTCGTCAGGCGCGGCGTGGCCACGGCGACCGTGCCCCCGGGCAGCCCGACGACCTCGGCGCCGAGCAGGACACCGTCCGCCGGCTCGGGATGACAAGGGAAGAGCGATCCGCATGCGGTCGGCCAAGTGAGCGTGGAGCGTTCGTCCGCGCGCAGGCCCTGGAAGCCGGGGTGGGCGCTGAAGCCGTAGCGCGCGCGCCAGTTCAGGAGCGCGAGGGGTTCGGTCGCGACCGTGATGCGCCCGCGCCCGACGAGGGCGTCCACGGGGCGGCCCTCGGTGTCCTCCAGGGTCAGGTCCGTCAGGTCGCCCGTCTCCAGCACGACGACACCGTTCGCCGGCGCGAGCAGCGTCAGGTCCGCCACGGCCGTGTGTCGCGACAGGTCGAAGGTCACGAAGGTCGTCAGGATGTCCCCGCGCGGCGTGTCCGGCTCGGGTTCGGGGGCGACCATCGCGGCGTCGGGCGGGGGGGCCGCGTCCGGTGTCGACGGCACGGCGTCGGGGGAGAGCTGCGCCGCGTCCGCCCGCGCGGCCGGGGGGTCACCGGTGGGCTCACCGCAGGCGACGGCGCCGGCCATCAGCGCGGCCGCGCCCGCCAGGCGCCTTCGAGCGGGCGAACGGACCACGGTGGCCTCAGCGCCGCCCGGCCGCCCGGAGCGCCCCGAGGATGAGATCCGGCCGGTCCGTCTGCAGGATCGCCGCGCCCTGGTCGTAGTACGCCAGGTAGCGGTCCGTGAGGCCGAGCTGGCCGGCCACCACGTCCGCCCCGAACACGTCCGTGAACAGCCGCGCGCCCCGGGCGAGCGCCACGGGGGCGAGCTCGGCCACCCGGTCCGCAGGGATCTCGACGATCTCGGGCACGCGCGGCGCGAAGTGGTCGAGCGCGGCGTTCAGGTCCTCGAGCGTGTCCGGGCGGGGCATGATGTGCAGCCCGGGCTCGAGCGCGAGCGCGGCGTCGATCTTCGCCAGGTCGCTGGTGTCGAAGACGGCCCAGTCCAGCGCGTCGGCCTCCTGGATGGCCCCCACGAGCAGGTCCACCCGGTCGGTCTTGTTGGCGTCGATGAGCACCATCGCGCGGCCGCCGCAGGTCTGCAGAATCTCGACGAGCGTGGGCACGCGCTCGCAGGCGAAGTCGCCGGCGAAGCGGTCGGTCCGCAGGTCGAGCGCGCGGATCTCGGCCAGCGTCATCTGGTCCACGGCGCCAGTGCCCCAGGTCGTCCGGTCCACCGTGTCGTCGTGCATGTTCACGAGCACGCCGTCCGCCGTGGGGCGCGGGTCCGTCTCCACGTAGTCGACGCCGAGCGCGATGGCGGCTCGGTACGCGGCCAGCGAGTCCTCGGGCGCGATCACCCCGAGCTGGCCCCCGCAGCCGCGGTGACCGGCCACCTGGGGCAGGCGGCAGGCCGGGTCGGTCAGGCAGGCGACGGGTGTCGGGCTGACCCGCTCCGGCGGCCCGGCCGCGGTGCAGTCGAAAAGGCCCGGGTCGAGAGGAGGGGCCGACGGCGGCGCGGCGTCGGGCGCGGGTGCGGCGTCGGGTGCGGCGTCGGGTGCGGCGTCGGGCGCGGCGTCGGGGTCGGCGGCGGTTGCGTCGGGGTCGGCGGCGGTCGCGTCGGGGTCCGGCGCGGCGTCCGGGATCACGACCAACGCGTCGACCGCATCCGCCGACCCCCCCGCGTCGCAGGCCGCCATGAGGAGCCCGAGTCCGAGCGAAAACGCCCGCCGCCGGGCGCTCAACCGGCCACCAGACGCAGGCCGACGGGGCAGCTCACCCCGGTACCGCCCAGGCCGCAATAGCCGCCCGGGTTCTTGTGCAGGTACTGCTGATGGTAGGCCTCGGCGTAGTAGAACGGCCCGGCGTCGACGATCTCCGTCGTGATCGCGTCGTGACCCGCGCGCTTCAGGGCCTCGCCGTACTGCACGCGGCTTGCTTCGGCCGTGGCGCGCTGCTCGGCGTCGAACGTGTAGATGCCGCTGCGGTACTGCGTGCCCACGTCGTTGCCCTGTCGCATGCCCTGCGTGGGATCGTGGCTCTCCCAGAAGGTCCGCAGCAGGGCCTCGTACCCGGCGACCGCCGGATCGTAGACCACGAGCACGACCTCGTTGTGGCCCGTCAGGCCGCTGCAGACCTCTTTGTAGGTGGGGTTCGGCGTGCGCCCGGCGGCGTAACCCACGGCCGTGGTGTACACGCCGGGCAGCGACCAGAACTTGCGCTCGGCGCCCCAGAAGCAGCCCAGGCCGAACACCGCCTGCGCGTGCCCCTCGGGGAAGGGCGGCACGAGGCGCCGGCCATGCACGGCGTGGGTCTCGGGCACCGGCATCGTCTCCGCGCGCCCCGGCAGGGCCTCGGCGGCGGTGGGCAGGCGGGGGGCGGCGCTGCGGAACCACGACATGGGGCACTCCTCGAGTTACTGAATCGTCGCCTTCTGGATGTAGTCGAGGCGCGGGAAGTCGCGCTTCAAGTACTCATTGCCCTCGGACTGGATGCGGCCCTGGTTCGGACCGGCGCCCCGCGGCGCGCCCTCGCCGTACTCGGCGTTGAGGGCGTCGAGCACCGTGAGCGAGGCCTCGCGCAGCTTGCCGATGGGCGAGAAACCCATGCCGTCGAGCCGGTCGTTGTCGGCGAAGTTGATGAAGAACTGCGTCGTGCGGGAGTCGGGGCCGGACGTCGCGAAGGTCACGTAGCCGCGCTTGTTGGACGCCTTGGCCGGGTCGACGGGGTCATCCTTGATGCGCGCCTCGCGCCAGATCGCATTGACCTGGCCGTTGCCGTTGATGCCGGTCTGCGCCATGAAGCCGGCCACGACGCGGAAGAAGGCGACGTCGTCGTAGTAGCCGACCTTGACCAGATTGTAGAAGCGATCGGCGCCGTTGGGGGCCCAGCTCCGGTTCACGTCGATCACCAGGTCGCCCTTGGTCGTCTTCAGGTTGACGACGTAGGTGTCCGGGGCCGTGGCCGTGGCGCCCGCGGGGTTGAGCAGGGCGGCGGCGGGGGCGGCGGCGGCCGCCGGCGTCGAGGTCTTGGGGGCCTCGCTGGCGGCGGGCTTGGCGGCCTCGGCGGGCTTGGCGTTGGCGTCGCTCTTCGTCGTCGTGCAGCCGGTGAGCGCGGCCAGCAGAGCGGCGGCGCAGAGTCGCGAGAGGGTCGTCTTCATGGATCGGGCTCCTGTGTGTCGGTGAATTCGGGGGCGGAGCGTAACGCAATCCGCCGCGTACGGAAATCGTTGACCTGAGCGGCCCCGGGGGCTGAATCTCCGGACATTGGAGGGAGTACCATGCGCGTGTTGCGACACGTCGCGCCCTGGGGGATGGCCTTCGCGCTCCTGGCCTGCGACGACGCCACGAACATCACCACCACCAAGGCCGATCTCGGCGGCGGTGGCGGTGGGAGCTTCGGCGGCGCTCAAACGACCCCCGACACCGGCACGGGCGGTGGGGCCGGTCACGGCGGCGGTGGTGCCGGCGGCCAGGCGCCGGAGACGGACGCTCAGCCCGGCGCCGACGCCCGGCCTCCGCTGCCGGACGCGAACATCGTGCCCAAGCCGGACGGCCAGATGCCGCCCCCGCCGGACGCCCGCGTCTCGCCGCCGGACCCGGACGCCGCGGTGGTCCTGCCCGCCGACGCCTTCGTCCCGCCGCTCGCGGACGCCGCCGTGGTCCTGCCCGGCGACGCCGCCGTGGTCGCGCCCGCGGACGCCGCCGTCGGCCCCGGCGCGGACGCCGCGGTGGTCGTCCCGGACCCGGACGCCGGCGTCGTTCAGCCCGGCCAGCTTCGCCTGACCCGTGCCCGCATCGTGTGGACCGCCGGCCCCCTGGGCACGGGCGCGTCCATCGGCAGCACCGCGGTCTCTCGCAACGGATTCCTTCGATTGACGGGTCGCGTGCTCTTCGCGACCGGGGGGCAGATGCCATGAAGAAGCTCATGCGTACCGTGGTCGCCGCGCTCGCGGTCGGCCTGTCCATCTCCGCCACGGCGGTCCTCCCCGGCGTCGCCCAGGCGCAGGCCTTGCCCGGCGTGCGCTTTCAGGGTCAGCTCAGCGACCTGAACGGCCAGCCGGCCGCCGGTCCGATGACGCTCACGTTCTCGCTCTACGACCGCGCCCAGGGCGGCGTGGCGCTGTGGAGCGAGACGCTGGACGCCACCCTGACCGCCGGCGAGTTCGACGTCGCCCTCGGCGCCGGCGCCAACCCGCTGCAGGCCGACTACTTCGTCACGCCCACCTGGATCGGCATCCAGCCCCAGGGGCAGCCCGAGTTCCTGCCGCGGCAGCCCGTGGGGGACGTCCCCGTGGCCCTGCTCGCCCGGGACGTCGTCGGCCCCATCCACCCCAGCGAGATCTACATCAACGGCGTGCTGGTGGTGGACGAGAACGGCAACTGGGTGGGCCCCGGCGGCAGCCCCGGCCCCGGCGGCGGCGACTTCCCCCTCGACCGCGACACGGACAGCGACGGCTTCGTCGACTGGATCGAGATCACCGTCTCGAGCGACCCGGCGGACTTCGCCGACCGCCCGGCGGACGCAGACCAGAACGGCGTGCCGGACCTGCTCCAGGGCCCCGAGGGCCCCATGGGCCCCGCCGGTGAGATCGGCCCCGCAGGCATCCAGGGTCCGCAGGGGCCTCCGGGGCCGCTCGGTCCCCAGGGCCCGGCCGGTCCGCTCGGCCCCCAGGGCATCCCGGGCTCGGCCGGTCCTCCGGGCGCGCCGGGCTCCGTCGGTCCCCAGGGTGAGATCGGCCCCATCGGGCCCCAGGGTGTGGCCGGGCCTCCGGGTTCGCAGGGGCCCGTCGGTCCGCAGGGCCCCGCCGGCCCGGCCGGGGGCGCGGATCTGGGCTGCAGCGGCGTGCTCATCGACAACGTGTGCATGCTCACGTTCGACTCGACGAGCACCACCAACTGGAACGACGCCGTCAGCATCTGCAACGCCCGCGGCGCGCAGCTGTGCAGCGCGGCGCAGTACTACACGCTGCGCGGCGAGGACTTCTGGCGCAACGAGCTGTTCTACAGCGGCCGCGCCGTGTGGACCCGCGACTTCTCGGACAACGACGGCGGCCGCCTGAGCGGCATGATCCAGAGCAGCGACGACCCCACCGTCGACCAGCAGTACAGCTTCGCCTGCTGCTACGACTACACCCCCCCGGCCTACCGCGTGGGACAGCAGACGGCCACGCCGGCCGGCGCCCAGAACGGCGTGCGGGTCACGTTCTCGCACGACGTCGAGGACACCACGTGGGTCGGCGCGCTCCGGGTCTGCAACGCCCGGCGCTCCGAGCTCTGCACCAAGAGCCAGTACGTCGCCCTCAAGGACGCCGGCATCATGGCGCCGCTGCGCCGCGTGTGGACGCCCGAGATGAGCGACAACGACGTCGGCAACTTCAACAGCGTCGTGGGCCAGACCTCGGACAACCCGGGCTGGAACGAGCGCTACGCCTTCGCCTGCTGCGGTCGCGAGCTCGCCCAGGACGGCCAGTGCCCCGGGCAGGTCATCAACCACATCTGCGTCGGCGCGCTCTCGGATCCGGGCATCGGCGGCCGGCCGGAGACCTTCTCCAACGCCTCGCGCATCTGCGCCGGCCAGGGGGCGGACCTCTGCTCCAAGGACCAGATGCAGGCCATCCGCAACGTCGGCGGCTTCCAGGGCCAGTCCTGGACCAACGACGGCGCCGACAACGACAGCAACCGCGTCGGCGGTCTGCGCGGCAATCAGCCGGACAACCCGCGGCCGGAAGTCGACCAGTTCGGGTACGCTTGCTGCTACTGACCGGCGACATCGGCGGGACCAACGCCCGCCTCGCCCTCGCCCGCGCCGAGGGCGACTCGTTCGCGATCGAGGCCGTAAGGGTCTACCCCTCGGCCGAGAGCGGCTCGCTGATCGAGGTCCTCGAGCGATACCGGTCCGACGAGCCCGCCGCGCAGGGCGTGACGGCGATGGGCCTCGGCGTGGCGGGTCCCGTGCACCGGCAGACCTGCCGGGTGACGAACCTGCCCTGGCACATCGACGCCGCCGAGGTGGCCGCCTCGTTCGGCACGCCCGTACGATTGGTCAATGATTTCGAGGCCGTGGGCTTCGCGCTGCCCGGCCTGCCCGAGTCCGGTCTGGTCACGCTCCAGCAGGGTGAGCGCGAGCCCGACGCCCCGATGGCCCTGCTCGGCGCCGGCACGGGGCTGGGCGAGGCGCTGGTGCTGCCCGGGCGCGGCGGGACGCGAGTGGTGCCCGGGGAGGGCGGCCACGCCGACTTCGCCCCGCAGACACCCGACGACACCGCCCTGCTGGCGTTCCTGCGGGCGCGCCACGGCGGCCACGTGAGCTGGGAGCGTGTCCTGAGCGGGGCGGGGCTGGCGGCGGTCCACGCGTTCCATGCGGGGGCGGCGCCCGAGGCCGACACCGTCGATCCCGCCGAGATCACCGCCGGCGCGCTGGCCGGCGACCCGCGCTGCGGGGCCGCGGTGGCCCACTTTCTGGCGCTGTACGGGGCCGAGGCGGGCAACCACGCGCTGCGCAGCGTCGCGCGGGGCGGGGTCTACCTGGCCGGGGGCATCGCGCCGCGCCTGCTCGATCGCCTGCGCGAGCCCGAGGGGCCGTTTCTCTGCGCATTTCGGGACAAGGGCCGCTTCGCGAGCCTGATGGGCGGCCTGTCCGTTCAGGTCGTCGTGGATCCCTGGGTGGCCTTGCGGGGCGCGGCGGCGGCCGCCGCGAGCGCGTGACGCCGTGACGCTGCGCGAGACCCTGGCGGCGTTCCGACGCCCCCGGGTGTGGCTCATGGTGCTCATGGGCTTCGCTTCGGGCCTGCCGCTCCTGCTCTCGGGCAGCACGCTGTCGCTCTGGTTGAAGAACGCGCAGTTCGACCTGGCGACCATCGGGTTCCTGTCCTGGGCCGGCACGGCCTACACGTGGAAGGTCCTCTGGTCGCCCCTGCTGGACCGCTACGCGCCGCCCCTGTTCGCCCGCCTGGGCCGGCGCCGCGGCTGGATGCTCTGGACGCAGCTCGCCATCACGGCCGTGCTCGCCGCCCTGGCCACGCTCGGCCCGCAGATGCCCTGGCTGGCCGTGCTCGTCGTCTCGCTGGCCTTCCTGTCGGCGAGTCAGGACATCGTCGTGGACGCCTGGCGCACGGATCTGTTGACCCAGGAGGAGCGCGCCGTCGGCGTGGCCACCTTCACGATGGGGTACCGCCTGGGCCTGCTGGTGGCCGGCATGGTGGCCCTGGTGCTCTCCGATCAGATCGGCTGGCAAGGCACCTACCTGGTCATGGCCGCGGCGATGGGCGCCTGCATCCTGGTCACGCTGCTGGCGCCGGAGCCGCCCCCCGTCTCGCGCCCGCGCTCGCTGCGCGCCGCCGTGGCCGAGCCCTGGATCGAGTTCTTCTCCCGGCCCCACGGCGCGCTCAAGGCCGCCGGCGTGCTCTTGTTCCTCACGCTCTTCCGGGTCGGCGACTTCATGGCCAACACCATGAACATGCCTTTTCTGAACGACCTGGGCTTCTCCAACACCGAGATCGGCGTGGTCGGCAAGGTGATCACGTTCTTCGGCAGCGTGCTGGGCGGCCTCGTCGGCGGCGGCCTGGTGCTCTACCTGGGCCTGTTCCGCGGCCTCATCATCTTCGGGCTCGCGCAGTCGATCACCAACCTGGCCTACGTGGCGCTGGCGCTGGTCGGCAAGAGCATGCCCGTGCTCATCGGCGGCATGATCGTCGACCAGGTGGCCGGCGGGCTGGCCTCCACGGCCACGGGGGTGTTGATCATCGGCCTGTGCGTGCAGCGCTACAGCGCCGTGCAGTTCGCCCTGCTCACGGGGGCCTCGAGCCTGGCCGGGCGCATGCTGGGCGGTTTCTCGGGGGTGCTGGCGCAGTCCATGGGCTGGCCGGCGTTCTTCACGCTCACGATCCTGGCCGTCATTCCCGCCTTGGCCCTGCTCTATCTCCTGCGAGACGTGGTAGATCGCGCCGAGCATGCGCGGAGCACCCCGCCCGCGCCCGAACCACCGTCAGGGCCCGAGGGCCCATCAGGAGAACGCACCCCATGATCCCCAACGAGCTGATTCAGGGTCTCATCGAGAAGGTCGGTCTGGACGAGGAGAAGGCGAAGATGGTCATCGCCTTCCTCCAGGAGAACGCGCACAAGCTGCCGGAGTGGCTCAAGGGCTCCGAGCTCGTCGAGGACCTCAAGGACAAGCTCCCCGCCGGCCTCGGCAAGCTGTTCGGCTGACCCCCAGCCGTGACCGACTCCACGCCGAACTCCCCCGCGCTCGTCGACCGTCTGGCACTCATCGGGGGCGCCGGCACGAACAAGGTCATGGCCGGCGAGCTCTCTCGCCTCGTCAAACGCGCCTTCGACGCCGTCCGCCTCCCCGAGCCCAAGAAAGAGGGGCAGGGCGCGGTCCTGTACCCCTTCCAGCGCGAGGTGGCGGCCTTGGCGGTGAACCATCACCGCACCTCGTCGCGTGTCCTCTGGGACCTCTACGAGAGCCCGGCGCGCCGCCTGGAGCCGCTCTACGACGACCTGCTCGCCGCGGTGCTCGCCGAGACGCGCCCCTGGCTGCGCGACGGCCTGACCTTCAGCATCCACCCCGGGGCGACGCACGAGTTCCCCGCCGGCGGCCGTCAGCTCGTCGGCGTGCTCAAGAACGCCCTGATCGACGCCGCCGCCCAGCGCGGCATCCAGTTGCGCGTGAAGGTCGACGATCCGGACCTCCACTTCGTCGTCCGTTGCACCGAGACGCACACCGTGGCCAGCCTGGACCTCGCCGGGCAGTCCATGAACCTGCGCGGCTACCGGACGGACGGCGGCGGCGCGGCCCCCCTGCGCGAGACCCTCGCGGCCACGGTCCTGTTCCTGTCCCGCTACGACGCCCGCACCGAGGTCCTGGTGGACCCGATGGCGGGCTCGGGCACGCTGGCCATCGAGGGCGCCTGCCTGGCGCAGGCCCGGCCGGTCTGGGTGCCGCCCCGGGTCCCGGTCGCGGCGCACATGCCCATGTTCGCGGACCTGTTCTCCAAGGCGCCCACCCCGCTCTTCGAGGACACGCGCCCGGTGATCTTCGCCAACGAGCTCGACCAGCGCACGCACAGCGGCAGCCGCGCCAACATGGCCCGGGCCGGCGTGGCGAACTTCATCGAGACGAACTGCGGCGACTTTCGGCAGCTCTCGCCGGACGCCATCCGCCGCATCGCCACGGCGCGCGGCTACGGCACCGAGTCCGGCCTGATCGTGTGCAACCCGCCCTACGGCGAGCGCCTGGCCCCCAGCGCGCTCCTGGGGCTCTACCGCGACCTGGGCATCTGGTGTCGCCGGTTCCCGGGCTGGCGCGCGGGTTTCATCGTGGCCAACCCCGAGTTCGAGGTCGCCTTCGGCGGGCTGCCGCGCATCAAGAAGCCGCTCAGCAACGCGAACCTGCGCGGCTACTTCTATCTCTACGACTTGTAGGGGGAGCGGGGCGCGGGGCGCGCGGATGGCCCCGCCGACCGGTGATTACCGGCGGCGGCGGCGGAGGACGAGGGGCAGGCCGAGGAGCAGGGTCACGAGGCTGTAGTCGGGGCGGCCGCTGGTGTTGCAGGAGCAACCGCCACCGCCGTCGCCGGCGGCTTCGCTGGTGCCGG
>CAINDO010000586.1 GCA_903847385.1 uncultured Myxococcales bacterium
CCGGCACCAGCGAAGCCGCCGGCGACGGCGGTGGCGGTTGCTCCTGCAACACCAGCGGCCGCCCCGACTACAGCCTCGTGACCCTGCTCCTCGGCCTGCCCCTCGTCCTCCGCCGCCGCCGCCGGTAATCACCGGTCGGCGCGGCCCCCCGCCTCGCCTTCGCCCCTTCCCGCTTCTCGCTTTCAAATCCGCCTTCTCGCGCCCACACTCCCGGCCCGATGAAGGACAAACACATCGCCATCCGCATCGAGCAGTGCCTGGCCCTCGCCAAGGCCAGCAACTGCCCCCGGCGCAAGTTCGGGGCGCTCCTGCTCGACCCCACGCGCAACGTCGTCCTGATGGACGGCTACAACGGCGGCCCCCGCGGGGGCGGCGAGCTGTGCGGCGGGAATGTCTGCCTGCGCGACCTGCTCCAGGTGCAGTCGGGCACGCGCATGGAGATCGGCTGCCACCACGCCGAGATGAACGTGATCTGCAACGCCGCGGCCACGGGCGTGGCCTGCGCGGGGGCGTGGCTCATCATCACGGGCGAGCCGTGCATCCTGTGCGCCAAGCTCATCCACCACGCCGGCATCACACGGGTGCTCATCGTCGAGGGCGGCTACGTGGGCGAGAACGGGGTCGAGTACCTCGAGGCCCACGGGGTGGGGGTGCAGTGGGTCGACGGCCCGCGCGACCCGAGGGCCACCGCCGGCTGAGCCCCGGTGCAGCCCACTGCCCTTCCCTCGGCAGCGATTTTCTTGTGACACTCGACGCGACCGGTGACTCTACCTATCCTTGGAACCTTACCGTCGAAACCACCGCGGGGACCTCAGCATGAAGTCGATCCTCAGACACCTCGGCGCCGGCGCGTGTGGCGTGACCGCCGCGCTTCTGCTCGCACCGGCCGTCGCCAGCGCGCAGGAGTGTCAGGCCACGCCCTTCGCCTGCGCCGTCGATCTGGCCATCAACAACGGCCTGAACTACCTGCGCCAGCAGGAGCGCGGCACGGGCAGCTTCGCCAACGGCGACCTGCAGCCGAACTTCTTCGGCATCCTCGCGTTCCTCGAGAAGCGGGAAGGCGTGGGTTGGCAGGGCAACGTGCAGGGCTACGAGGGCATGGACCCCAACGATCAGCAGCTGATCGTCCGCGCCATCACGGCCTCGATCAACGCCGATCCCGCGCTCACGAACCCCAACGCCAACCCGTACACCTACGTCACGGGCGGCAACCTGATGGCGCTGTCGACCTTCCTGGCCACCGGCGGCCCGGACGACATCGGCGCGCAGGTCACCGTGAGCCAGGCCATCGCCAACGGCGTCGTGTCGCTCCAGCGCATCCAGGGTCGTCCGCCCAATGAGGCGTGGGACTACAACGGCCCCGGCACGGACCTCTCGACGACCCAGTTCGCCGTGGCCGGCCTCGCCGCCGCCGAGAACATCATCGAGGGCGCGTCGGCCACGCTGCTCCAGCTCCCGCCGTTCCTGCAGTTCCGCACCCAGCCGGACGGCGGCCTGACCTACCGCGGCCAGGGCGACACCTCGAGCTCGTCCATGAGCGCGACGGGCATCTGGTGTTTCCGCCTGGCCCAGATCCCCGCCGGTGACCCGACGGTGCAGCGGCCCCTGAGCTGGATGCGCCAGAACTACACGTACGACCGCATGGTCGGCGGCGGGTTCACGCCCACGTCCACGTTCTACTACTTCTGGGCCTTCACCAAGTCCGTGGCCGTGTCCGCGGACGACGGCCTCGGCGGCGGCATCTACGGCGAGTCCTTCGGCGACCGCGACCCGGCGCTGCTCGGTTACCCCGAGGAGTCGCCCAGCCAGTACTTCGACATGGCCTACACGCTGCTCGGCTGGCAGGGCCCGCAGGGCGAGTGGGGCAACGGCTTCGGCGGCTCCCCCCAGGGCTGGACGCAGCCCTCGAGCCACGGCTTCGCCATCCTGACCCTCGAGCGCTCGCTCGGCGGCGTGTGCGTGGACGAGGACGACGACGGCCTCTGCGGCCTGGACGACAACTGCCCCGACCTGCCCAACCCCGACCAGGCCGACGAAGACCAGGACGGC
>CAINDO010000587.1 GCA_903847385.1 uncultured Myxococcales bacterium
CGCCGACGACGCCGGCGCCGCCCTGCCCGTGGAGCCCGCGATCCCCGACGCCACGGGCGCGTTTCTCTTCGAGGCCCTGCCGCCCGGTGGCTGGCACTTCGCCGCGACGCTCCCGGGCTTCACCGCCGAGGCCGTCGCGGGCGCGCCGACCCCGGGCGGTCGGCTGGACCTGGGTGAGCTGCGCCTCGCGTTCGTCGCCGCCGAGCCGCCCACCACGGGCGTGCGCGGCGTGGTCCGCCTCTCGGACGTGCCCGGCGAGGCGGGCCATGGCGAGGTGCAGGTCACTGCCGTGGGCGCACCCCTCTCGACGCTCACGGACCCCGCGGGCGCGTTCATCCTGGGCCTGCCCCCCGAGCCCGTCACGCTGGTCTTCTCGCGCCCGGGCTACGACCCGGCCGAGCGCGCCCTCGCCGCCCCCGCCGAGGGCGAGATCACCGCGCTCGACGCGCCCGTCGTGCTCATCGCCCGCCCCGGGCGCCTGCGCGGCACCGTCACGCTGCCCGAGGGCTACGCCGATCCCGAGCGGCTCGGCCGCGTCGAGGTCTCCGTCGTGCGGGTCGGCGACGACGCCGCGGACCCCGTGGACCTGCCCGTGCTTCACCCCGCCGCCGACGGCGGGTTTCTGTTCGACGCCGTGCCCCCGGGCCGCTGGCGGGTGCGGGCCGTGCTGCCCGACTGGGGCCTCTCGGCCTCCGACCTGGTGCGGGTCGCCCCCGGGGCCGAGACCGAGACGCAGGCGTTGGAGATCCCCTCGCCGGACATCGCCCCCGACGGCAGCGCCCGGCCGCCCACGCGCCTCGAGGGCCGCGTGCAACGGGGGGACGTCCTGGACGCGGCGGGCCACGGTGGCATCGTGGTCGAGGCCCTGCGGACGCCCCACGCCACGGTGACCACCAGCGAGGGTCGTTTCGTGCTCGAGGTGCCGCCGGAGCCGCTCACGCTGCGCATCTCCGCGCCGGGGTACGGCACCCTCACGCTCGAGGTCGCCCGCCCGGCCCCGGAGCTGACCACGCCCCTGGGCCAGGAGGTCGTGCTCGCCGGCCGCCCCGGCGCCCTGGAGGGCGCGGCCACGCTGACCCGCTTCGGCACGCCCGAGGCCGTCGCGGACGTCACCGTGCGCGTGCTGAACGCCGCCGGCGCGCTGACCGCCCAGGCCGCCCCCGGCGCGGACGGCCGCTTCGTCGTGCCCGACCTGGCCGCCGGCGCCTACGACGTCGAGGTCGCCCATCCCGGCTACGTCACGGAGCGCCGCGCGGTGGCCATCGACCACGGCGCGACCACCCGCCTGGGCGACGTCGCCCTGCGCCACGCCTCCGAGACCCCCGCGGCGGTCGCGTTCGTGGGCCACGTGGACCTCGGCGGGGACGAGAGCCCCGCCGGCACGCTGGTGCGCCTGCGATTCGCCGACCGGGACGTCGCCCTGGGGCAGGCGCTGACCGCGCCGGACGGCCGCTTCGAGCTGCCCGCCGCCCCGGACGACCGCTACACCGTGCGCGTCGAGCGCGCGGGCTACGCGTCGCTCGGCCCCGTGGGGCCCTACCACGCCGTGCGCGGCCCCGCGCCGGGCAGCTTCACCTGGGTCGACGACGCCGGCCACGCGCCGGACCTGACGCTCGTGGCCGACGATCTGAACGGCCGCGTCGACGTGACCTTCACGGTCGAGCCGGCGTGGCTGCCCGAGCCTTTGCGCGTGGCCGACGTGGTCCTGCGCGGGGCGCGCTCGAGCTGGCCGCGGCCGGGCATCGCCGGCGCCCCGGGCGCGACCTTCGACGGGCTCGCCGCGGGTGCGTACACGGCGGTGGTGAGCAAGCCCGGGTTCGTCGGCTTCGACGGCGCCGACGTCCTGCGCCTCGGGCACGAGTCCGCGACCTTCTCCGGCACCGTGCGCCTCCGGGATCTCGCGGCCGCGGGGCTGCCGCTCCAGGGCGTGACCATCGAGGGCGCCCAGCTGGCCGACCTCGAGCTGCGCGGCGCCGATCTGAGCGGCGTCGTGCTCACGGGCAGCCTGTCCGGGCTGGACCTGACCGGGGCGAACCTGTCGAACGCCGACCTCGCCGGCGTGAACTTCACCGGCGCGGTGCTCAACGGCGCGCGCTTCTTCGGGGCCGACCTGAACGGCGCCATCCTCACCGGCGCCCACCTGGTCGGCGCCCAGCTCGTCAGCGCCGATCTCACGGGCGCCGACCTGCAGGGGGCCGACCTGACCGCCGCCAACCTGAGCGGCGCGACGCTCGTGGGCGCGCGGTTCGCTCCGGACGCCGGCCCCGTCGCCGATCCGCCCTGCACCCCGTTCGTCGGCGCCCCGGACGTGACGCTGACCGCCGCGCTGTTCTCGGGGGCGGACCTGCGTGGCGCCCACCTGCGCGGGGTCGCGCTGCCGGGGGTGGACTTCAGCGGCGCGTTGCTCGCGGACGCCGACCTGCGCGCCACCTGCCTGACCCGCGCCGCCTTCACGCTGACCGACCTGAGCGGCGCCGACCTCCAGGGCGCCGACGCGCGCGGCGCCGCCTTTGCCAACGCCGTCGCAGCGGGTGTGCGCCTCACCGGCGCGGATCTGCACGGCGCGCGGCTGGCCGGGGCCGTGCTCGAAGCCGCCGATCTGGGCTGCCGCGACCGCACGCTCGCCGGCACCTGCGCCTGCCC
>CAINDO010000588.1 GCA_903847385.1 uncultured Myxococcales bacterium
CGACGCCCGCCCCAAGTGCGGCGCGCTGCACCCCGTCGAGGGCGCGGGGAGCGACGCCTGCGCGCGCTGCGGCCTGGTCTTCGCCAAGGTCGCCGCCGGCACCGCACGGCTGCCCGCCGCCCCCGTCGTCGCCGCCGCGCTGCGCGGCCGTTGGGAGCAGTTGCGCGCCGATCTGGACGCCACCGACGCCCACTTCGCCTTCATCGAGGCCTGCGGCGCCCAGAACGCCCTGGAGTACGCCGGCCACTGCTACCGGGGCCTGACGCCGCCCGGACACGCCGAGGACCCCCGCGTCGCCGTGTTCCGCGACCGCGTGCTGCGCCAGGCCGCCGCGCGCGTTCAGATGATGGTGCCCAGCCGGGACGTCTCCCCCGCCGAGGCCGTTCAGTCCAACCGCAAGATCATTGGCGCGCTGGTGCTCGCTTTCATGATCGCGCTGTTCGGCGTGGGCTACTGGTACGTCACCCAGATGACGAATCATGCGTTGCTGCCGCCCTGATCTGGCCCCGCTCCCCGGCGAATGTTAGGAGTTGCGCGGTGAACGCCTCGAACGATCCCCAGAACCGCCTGCTGCGCTTCCGCCAGGCCCTCGATCAGCTGATCGAGGACCTCGTGCCCGGCCCGCAGGACTCGCTCTCCGGCAACGGCCCGCCCGTGCTGGTCGATGTCTACGTCCACGCCGAACACGTCGAGGTCCTGCTCGAGCTGCCCGGGGTGACCCCCGAGCAGGTCGAGGTCGCCGCCACGGGCAAACACCTGCTCGTCGAGGGCACCCGCTCCGCTCGCCCGCGCACCGCCGCCGGCCGCACGCTCTGCCTGGAGAGCGCCGTGGGTCGATTCCGCCGCATCGTCGAGCTGCCGGTCCCGAGCGACACGCGGCGCGCCGTGGCCACCCTGGCCAACGGTGTCCTTCAGATCCACGTGCCCCGCATCGAAGACCGCCGCGGCAGCGCCCACACGATCCCGGTGATCCGCTCATGAGCAACCGCACGCCCCGCCCCCCCGGCTCCGAGTCGGACGACGTCGAGATCCCCGACGAGATCCCCCTCCTGCCGATCCGCGATCTGGTCATCTTTCCCTTCATGATCGTGCCGCTGATCGTCACCCGCGACATCTCGGCCAACGCCATCGAGGAGGCCCTGGCCAGCGGCAGCGAGCGGCTGGTGTTCCTGGTCACGCAGAAGACCGCCGAGGACGAGGATCCCCGCGCCGAGGACCTCCACCCCGTCGGCTGCATCGGCATGATCATGCGCATGGCCAAGATGAACGACGGCCGCGTCAAGGTGCTGGTGCAGGGGCTGGTCAAGGCCCGCGTGAAGCGTTTCCTGCGCTCGCACCCCTCGTTCGCCGTCGAGCCCGAGCGCGTGGTGGACGTGCCGCTGACGGGCGCGCTCAAGGTCGAGGCCGAGGCGCTGGTGCGCACGGCCAAGGACAACCTGGACCGCTACATCACCCTGGGCAAGACCATCCCCCAGGAGGTGATGATGGTCGTGCAGCCCATCGAGGACGCCGGCCGCCTGTCCGACCTCATCGCCAGCAACCTGAGCCTGAAGGTCGAGGAGGGCCAGGCCCTGCTCGAGATGGCGCACCCCGTCGAGCGGCTCGCCCGCGTGAACGGTTACCTGGAGCGCGA
This sequence comes from uncultured Myxococcales bacterium, assembly GCA_903847385.1. Classification (GTDB taxonomy): domain Bacteria; phylum Myxococcota_A; class Bradymonadia; order UBA7976; family UBA1532; genus CAINDO01. The sequence goes on from CAINDO010000588.1 coordinate 1,634, forward strand.
GCTGGAGATCCTGAACCTGCAGCAGCGGATTCAGGACCAGGCGCGCCAGGAGATGACCAAGACGCAACGGGAGTACTACCTGCGCGAGCAGATGCGGGCCATCCGCTCCGAGCTCGGGGACGAGGACTCCAAGGGCGAGGAGCTCGACGAGCTGCGCGCGAAGCTCGAGGAGGCCCGCCTGCCGGAGATCCCGCAGAAGGAGGCCGTCCGCCAGCTCCGCCGTCTGAGCAACATGCACGGCGAGAGCAGCGAGGCCGCCGTGCTGCGCAACTACCTGGACTGGCTCGTCGAGCTGCCGTGGGCCAAGCAGACGGAGGACAACATGAACCTCCGGCGCGCCCTGGAGATCCTGGACCAGGACCACTACGGCCTGGACAAGATCAAAGAGCGCGTGATCGAGCACCTGGCCGTGCGCAAGCTCAAGCAGGACATGAAGGGCCCGATCCTGTGTTTCGTCGGCCCCCCCGGCGTGGGCAAGACGAGCCTGGGCCGCAGCATCGCCCGCGCCATGGACCGCAAGTTCGCCCAGGCCAGCCTCGGCGGTCTGCGCGACGAGGCCGAGATCCGCGGCCACCGCCGGACCTACGTGGGCGCGATGCCCGGCCGCATCATCCAGGGCCTGAAGCAGGCCGGCAGCCGCAACCCCGTGTTCATGCTGGACGAGCTGGACAAACTCGGCGCCGACTTCCGCGGCGACCCGTCGTCCGCGCTGCTCGAGGTGCTCGATCCGGCCCAGAACAGCCGCTTCGTGGACCTGTACCTGAACGTGCCCTTCGATCTGTCGAACGTGCTGTTCATCGCCACCGCGAACGTCGTCGACACCATCCCCGGGCCGCTGCGCGACCGCATGGAGCTGATCTTCCTGTCGGGTTACACCGAGGAGGAGAAGCTGGCCATCGCGATGCGCCACATCCTGCCGCGCAACATGGACGACCACGGCCTGACCAAGGCCATGCTCGGCATGCCGACGCCCACGCTGTCGCGGGTGATCGCCGACTACACGCGCGAAGCCGGGCTGCGGAATCTGGACCGCAAGGTCGCCGCGCTGTGCCGCAAGGTCGCCCGCAAGGTCGCCGAGGGCAAGACGACGCGGACCGTCATCACGCCGGCGCGCCTGCCCGAGTATCTCGGCCCGCCGCGACCGCCGGAGCACGCCATGCCCGAGCGGGACGAGCTCGGCGTGGTCACGGGCCTGGCCTGGACGCAGGCCGGCGGGGACGTGCTGCAGGTCGAGGCCACGCACATGCGCGGCACGGGCAGCCTCAAGCTCACCGGCCAGCTCGGCGAGGTCATGAAGGAGAGCGCACACGCCGCCCTGAGTTTCCTGCGCTCCCGGGCGGACGCCTACGGCATCGAGCCGGACTTCTTCAAGGACAACGAAATTCACGTGCACGTGCCGGCGGGCGCGATCCCCAAGGACGGCCCCTCCGCCGGCGTGACGCTGGCCACCGCCATCGCCTCGATCGCGCTGCGCACCCCCGTGCGGGCCGACGTCGCCATGACCGGCGAGATCACGCTGCGCGGCCACGTGCTGGCCGTGGGCGGCATCAAGGAGAAGCTGCTGGCCGCGGCCCGGGCGGGGATCCGGACGGTGCTGCTGCCCGCCGCCAACGAGGCGGACCTGGCGGACCTGCCGGCCAACGTGCGGCGGCGCCTGCGCATCGTGCCGTGCCGGATGATCGACGATGTCTTCCGCGAGGCGCTGACGAAGCCGATTGGCCCGCCGGGCGTGACGGAGACGGCGCCGCCCGTGCCCGTCGACGCCGGGGCGCGGTGCTGAGGTCGGGGGAGAGACGATGGTCCAGTTCAATCTGCAGCAGCGCGAGCTCACCCTGAAGGTCGTCTATTACGGCCCGGCGCTGAGCGGCAAGACGACCAACCTGCAGGCCATCCACCAGATGGTCCCCATGGGCGCCGCCGGCCGCCTCATGACGCTCGAGACGCGAGACGACCGCACGCTGTTCTTCGACCTGCTGCCCGTGACCTTCCGCACGCGCACGGGTTACCGCGTGAAGCTCAAGCTGTTCACGGTGCCCGGGCAGGTCATCCACGACAGCACGCGCAAGGTCGTGCTCAACGGCGCGGACGGCGTGGCCTTCATCGCCGACAGCCAGCTCGCCGAGAGCAACGCCAACAAAGAGGCCTTCCGAAACCTGCGCGACAACCTGGCCGCCAACGGGCTGGACGTCGACCAATTGCCCTTGGTGATTCAGTTCAATAAGCGCGACCTGCCGGACATCCGCTCCGAGGAAGAGCTCCGCGCGCTGGAGTCGCGGCGCACCACGCCGGTCTACCGGGCCGTGGCCATCGCCGGACAGGGCGTGATGGAGACGCTCCAGGGCCTCGTGAGCCTGGTCTGGGACTCCCTGGAGCAGAGCTACGAGATCGGGAAGAAGCTGCAGGTCGAGCGGAATGAATTCCTCGACCAGGTGTTCAAGGGATGGAACCCGGCCCGCGTGCGAGGAGGCAACCAGTGAACCCCGGCGATCTCGGGGCCCCGCCCGTCTCGATCCTCGATCGACCCGTATTGCTCGCCGAGGTCTTCGAGCCCGACCTCTTCGAGGACCTCTGCCGCACCTACGTCGACCTGTACCGCGTGGGCCTCAAGGTCTTCGACGCCAGCCGGAACAAGATCGTGGACGTCCCCTTCGGCGCCGGCCTGGGCACCTACCTGTTCCACTTCTCCGAGCCCAAGCGGCGGCAGACCCAGCTCGTCTCCGAGCTGAAGGCCGTGGACCTGGACGTCGGCGACTGGCGCACCAAGGACGACGACTCGACGGGCACCCGCTACCTGCTGGCCCCCATCGTGTACGAGGGCGACGTCCTGGGAAAGCTGGTCATCGGCCCCTACGTCGCCGCCAACTCCGCCGAGAAACACCGCCCCGAGCAGCCATGGTTCGAGGACGTGGACGCCGCGCGCTTCGACCGACTGCGCGACGACCTGCGGCGCGTGAACGACTCCACGCTGCGCAAGATCATCGAGAGCCTGCTCAAGGCGATCGATGTGGTCTGCCACTCCGGCTACAAGGCGCTGCTGACGTCGAACATGCACCTGGAGTCGATCACCAGCAGCTACGACGCGCTGCAGGAGAAGAATCGGCAGCTCGAGGCCAAGAATCGGCAGCTCGAGGAGACGAACGACCGCCTGCGCGAGCTCGACAAGCTCAAGAGCAACTTCCTCGCCACGGTGAGCCACGAGCTGCGCACGCCCCTGACCTCGGTCATCGGCTACAGCGAGATGCTCCTCGAGGGGCTCGCCGGCCCGTTGCGAGAGGAACAGCGCGAGTACGTCGGCACCATCATGGAGAAGGGCGAGAGCCTGCTGCACCTGATCAGCGGCATCCTGGACATCTCCAAGATCGAGAAGGGCGTGCAGGAGATCGTGCGGCAGCGCGTGCGCCCGGAGACCCTGGTGGAGTCGGCCGTCTCGACGGTCCGCCCGCAGGCGCAGAAGAAAGAGCTCCTCATCGAGCTGCAGACGCCCGAGGACACGCCGGACATCCACGTGGACGTCTACAAGGTCCGGCAGGTGCTCATCAATCTGCTGGGCAACGCGGTGAAGTTCACGCCCGTCGCCGGCACGATCACGGTGGTCACCTCGGCCGCCACGCTGGCCTCCACGGGGCAGGCGGGCGTGCGTTTCGAGGTGCGGGACACGGGCATCGGCATCCCGGCGGACAAACTCGGCCGGATCTTCGACGTCTTCTTCCAGGTGGACAACACCTCGACCCGTGAATATGGTGGAACCGGTCTGGGATTGGCCATCGTGAAGAGTTTCGTCGAGTCCCATGGCGGCGAGGTCGCCGTCGAGAGTGAACTCGGTGTGGGCTCGACCTTCACGTTCATCCTGCCCGCGGATGCCACGCCGCGGGGCCCCACGGGGCCCGACCCCACGCTCGTGCCGGAAAGAACCTGATCCTCGATGCCCTCGGAACACCCCCCTCGCCTGCTCATCGTCGAAGACGACCTGGCGATCCTGAAGCTCGAGGCGGCCATTCTGACCGAGGCGGGGTACGCTTTCGACGCCGTCAGCACCGGTGAGGACGCCATCCGGGCGCTCAAGAAGTCGCGCTACGCCGCGGTGCTGCTGGACGTGGGCCTGCCCGATACCGACGGGTTCAAGCTGGCGGACCACATCCGCCGGGAGCCCGAGCTCGGCAATCCCTACGTCATCTATTTGACCGCCAAGGCGGACGTTCAGAGCATGCAGACCGGCTTCACCACCGGTGGGGTCTTCTACCTGACCAAGCCCTTCACCCGGGCCAAGCTGCTGGACGTCGTCAAGGCCGTGGCCGAAATGGGCTGAATGCCGGACGCCCTCCCGCCGGACGAAGCCCGGCTCGTCTCGGTCATCGGCGCGCAGCTCGCCGCGGCCGGACGCCCGGCCGACCTCTCGGACGACTGCGCCGCACTGAACGGCCCGACCGCCCTGGTGACGACGGACACGCTGGTCGAGGGCGTGCACTTCGACCTGCGACACGACACGCCCGCCCAGGTGGGTGCGCAGGCCGCCGTGCAGAACCTGAGCGACCTGGCCGCCTCCGGGGGTGGCCCGGGCTGGATGCTCTGGAGCCTGCTGCTCCCCCGGGAGCGCCGCACCGAGGCCTTCGTCGCCGAGCTGACCGCCGGCTTCGCGCAGACCTGCGCACGGTTCGATGCCCGCGTCGTGGGCGGCAACCTGAGCAGCACGCCGGGCCCGCTGGCCATCGTGGTGACCGCCGGGGGGCCGCTCGTGGGCGAGCGTCCGCTGACCCGCACCGGCGCCCGGCCCGGGGAGCTCGTTTTCGTCACGGGCCCGCTGGGGGACGCCGCGCTGGGCGTGTTCGAGCCCGCCCGCCGGGCCGCCCGGCACGCCTGGCGACCGCATCTGGCCGAGGCCGCCGTGATCGCGCGCGCCGGGACCGTGACCGCCTGCATGGACATCTCCGACGGCCTGTTGATCGACGCCGACCGCCTCGCGCGCGCCAGCGGCGTGACGCTCGCCTTCGACGCCCGCGCCGTGCCCCTGGGCCCGGCCTGCGCGGCCCTGCCGGACGCCGAGCGCGGCCTTCGCCTGGCGCTGACGGGCGGCGAGGACTACGTGCTCCTCTTCACGGCGCCCCGCGCCCCGAAGGGCCTGGTCTGCCACGCGATTGGCCACGTGCAGGCCGCGCGCCCCGGCGCCACCCTCCTGCTCGACGACCGCCCCGTGGCCGCCGCCGGGTGGGACCACTTCGTCCTCGGCAGCGGCGAGGTCCGCTGAGATGTCCTGGGTGACCATCGCGCTCCTGTTGGCGCTCCTGCTGACGATCGCGTTCTTCGCGGCGTGCGCGGGGGCGTACTTCGGCCTGGACCGCGTCGCCCGGGCCCGCCTGGAGCACGAGGCCGAGGACGATCCCGACGGCGAGGGCATGGGCGACCTGCTCAAGTCGCCGCGGACGCTTCGGGGCGCGCTGGACTTCCTTGGGGACGCGAGCCGCGTGGGGTTCTGCCTGACGGTCGACGCGCTGCAACCCGTGCTGGCGCCCGTGGACCCGAGCGCCACCGGGCTTCGCCTCGCGCTGCTCGTGGCCGAGGTCTTCCTGCTGACCTTCTTCGTCGGCGAGCTGACGGCTCGCACGCTGGCCGCGCGGCACGCCGAGGCCGTGACCCGCGTGCTCGGGCGACCCCTGCGCGTGCTCCTCGTGCTGACCTCGCCCGTCCGGGCGCTCGCCAGCCGGCTCTTGCCGCGCCGGGCGCGCGTCGGCGCCTCGGCACCGGGCACGGACCTCCCCGGCGAGGCCCCCGGGGGCATCGACGAGGAGGAGTTCCGTGAGCTGGTGGACGAGAGCACCGAGGCCGGCGTCGTGCAGGCGCAGGAGCAGGCGCTGATCCACAAGATCCTCGACTTCGGCGACCGCCGCGTGCGCGACGTGATGACCCCCGCGGATCGCATCTTCGCCCTGGCCGAGGACACGGCCGTCTCCGCGGCCGCGCAGGCCGTCGCCGAGCGCAAATACAGCCGCATCCCCGTGTTCCGGCGCGACCCGCAGAAGCTCGTCGGTGTGGTCTACGCCAAGGACCTGCTGGCCATCCACTGGGGCGTGGCCTCGCCCAAGGCACTCAAGGTGCTGGTCCGCCGCCCGCTCTACGTCGTCCCGCAGATGCGCGCGCAGACGCTCCTGGAGAGCTTCAAGCGCCACCGCCTGCACATGGCCATCGTGGTGGACGAACTCGGCGCCACCGTCGGTCTGTGCACCATGGAGGACCTGCTGGAGGAGCTCGTGGGCCCGATCACGGACGTCGCCGCCGAGCGCAAGGGCGACGAGGCCGTGCCATGACGCTGGCCCTGATCGCCACCGCGCTCCTCGCGTTGAAGGCCTTCGTCTCCATCGCCGAGCACGCCATCCGCCTCAGCGACGCGGACACCATGGACGCCCTGTCGCGCCGCGGCCACAAGGGCGCCGAGCGCGCGCACTGGTTCAACGAGCACCCGGAACAGCTCTGGGCCACCACCCGCACGCTGTCGCGCCTGTCGCTGGTCGCCGCGACGCTGCTCCTGGCGGCCGAGTTCGACGAGCCGCTCTGGGCGCTGGTGGTCGTGCTCCCCGTGGTGTTCCTGACGACGGAGCTCCTGCCCCGCGGCCTGCTGGCCGGCCGCACGGAGCGCCTGGCGCCACGCCTGGCCACGCCGCTGATGTTCCTCTTCCACAGCTTCCGCCCGCTGATCTGGCTGGTGGAGCTCTACAGCCGCCGGCTCGCCCGCGGGGACGAGGACGAGCGCCCCGCGGCCACCCGCGAGGACCTCCAGCGCCTGGTGGACGACGAGAGCGGCACGAGCGACATGGCCGACGGCGAGCGCGCCATGATCGCCCGCATCTTCGAGTTCAGCCACCTGACGGCCGCGGACAGCATGGTGCCCCTGAAGGAGATGTGCGCCATCTCCGTGGACGCCACCGTGCGGGACGCCGTCGCCCTCATCGCCCGCGAGGGCTACTCGCGCCTGCCCGTGCACCGCGACCGGATGGAGGACGTCGTCGGCGTGCTCCACCACATCGACCTCCTGCGCGCCAAGGAGGCCACGCAGCCCGTCGGACAGCTGATGCGCCCGCCGCTCTTCGTGCCCGAGACCCAGGAGATCGACGACATCCTGGTCATCCTGCAGCGCCGCGCCGCCTCGGCGGCCGTGGTGGTGGACGAGTTCGGCAAGACCGTCGGCCTTTTGACGCTCGAGGACATCCTCGAGGAGATCGTCGGCCAGATCGACGACGAGTTCGACCCCAACGAGCGCTTCTGGCGCCCCGCGCCCGGCGGCGGCTACCTCATCTCCGCCCGGGCGACGCTCGAGGAGATCGAACGCACGTTTCAGCTCACGTTGCCCCTCGAGGACGACGAAGACGTGGAGACGGTCGCCGGTTTCATGCTGGCCCGACTCAAGCGCATCCCGCAGGTCGGCGAGCGCGTGGCCCTGGAGGACGACGTGGTCTTGACGGTCAACCGCGCCACCGAGCGTGCCATCGAGGAGCTGCACCTGAGCGGCCCCGTCCGCGCCAAGGAAGCCTGAGCCGTGGCCCTGCGCCCGGTGCTGGCCTGTGGCGCAGCGCTGCCGCCGCTCTGGGGCCTGGTGCTGCCCCACTACCTGCTGCTGGACGACCTGGCCATCGGACCGGCCCGCTGGGGGGGCTTTCTGGGGGCGGTGGCCGCCGTCGGCGCCACGCTGGGCGCCCGGGCCGTTCGCCGCCGCCTCGCCGGGCCGCAGGGTCCGCACCACAGCGCCTGGGACCTGGCGATGCTGTCCACCGTGGCCGCGCTGGTGGTCTGGGTGCAGACCTCCGGGGGCGGTGGCCTGCCCTACCTCGAGGGCTTCGCGCTGGCCCTGCTGGACGTCGCCGCGGGCTGGGGCGCCGCGCTGGGGGCCTACGTCCTGATCGCCCGGAGCCGGCGCCGCGCGCCCGTCGCCGACGCCGAACTCGACGCCGCGGGCCGCGCGCCGGCCCACCCGCCCATGCGCAGCGTGTTCGTGTACACGGCGCTCGGCCTCGCGCTGGTCGCGGCCATCGTGCTCGGGGTCGGCTCCGTGGGCCGGGCCGCCGGGGCGCGGGCGCAGCAGATCATCCAGCAGTCCACGGCCCTGGCCGAGCTGACCGCGGCCGTGCTCGACGAGCTGCCGGCGGACGACGACGCCCGCCGCGGGCAGGTGCTCGACACGCTCGTCACGCACGGCGAGGTCGCGGCGTCCGTCCACGCGGCCGACGCGCGCCCGGAGAGCCTGGAAGAGGCCGCCGCGACCCCGGGCGCGCTCTTGGCCTCCACACCCACGGGCTGGCTGTGCCAGACCCCCCGCGGCCGCTATCACTACGTCTCCCACGCGCTGGCGGACGGTCGACGCCTGTGGATCCGCGCGGACGTTCAGGCGACCTCCGCCGTCATCGCGCCGGACGACGCGCCGGGCCTGATGCTCCTGGCGCTGCTCGTGCTCGCGGCGCCGCTCGCGACGGGCATCGTGGGCCGCGAGCTCACCATGGACCTGGGCGAGCTCACGACGGCCCTGCGGCGGGCGGCGGATCGCGGGGCGGACGTGGCCGCGGTGCCCGTGCGCAGCAACGACGAGATCGGTGACCTGGCGCGCGCCATCAACGAGACGCTGCGCGCCCGTGAGGCCGAGAACGCCCGCCTCGCCCGGGAGCTGGAGGGCGCGGACGCCACGGACCGGGCCCGCAGCCGCTTCCTGGCCGGCGCGAGCCACGAGCTGCGCACGCCGCTCAACGCGATCACCGGCTACTGCCATCTGCTCCAGCAGAGCGCGCTCAACGAGGCGCAGCAAGAAGACGTCTCGCTGATCGAGTCCGCGGGGCACCAGCTCCTCGGGCACGTGGACGAGATCCTGGACATCTCGCGCATCGAAGCCGGCGAGGACGCGCCCCTGGAGCGCCGCCCCACGGACCTGGAGGCCCTCTTGCGGCAGGTCGCCCAGGCGCGCGCCAAGGACGTGCCCGCCGGCGTGCAGTTCGAGGTCCGCGTGACCGCCCCCCTGCCCCGCCTCTGTGTCGACCCGCTCCGCATCCGGCAGACGCTGGAGAACCTCGTGGGCAACGCGCTCAAGTTCACGCGCGCCGGCCGGGTGCAACTCCACGCCGGGCCCGCCGGTGGCGGCGTGCACATCCAGGTCGTCGACACCGGCCCCGGCATCCCCACGGACGAGCTGGAGACCATCTTCGAGGAGTTCCACCGGGTCGAGGGGCAGCGGCAGGTCGCCGGCACCGGTCTGGGGCTGGCCATCGCGCGGCGATTCGTGACCCAACACGGCGGGCAGCTCCGCGCCGAGTCCGTGCTGGGCCAGGGCTCGACGTTTCACCTGATCCTGCCCCCGGACGCCGACGCATGATCACGCTCCGCCTCCGGGTCGCCGCGGCCGTCGTGACGCTGTATCTGCTCGGCGTCGCGCTCGCGCTCATCTTCGTCCCGATCATCATCGACCTCGAGGAGGCCGCCGGTGCCTGGTCCCGCGGGCTGCGCGCCTACGGCGTCGGCCTGGCCCTGGTGCTGGCGTGGCGGGCGTTCGGCGAGCTCGCCCCGCTGCGCGACCGCCCGCCCGGTGACCCCGAACGTCGACACGCCGCCCACGACTATCCGTTTCAGACGGCGCGTCTGTGCTTCACGTCGGCCATCCTGGGGGGCGCGCTCACCTGGCCCTATCTGACCCGCTTCTCGGGGCTGACGCTGCCGCAGACGCTCGCCGGCGCGGTGACGACCTACCTGCTCCTGGCGCTCCCGGTCCTGTTCATCTACCACGCCACGCGCCAACTGCTGCGCGCCGAGGCCGCCGGCGACGGTCCCGTCCCCGGAACGCGGCAGTCCGTGCGCCTGCGCGTCGTGCTCGCCGTGCAGCTCCCGGTCGTCATCTGCATGGCCGGCCTCGTGCTGGTGGAGCAGTCCAACGCGCAGCGGCACAACCGGGACGTCAACGCCTTCTTCGACCAGCAGTATACCAACGTGCTCGGCCGCGTGCTCCGCGTGCTCCCGGACCTCGACGCCCGTCAGCGCGTGGTGTCCGGGCTCTCGCCCCCGGCGGGCATTCGCGTGCTCTACGAGACGGGCGGCGACGCCGAGGGCGTGGGCGTGGTGATCGACCCGGACCTGCCGCGGCCGCTCTGGCTCAGGCTGCCGCCCCTCTTCCTCTTCGCCGCGGTGGCCGCCTTCGCGGCGCTCCTGGGCGCCTGGCTCGCCCGCGAGGTCACCGCCGAGATCGGCGCCGCCCGGCGCGCCCTCGAGGCGCTGAAACAGGAGGCGCTGCCCGTGCCCTCGGCGGCCGGCGGCACGTCGATGTCCGAGACGACCGCGCTCGTTCAGGCCTGGCATCGCACGCTCGTGGGCTTCCGCGAGCGGCGCGACGCCCTGGATCGCGCCACCGCCGCCCGGCGGCAGGCGGATCAGGCCAAGGCCCGGTTCCTGGCCCACCTGAGTCACGAGCTCAAAAGCCCCCTGAACACGATCCTCGGCTTCTCCGAGGTCCTGCTGACCGGGCTGGACGGCCCCCTGACGCCCGCCCAAGAGAGCCGCATGGGCATCCTCTGGCGCTCGGGCGAGAGCCTGCTGCGCTTCATCCTCTCGCTGCTGGATCTGGCCCGCCTGGAGGCCTCCGACGCCACGGCGGCGCAGGACCTGGCGCCGACGCGAGTGGACGCCCTGGCCCTGGCCGAGGCCATCCGGACACAGCATCGACGCGACCCGCTGGATCAGATCCGCGTGGTCGTGTCCATCACGCCCGGCGAGCCCCCCGCGGAGACCTTCATCGAGCTGCAGCGCACGGCCCGCGCCGTCCTGCTGTGCGCGGGCATGCTCACGGACGCCATCGAGTCCGGGACGGTGAACATCGCGCTCACGCCCGGCCCCGAGGGCGGCCTCCAGGTCCTGGTGTCCCTGGGCGAGCGCGTGGCCGAACCCCACGACGCGCCCCGCCTGTGTCGTCAACTCGAGCCCGCCGCCTCGGGCTCCATGCGCATGAACGCCGCCGCCACCTCCCTGGCCCTGGTCGAGCGCATCGTGCGCCTGCAGAAGGCGCGGCTCGAGGTCCAGACCCGCACGGCCGACGCCTGGCCGCGTTTCCTGCTCGAGCTCCCGCCCGCCTGACCGGAGTTGCGCCGCTCGATGCGGTGCCCCACAATCGACCGCCTCATGAACGACCCCGCACTCCACCGCCTGCGCCAGGCCCTGAACGACATCGTCCGGGGCAAACCCGAGGTGGTCGACCTGGCCTTGATCGCCGCCCTCGCGCGCGGCCACATCCTCCTCGAGGACGTCCCCGGCGTGGGCAAGACCACGCTCGCGCAGGCCCTCGCCCGCGGCCTGGGCTGCAGCTTCAAGCGCGTCCAGTTCACCAGCGATCTGCTGCCCGGCGACATCCTCGGCGTGAACATCTTCGTGCAGCAGCGCGGGGTGTTCGAGTTCAAACCCGGCCCCATCTTCGCCAACGTGGTCCTCGCGGACGAGATCAACCGCACCACGCCGAAGACGCAGTCCAGCCTCCTCGAGGCCATGAACGAGGGGCAGGTCTCGCTCGACGACCAGACCCGCGCCCTGCCCCAGCCGTTCATCGTGGTGGCCACGCAGAACCCGCAGGAGTATCACGGCACCTACCCGCTGCCCGAGAGCCAGATGGACCGATTCATGGTCCGCCTTCGCATGGGGTACCCGGCGGCGAGCATCGAGAAGCAGATCCTGCAAGGCCGCGGCGGCACGACACCCGTGAGCGAGATGGCGCCCGTGCTCGACCCCGAGCAGTTGCTGGCCCTCCAGCGCCAGGTGGACGCCGTTCGGGTCGACGAGCTCGTGCTCGACTACCTGCTGCAGGTGGTCCAGGCCACGCGGCGCGCGCCCACCGTGCTCCTCGGCGCCTCCACGCGCGGCGCCCTCGCGCTGCAGCAGGCCTGCCGCGCCCGGGCGTTCCTCGAGGGGCGCCGTTTCGTGCTGCCGGACGACGTGAAGGCCCTCGCCCGCGCCGTGCTGGCCCACCGACTGGTCATGGCCGGCGAGATGGACCCCCTGCTGCGCGGCCGCGACGAGGCCGAGCGCGCCATCGGCGAGATCCTGGAGCAGCTCCCCGTTCCGGTTTGACCGGTCGGACCGGGTTCAGCCGAAGAACTCGCGCAGCTTGTCCAGGAACCCCTTGCGCTCCTCGTGGCCGGCCTGGCCCTTGCCCGCCTCGGCGTCCGCGATGGCCTGCAGCTCCTCGAGGAGCTCGCGCTCCCGGGGCGTGACGCGCTTGGGGGTCTCGATGACCAGCTTCACGAGCTGGTCGCCACGCCCGACGCCGCGCAGGTCGTAGATGCCCTTGCCCTTCAGGCGCACGACGGCGCCGGAGCGCGTGCCCGAGGGCACCTTGACCTTGACCTTGCCCTCGAGCGTGGGGACCTCGACCTGCGCCCCCAGCGCCGCCTGCGGAAAAGTGATCGGCACCTCGCAGACGAGATCGCGGCCCTCGCGCGTGAAGAGCGGGTGGGGCTTGATGGCGATCTCGACGAAGAGGTCGCCCGCTGTGCCGTTCTGGCGCCCCGGCTCGCCCTCGCCCTCGATGCGGATGCGCTGCCCCGTGTCGATGCCGGCGGGGACCTTCAGGCGGCGGCGGGCCTCTTCGTTCGAGAGGCCCGTGCCGCGGCACTTCCCGCAGGGGCTCGGCACGAAGACGCCGCTGCCGGCGCACTTGGGGCAGGGCTGCACGAGCTGCAGGAAACCAGTCTGGATGCGGACCTGGCCAGCGCCGCGGCAGGCGTCGCACTTGACCGGCTGCGTGCCCGGCTTGGCGCCGGTGCCGCCGCAGGGCTCGCACTTGGCGGGCCGCTGGAACACGACCTCTTTCTCCGCGCCGGTGCCGGCCTCCTCGAGGGTGACCTCGAGCCGCACGCGGATGTCCCGGCCGTGGTGGATGTTGGCCCGGGCGAAGAAGCTGCCGAACAGCTCCTCGAAAACGTCCCCGAAGACGTCCCGGAGATGGTTCGGGTCGAGGCGCACGCCGCCGGCCCCGGCGAAGGGGTCACCGGCCATGGGCGCGTCCGCCCCGAAGCGGTCGTAGTGCGCCCGTTTCTCGGGGTCGGAGAGCACGCCGTATGCGGCGCTGATCTCCTTGAAGCGCTCCTCGGCCTCCGGATTGTCCGGGTTCTTGTCCGGGTGGAACTTCATCGCGAGCCGCCGATACGCCTTCTTCAGCGTGTCGGCGTCCGCGTCCCGGGCGACCTCGAGGAGCTCGTAGTAGTCTTTGGTGGTGCTCACGAACGGCTGACGCGACGCCGGTTAGGCTATTCGCCGTCCTTCTTCTTCTTGTTGGTCGCGTCCGCGTACATGGCGTCGGCGATGCGGTAGGCCGACTGCTGCAGGTTGTCGATGGCGAGCCGGATCTCGTCGGGATCGATCGAGGTCATGGCCATCCGCAGCGTCTCCATGTCGTTCCGGATTTCTTCGACATCCAGCGGCGAGATCATGTCGCCGTAGTTCTCGAGCGAGGTCTCCGTGGTGTGCAGCAGGCTGTCGGCGTTGTTGCGCAGCTCGATGAGGGCCTTGCGGTTGCGGTCGTCGTCCGCGTGGCGCTCGGCGGCCGTGACCATGTCCTGAATCTGCGACTCGGACAGCCCGCTCGACGGTCGGATCTGGACGCGCTGCTCCTTGCCCGTGCCGCGGTCCGAGGCCTTGACCTGCAGGATGCCGTTCTCGTCCAGCGCGAAGTGGACCTCGATCTGTGGCATGCCGCGGGGCGCCGGCGGGATACCGAGCAGGTCGAACTTGGCCAGGGAGCGGTTGTCCTTGGCCAGCTCGCGCTCGCCCTGGAGCACGTGCACGGTGACCATGGGCTGGTTGTCCACGGCCGTGCTGAAGACCTGGCTCGCGTCGCAGGGGATCGAGGTGTTCTTGTGGATGATGCGCGTGAACACGCCGCCCTGCGTCTCGACGCCGAGCGACAGCGGGGTCACGTCCACCAGGATGACGTCGTCCACCTCGCCCGTGAGCACGCCGCCCTGGATGGCCGCGCCGATGGCCACGACCTCGTCCGGGTTGACGCCCTTGCTGGGCTGCCGCGCGAAGAACTCGGCCACACGCTGCTGCACGCGGGGCATGCGGGTCATGCCGCCCACGAGCAGCACGGCGTCGATCTCGTTGACCGTCAGGCCGGCGTCGTCCAGCGCGGTCTGGCAGGGGTCGAGCGTGCGGTCGACGAGGTCCTCGACCAGGGCCTCGAACCGCGTGCGCGTGATGCGAACGTTCAGGTGCTTGGGGCCCGTGGCGTTCGCCGTGATGAACGGCAGGTTGACCTCGGTCTCCAGCGACGACGACAGCTCGTGTTTGGCCTTCTCGGCGGCCTCCTTCAGGCGCTGGAGGGCCATCTTGTCGCCGCGGAGGTCGATGCCCTCGGCCTTCTCGAACTCCTGGAGCAGGAACTCGATGAGGCGCAGGTCGAAGTCCTCGCCGCCGAGGTACGTGTCGCCCGAGGTGGCGCGGACCTCGAAGAGGCCGTTGCCCATCTCGAGCACCGAGATGTCGAAGGTGCCGCCGCCGAGGTCGTAGACCGCGATGCGCTGGTGGCCCTCGCGCTCGAGGCCGTAGGCCAGCGCGGCCGCCGTGGGCTCGTTGATGATGCGCAGCACGTTCAGGCCGGCGATGCGCCCGGCGTCCTTGGTGGCCTGCCGCTGGCTGTCGTTGAAGTACGCGGGCACCGTGATGACGGCGTCCGTGACCTCCTCGCCCAGGTAGTCCTCGGCCGTCTGCTTCATCTTGCTCAGCACGAAGCTGGAGACCTCGGCGGGGCTGTAGTCCTTGCCGCGCAGGTGGACCCAGGCGTCGCCGTTGTCCGAGCGGACGACCTTGTAGGGGAAGCGGTCGAGGTGGGTGCGGATCTCCTCGCTGTCGATCTTGCGCCCGATGAGGCGCTTCGCGGCGAAGACGGTGTGCTCCGGGTTCGTGACGGCCTGGCGCTTGGCGATCTGCCCGACGAGGCGCTCACCGCCCTCGGTCAACGCCACCATCGAGGGGGTCGTGCGACTGCCCTCGGCGTTGGGGATGACGAGCGGATCGCCGCCGTCGATGACCGCCACGCACGAGTTCGTCGTGCCCAGATCGATTCCGATGACTTTCGACATGATGTCCCCCCGCCCCAGGCCCCAGACTTCAGTTCTCGGTGTCGTCGGTGACGACGGCGGCCGTCTCGACCGTATCGCCGACGGCCGGGTTCGCGGCGGTGGGCTCACCGGCGGCGATGACGACCATGGCCGGCCGCACGAGGCGGTCGTGCAGCATCCACCCGCGCTGGTAGACCTCGATGACGCTGCCCGGCTCCGCCCCTTCGCGGGGCATCTGCGACATCGCCTCGTGGAACTGCGGGTCGAACTGCTGCCCCTTGGGGTCGAAGGGCTTGGCGCCGTGGCGCTCGAGGCCCCCGAGGAACTGCTTGGAGATCATGGCCACGCCGTCGGCGAGGGCGCCCCCGCCGGCCCCGGCGTGCAGCAGGGCGCGCTCCAGGTTGTCGGCGACGGGGATGAGGTCCTTCAGCACGCCCTCGATGGCGTACTTGCGCGCCTCGTCCCGCTCCTTGAGCGTGCGCTTGCGGAAGTTGTCCAGGTCGGCGGCCCCGCGATACGCGCGGCTCCGCCAGTCCTCGACCTCTTTGCCGAGCGTCTCGACCTCTTTCTGCAGCGCGGCGATCTCCGCCTCGACCGCGCCGGCGTCGGCGGGCGTCGCCTCGACGGGGCTGGCGGTGAGCGGGGCGGCCTCGGCCGGGCTGTCGTTGTTGTTCTGCTCTGCGGACACGCTTCCTCCTGAGATCACACACGGGCGCGCCGAGGCGTCGCTCGATGCTCGGGCACCCATCACGCCGCGGCGATGGCTCCGCGGAAGATACCGCTGATCGCCCTGGCGGTATAGGTTACGAGTGGAATCACCCGCGCGTACTCCATGCGCACGGGGCCTACGATGGCCACCGTGCCGCGGGGCTGCTCGCCGACGAAATACGGCGCCGCCACCATCGCGCACACGCTCAGGCCGAGGAACGAGGCGTCGTCCCCCACCCGCACCTGCACGCCCTCGCCGGGGGCGAAGGCGTCGAGCACGTGCAGCAACAGGCGCTTGTCGTCCAGCACCCGGAGCATGTCGCCCAG
The DNA here is from genome assembly GCA_903847385.1 of uncultured Myxococcales bacterium. Classification (GTDB taxonomy): domain Bacteria; phylum Myxococcota_A; class Bradymonadia; order UBA7976; family UBA1532; genus CAINDO01. The sequence continues at coordinate 17,731 of CAINDO010000588.1, forward strand.
GTCCTCCGTCGACGGCGCCCGATCGACGATGTGGGTGCGTCCGCAGACGACGACGGCCTCGTCCGGCGATTCGTCCTCGGGCAGCGACTGCTCGGTGAGCTCGCGGGTGCGGGCGTCGAGCCCCGAGGCGCCGGCACCATCGCGCAGATCGCCCTGCAGGCGGGCGCGCGCCGCGGCCACGGTCAGGCCGGTCAGCTCCGCCGAGACGAGGTTCTGCACGCGGACGAGATCGGAGTCGTCGTGCTCGGCCTCGAGCACCCGGTGGCGAATCGACGCGTCGTCGAAGACGACCACGGCGAGGGTCCGCCCGGCGCCGAGGCGCACCAGGTTCAGGCCGGTGAGGCGCAGGGCCTCGAGCCGGGGCCGGCGACCGAGCGCGGCGAGCTCGCAGACCTCGGAGAGCTGCTCCGAGGCCACGCGCACGATCTCGTGCGGGGTGGGGCCGGCGGCGCGCAGGGCGGCGTCCAGCGACTCGCGGGCGCGGGCCGAGGGCTGCCGCGGCCGCATCAGGTCCTCGACGTAGACCCGCAGGCCCTCGTTCGTGGGCACCCGACCGGCCGAGGTGTGGGGCTGGGTGAGGAGCCCCTGATCGGCCAGCTCGCTCAGGACCACCCGCACGGTCGCCGCGCTCATGCCGCCGGCGGAGTGCTCCGCGACGACGTGGGAGCCGACGGGCTCACCGGAGCGCAGGTAGGCGTCCACGACATCCCGCAGGACCTCGGCCGCACGGGCGCTCAGGCCGCGGCGAGGCGCAGTTCCGGCGAGGCTCTGCAGGCGGGCGGGACGATTCGACACGGGGGCTGACATTAGACACGGGGCCCCCCGGTGTCAACATGGGCCTGCGGCAGAATCCGACGCCGAAATTCGTTTTGTTTCGCGGGTTTCGGGGCAGCGGCGAACCGGCGATCAGGCGGTCAGCTCGGCGACGACCTGGTTCATCAGCAGGCGCCCACGCTCGGTCAGGCGCCAGCGCGTCGGCTCGGGCCAGGTGAGCAACCCACGCTCGACGAGGCGCGCCGCCGCGGCCCCGTACGCGGCCTCGAGCGCAGCGTCCACGGGCAGGCCGGCGTCCAGGCGCAGGCCGGTCATGGCCCGTTCTTCGAGGAGCGTCTCGGCGTCCAGCGTCTCGCGGAAGCGCTCCCGGGGGCGTCCGGCGAGCGCGGCCTCCATGTAGCGCCCGGCGTGACGCTCGTTCTCCCAGCGCTCGCCCCCGGTCGCGACGCGCCGGAAGCCGTGCGCGCCGGCCCCCAGCGCCAGGTACTCGGCCATGCGCCAGTAGAGCCCGTTGTGCACGGCCTCGCGCCCCGGCCGCGCGGCGTTGCTGATCTCGTAGGGCAGCACGCCGCCTGCGCGCAGCGCCGAGCGCGTCGCTTCGTACACGGCCACCTGCGCGTCCTCGTCCGCCGTCAGGACCTCGCCTCGCGCCGCGCGCGCGCCGAAGGGCGTCTGCGGATGGATCGTCAGCTCGTAGGTGCTCACGTGCTCCGGGCCCAGCGCCAGCACGGCGGCGACGTCGGCCAGGGCGTCCTCGACGCTCTGACCGGCCACGGCCTGGATCAGGTCCAGGCTCAGGTTCTCGAAGCCCGCCGCCCGCGCCGCGTCCACGCAGCGCCGGTTGTCGTCGGGCGTGTTGCGCCGCCCCAGACGCCGCAGCACCTCGGCGTCGAAGGACTGCGTGCCCAGCGACAGCCGGTTCACCCCCACGGCGCGCAGGGCGACCATGCGCGCGGCGTCCAGCTCGCCGGGGTTGGCCTCGACGGTGATCTCGGCCCCCGCGGTCAGGCCCAGACGCGCCGAGACGGCCTCGATGATCGCGCCGATGGCCCGCGGCGCCCAGAGCGCCGGCGTCCCGCCGCCGAAGTACAGACTCACCGCCGCGGGTCGACCCGCGTAGTCCTCGGCGCGCGCCGCGAGCTCGGCCAGCACGGCGTCGCGGTAGCGGTCGTCGGGCCGGCCCTCGGGCCCCGGCTGCACCACGTTGAAGTCGCAGTAGGGACAGCGCTGGGCGCAGTACGGGTAGTGGACGTAGATGCCGAACGCGTCGGCGCCGGCTCCGCTCACCAGGTGCCGTCGAACCCGTGGATGAACGAGTACGGGTAGTCCAGCGGCAGCGCGCTGGCGGCGTCCAGGCGGGCGCGCAGCTCCGGCGGCAGGTGCAACGTGGCCCCGCGCAGGTTGTCGTCGAGCTGCTCGACGCTCCGCGCGCCGATGATGACCGAGCTCACCGCCGGCCGATCGCGCACCCAGGCCAGGGCCACGGCCGCGGCGCTGGTGTTCATCTCCGCCGCCACGCCCCGGAGCGTGTCGACGATGTGCCAGTTCCGCTCGGCCTGATCGAGGCCCTTCAGGCGGTCCTGCCACTTGGCCAGGCGAGTGCCCCCGGGGGCGTCCTCGCCGCGCTTGTACTTGCCCGTCAGCATGCCGCCGGCCAGGGGCGACCAAGGCAGCAGGCCCATCCCGGTCTTCTCCATGTAGGGGATGTGCTCGCGCTCCAGCGACCGCACGATCAGGCTGTATTCGGCCTGCAACGTCGCGAAAGAATTGAGATTTCGCTTGTCGGCCGTCCAGTCCGCCTGCACGAGCCGGTAGGCGGCGTAGTTGCTGCAACCCGTGTACAGGACCTTGCCCTGGTGGACGAGGTCGTCCAGCGCGCGCAGGACCTCTTCCTCGGGCGTGTCCTTGTCCTGCATGTGGATCTGGTACAGGTCGATGTAGTCCGTGTGCAGGCGCTTCAGGCTCGCCTCGGCGGCCAGCATGATGCGCCGCCGGCTCGCGCCGCTGCCCAGGGGCCCCGGCTGCATGCGGAAGCGGCACTTGGTGGCCAGCACCCAGTCCGTCCGGCGGCCGTTGCGCACGAACCACTCGCCGATCACGCGCTCGCTCAGGCCGTCGTTGCCGTAGACGTCCGCGGTGTCGATGAAGTTCACGCCGCACTCGAGCGCGCGGTTCATCATGGCCCAGCTCACGTCGTTCGACGCGGCGATGCCGTGCATGAACGAGCCCTCGGTGGGCTCGCCGAAGGTCATGGCGCCGAGACAGAGCGTCGAGACGCGCGTTCCACTGCGGCCGAGGCGACGATATTCCATGGGGCACTCCTCTGAGCTTTACGGCTTGGGATTCTCGCGATGCGCCCAGGTGGATACCCGCCCGCCGCGGCGATTGCAACGCGCTGCGGTGCCGGCGGCCGTGGTTTGTCGGCGGCGCAGCGTGTAGATTCCGCGCCGTGCATCCGGATTCCGACATCGACGCCGCGTCGCCCATCTACCTGGACCACGGCGGCACCACGCCGCTCGATCCGGTCGTCCTCGCCGGGCTCGCCGAGCGCCTGGGCTGGCCCCTGGGCAACCCCAACGCCGCCCACGGCCCCGGCGCCCGCGCGCGCCGCCTGCTCGAGGACGCCCGACGCATGCTCGCCGAGCACCTCGGCGGCCGCCCCGAAGAGGTCGTGTTCACCTCGGGCGGCACCGAGGCGATCACGCTGGCCGTGCGCGGCTGCACCACCGCCAGCCCCGGCCGCATCGCGCTCGGCGCCACCGAGCACTCGTCCACGCGCACGGCCGTCGAGTCCATGGCCGAGCAGGGCTGGGCCGTGGACACGATCCCGGTCACGCCGACGGGCCGCATCACCCCCGAGGCCCTCGCCGAGACGCTTCGCCCGGACACCCGCATCGTGTGCCTGATGCTCGCGCAGAACGAGATCGGCACGATCACGGACATCGCCGGCCTCGCGCCCGTGGTGCGCCGACTCGCGCCCCGATCGAAGCTCGTGGTGGACGCCGTGCAGGCCTTCACGAAGGTGCCGTTCCGGGTGTCGAGCCTGGGCGCCGACTGCGTGGCCGTCACCGCCCACAAGATGCACGGGCCCCTGGGAATCGGCGCCCTGTGGACCCGCGCCGCCGTGAAGCCACTGTTCAAGGGCGGCGGCCAGGAGCGGGGGCAGCGCGGGGGCACGCAGCCCGCCGTGCTCGCCTGGGCGTTCGCCGAGGCCGCCCGGGTGGCCGCCGCGGACACGGATGCGTGCACCCGCATGGCCGCCCTGCGCGACGCACTCGTCGCCGAGCTCCTGGCCGTGCTGCCGGACGCGACGCTCACGGGGGAGCCCCCGGGGCCAACGCGGCTGCCCAACAACGCCCACCTCTGCATCCCCGGCCTGCCCTCGGAGCCGCTCATCAACGCGCTGGCCGAGGTCGGCCTGTGCGCGTCGGCGGGCGCCGCTTGCAGCACCGGAAAGTTCCGCGTGAGCCCGACGCTGCAGGCGCTCGGCCGCCGCGCCGAGGAGGGCGCCTTCGTGCGCCTGACCGTCGGCCGATTCACCCGCGCCGCGGAGCTGCCCGAAGCCGCCCGCCGGCTCGCCGCCTGCGTACACGCGCTCCGCCCCGCCTACGCCGGCCGCCTCGCGCCGCGCTGACTCAACGAAGACCCCAGGTGCCATGCAACCCGACCTCCTCATCGCCCGTTTCGGCGAGCTCTGGCTGAAGGGCGACAACCGCCACCAGTTCACCGCTCGCCTGCAGAAGAACCTCGCCGGCGCCCTGCGCGCGGCCGGCCTCCGCGGCGGTCAGCTCCGCATTCACGAGGCCCGCATGATGTGGGAGCCCGGCAACGCGTCGGACCTCCCCGCGGCCTTCGAGATCTTCCGGAACACACCGGGGCTGGCCAACGTGAGCGCCTGCGTTCGCGCGCCGAAGAACATCGAGGCCCTCGGCGACGCCGCGGTGGAGCTCGTCCGGCAGACGTGGACGGGGCCGCAGAGCACCTTCGTGTGTCGCGCCCGCCGGGTGGACAAACACTTCCCCGAGAACGGGCCGCTCATCGAGCGTACCATCGGCGATCGGATCGGCCACGTGGTCTCCAACTGGCGCGTCGATCTGCGGACGCCGGCCCACACGCTGCTCGTCGAGATCCTGCGCGACTTCGCGTGTGTGTCGGCCACGAACGCGGACTGTGTCGGCGGCCTGCCCGTGGGCACCGCCGGGCGGGGTCTGTTGCTCCTGAGCGGCGGCCTGGACTCCCCCGTCGCCGGTTTCCTGGCGCAGAAGCGCGGCTGTGAGCTGGACGCCGTGTATTTCCACTCGCCGCCTTACATCCCCGAGGCGAGCCGCGAGAAGGTCGAGGCCCTGGCGCGCAACCTGGCGGCCCGACAGGGCGGGCTGCGCCTGCACGTGGCGCACTTCACCGAGATCCAGAACGCCATCCACAGCGCGTGCGACCCCAAGCTCACGGTCATCCTGTATCGGCGGTTCATGTATCGCATCGCCGCGGCGATCGCGGAGCGTGCAGGCATCCAGACCCTCTGCACCGGCGAGAGCCTGGGACAGGTGGCCAGCCAGACGCTGGAGAACCTGCGCACCGTGGACCGTCTGACGGACAAACTCACGCTCCGGCCCCTGATCGGTCAGGACAAGAGCGAGATCGTGGCCGTCGCCCATCGCATCGGCACCTACGAGACCTCGATCCTGCCGGCCGAGGACTGTTGCACGCTGTTCGTGCCGCGCCACCCCGCCGTTCGGGCCCCCGAGGGTGTGCTCGAGGCCAACGAGGCCAAGCTGGACGTGCAGGCGCTCATCGACGAGGCCCTCGCCCGCACGGTGGTGGTCCAACTGTGAGCGCCCGGGGGGCCCGCGCCCTGAGCGCCGCCCTGGGGCTGGGCCTGGCCGTCGGGGGCTTCGCCTCCGCCGAGCCCGCACCGCCCCTGCCCCCCGCCCCGACCCATCCCTGGCTCGCGTCGATGAACGCCGAGGTCCCGCACGTGCCCCTGGACGAGCGGTTCGCGCCCCCGCCCGGGTTCACACGCACCGCCGTGGAGCCGGGGAGCTTCGCCGCGTTTCTGCGAACGCTGCCCGTCCGCACCGACCGACAGATCGTGCTCGACTACCGGAGTCGCCCGCTGCTGAGGCCGGCCGCCGCGATCGTGTACCTGGACGTCGGCGAGACGGACAGCCAGCAGTGTGCAGACACCGCCCTGCGCCTGTACGCCGAGTGGCGCTGGAGCCGGGGCCTCGGGCCCAGCACTGCATTCCATTTCACCTCGGGGGACCGGGTCCGCTTCACCGATTGGGTGGCGGGCGAGCGGGTCGTCGCGGTCGGACGCGGGATCTCACGCCACGCCGGGGAGCGGCGGGCCACCAGCCACGCCAGCTTCCGCAGTTGGCTGAAGCTGGTGTTCCGGTACGCGGGCACGCAGTCGCTGCGGCTGGACACGGCGTCCGTGCCCGAGGCCGCCGCGCTCGAGGCCGGCGATGTCTTCGTCGATCCGGGCAGCCCCGGCCATGCGGTGGTCCTGCTCGACGTCGCTGCGGCACCGGACGGCCGCCGCGTGGCGCTCGTGGGTCAGGGTTACATGCCCGCCGAGGAGCTGCACGTGTTGGGCGCCGGCCCGCCGGCGACGCTCTCCGGCGTGTGGTTCGTGCTCCCCGGCGCCGGTGGCCAGCTCCCCACGCCCTCCTGGCGAGCCTTCGCGCGCGCGGCTGCGCGGCGCTTCAGCCCCACGCGCGCCGCCAACTTGTCGCCCGGCGCGGTTCGGGATACACCCTGAGCATGTCGACCCTCGCAGAGCTGGCCCTGGCCACCACCCTGCGCGAGCGGCTCACCACGTCGTTCGGTGGCGCGGTGACCGTGAACGCCCTGACTCCGTTGCACGGGGGCGCCGGCCAGGAGAACTTCCGTCTCGACCTCGAGATCCTCGAGGGTCCCTGCGCCGGTCGTCGGGTCTTCGCGTTGCGCGGCGACGCCGCCTCGCCCGGGTTCGGCACGCTGCGCCGCGCGCAGGAGTTCGACGTGATTCGCGCGGTGGTCCGCGCCGGCGTGCGAACGCCGGCCGTGGAGATCCTGGTCCCGGACCTCTTCGGGCCCGGGCTCGACGCGTTCCTGATGGACTTCGCCCCCGGGACGGCGCTCGGCCCTCGGATCGTGCGCGGGCCGGAGTTCGAGACGGCCCGCACGCGCCTGCCCATTCAGCTCGCCGAGTCGCTGGCCTCGCTCCACGCGCTCACCCCGGCCACCGGGCAGGACCTCGGCATCGACCGCGCGCCGTACCTGAGCACGGTGGACCCCGTGGCCGCGCAGATTGCCGGCTTCGAGCAGGCCTTGGACGCGCTGCCCGCGTCACGGCCCGCCAGCGAGTACATCCTGCGCTGGCTGCGGCGGCACCCGCCCGTGAGCCGCGAGATCGCGCTGGTCCACGGCGACTTCCGCACCGGGAACTTCCTGGTCACCGAGCACGGCCTCTCCGCGGTGCTCGACTGGGAGTGCGCCCACTGGGGCAACCCGCTCGAGGATCTCGCCTGGCTCACGCTCCGGGACTGGCGCTACGGCCACCTCGACCGGCCCGTGGGCGGGTTCGGCGAGCTGGAGCCGTTCCTGGCGGCTTACGTGGACCTGAGCGGCCGGCCCATCCGCCCGGCGGACCTGCACTGGTGGGCCGTGGCCGGCAACCTGCGCTGGGCCCTCGGCGCCCTGCGCCACGCCCTGCGCAACCCCGGCGCCGAGATCGAACACCTGGCCATCCCCCGCCGCGCGCCGGAGATGGAGTTCGAGGCGCTGCGCCTCATCGAGACGGGCCCATGAGCGAAGCGACACCCCTCCCCGAACTGCTGCGCGCCGCCGCCGTCTTCCTCGCCGAGCGCGTCGGCCCCGCATTGGGCGCCGACACGCCGATGGCGTTTCGCGTGCGGCTCGTCGCGCAGATGCTGGAGTCCGCCGCCGCCGAAGCCGAGGAGGGCCCTGCCATCCTGGTGGAGAAGCGAGAGGCCCTCGCGCGCCTGCTCGGCGTGCGGGCGGACGTACCGACGCTGGAGCACGTGCTCGCGGACCGGCTGCGTCAGAACGGCGACCTGACTCCGGACGAGGAGCAGCGACTCCGCGGCTATTTCCTGAGCGCGCTGCGGGGCGAGCTGCGCATGCTCGCGCCGCGGTTCGACACGCGGCTCCACCCGGAGGAGCCCCACACCTGAGCCGGGCGAATCAGGGTTAACCCAAACTCACATTGCAAACAGAAGCGATTAATATTGACAATCGCTTCTATCCGCCGTAGTTTCGCCTCGTCTCGCTCACGTTTTCCCGAAGGAGGAGCCGATGACCGCGCGTGGAATTCTTCTGGTCGCCCTGTTTCTCGCGTCCCTGGCGCTGCCCTACTCCATGGGCGCCTGAGCCCCGCGCTCAGGCCAGCCAGTCGAGGATCACCTTCCCGCTCTGCCCCGAGGCCATCGCCTCGAATCCCTGCCCGTAGTCGTCGATCTTGAACCGGTGCGTGATGACCGGCGTGATGTCCAGCCCGCTCTGGAGCATCGCGGACATCTTGTACCAGGTCTCGAACATCTCGCGGCCGTAGATCCCCTTGAGGATCAGACCCTTGAAGATCACGTGGTCCCAGTTGATCGCGGTCTCCGCCGGCGGGATGCCGAGGAGCGCCACGCGGCCGCCGTGATTCATCGTCGCGAAGAGCGAGCGCATGGCCGAGGGGTTGCCGGACATCTCCAGGCCGACGTCGAAGCCCTCGCTCATGCCGAGCGACTTCATGGTGTCTTCGACCTTCTCGTTGGCCACGTTCACGGCGCGGGTGGCGCCCATCTTGCGGGCCAGATCGAGCCGGAAGTCGTTCACGTCCGTGATGACCACGTGCCGAGCCCCCACGTGCCGGCAGATGGCGACCGCCATGATGCCGATGGGGCCGGCGCCGGTGATGAGCACGTCCTCGCCGACCATGTCGAAGCTCAGCGCAGTGTGCGCCGCGTTGCCGAAGGGATCCAGGAAGGCCGCGACCTCGTCCGTCACGGCGTCCGGCAGCGGGAACACGTTCACCGCCGGCATCGCCAGATACTCCGCGAACGCGCCGGGGCGGTTCACGCCCACGCCCACGGTGTTGCGGCACAGGTGTCGCTTGCCCGCGCGGCAGTTGCGGCAGTGGCCGCAGGTGATGTGCCCCTCGCCGCTGACCCGCTGACCGAGCGATAGCCCGACCACGTGCGACCCGAGCGCGGCGATGGTGCCCATGAACTCGTGGCCCACGTGCATGGGCACCGGGATGGTGCGCTGCGACCACTCGTCCCACTTATAGATGTGGATGTCCGTGCCGCAGATGGCCGTCTTGTGGATCTTGATCAGGACGTCGTTGGGCCCGATCTCGGGGATGTCCACCTCGCCCATCCAGATGCCGGGCTCACGACGGGACTTGACCAGGGCTTTCATCTTGCCGGTGATGGCGGTGCTCATGGGGTTCTTTCCGTGGGGGGTCAGGCTCGAAAGAAGCGTCAGGCGATGACACCGAGCGCGCGGCCGACCTCGGCGAAGGCGGCGACGGCGCGCTCGAGGTCGGCGCGGGTGTGGGCGGCCGAGAGCTGCGTGCGGATGCGCGCGCCGCCCTGCGGGACGACGGGGTACGAGAAGCCGATGACGTAGATGCCATGCCCGAGCAGGGCCTCGGCCATGTCCCGCGCCAGCCGGGCGTCCCCGAGGAGCACGGGGATGATGGCATGGTCGCGACCGAGGAGCTTGAAGCCGAGCTTGCCCATCTCGGCGCGGAAGTACGTTTGATTGTCACGCAACTGCGCCCGCAGCGCGTCCCCCTGCTCGAGCAGGTCGAGGACACTCAGCGAGGTCGCGGCGATCACGGGCGCCAGCGTGTTGGAGAACAGATACGGCCGCGACCGCTGCCGCAGCCACTCGACGATCTCTTTGCGACCGGAGGTATAGCCGCCCGAGGCCCCGCCCAGCGCCTTGCCCAGCGTGCCGGTGATGATGTCCACCCGGCCCATCACATCGCAGTATTCCGGCGTGCCACGACCCTTCTCGCCGACGAACCCGACGGCGTGGGAGTCATCGACCATCACCAGCGCGCCGTAGCGATCGGCGAGGTCACAGATGGCCTTCAGGTTGGCGATGATGCCATCCATGGAGAACACACCGTCCGTCGCGATCAGCTTGAAGCGCGCGCCGGACGCGGCCTGGAGCTGCGCCTCGAGGTCGGCCATGTCGTTGTTGGCATAGCGGTACCGCTGCGCCTTGCAGAGCCGGACGCCATCGATGATGGAGGCGTGGTTCAGGGCGTCGCTGATGACGGCGTCCTCTTCACCGAGAATCGTCTCGAACAGACCGCCGTTGGCGTCGAAGCAGGACCCGTAGAGGATCGTGTCCTCCGTGCCGAGGAAACTCGACAGGCGGGCCTCCAGCGCCTTGTGGACATCCTGCGTGCCGCAGATGAACCGCACGGAGGACATGCCGAAGCCGTACTTCGGCAGGGCCTCGCGGGCGGCCTCGACGAGGGCGGGGTGGTTGGCGAGCCCCAGGTAGTTGTTGGCGCAGAAGTTCAGCACGGACTGCCCGCCGGCCACACGGATGTTGGCCGATTGGGGCGAGGTGATCACGCGCTCGGCCTTGTAGAGGCCGGCCTCGTGGAGTGACTGGATCTGCGTGGCGAGATGCTTCTGGAATTCGGCGTTCATGGCGCGGCGAGGATACGCCGGTCCGCTCGGAGGGAACAGCCCGCAGAAGCGCCGAGCCCCGACGAAACTACCGAAAGAAGACCAGCGTCACGACCACGAAGATGGGCAGCAGCACGGCGCCGGACCACTTCATGTAACCGAAGAACGAGGGCATCTGGACCCCGTTCTCCTCGGCGATGGCCTTGACCATGAAGTTGGGGCCATTGCCGATGTACGTGTTGGCGCCCATGAACACCGAGCCGCAGGAGATCGCGGCCAGGATGAGCTCCGCCGCCGGCCCCGAGGCCAGGAAGTCTCCCAGGTAGCGCGCGCCGCTGGCGTTGATGCCGGCGTTGCCCGCCGCCGCCGCCGCGAAGGTCAGGTAGGTCGGTGCGTTGTCCAGGAAGCTGGAGAGCAGGCCCGAGGCCCAGAAGAACTGCGCCGGCGCCGTGAGCCCGAGCTCGCCGCCGTGTGTGTTCAGCAGCTTCAGCGGGGCGATCATCGTCACGAAGATGCCCAGGAACAGCACCGCGACCTCGATGATGGGCCCGAAGCCGAAGCCGTTCCGGGCGTGGATGTCCTTGGGGGTGATCTGAACGCTCGTCACGCCGAGGGCGATGAGGCCGACCTCCTGCGGCCCGAAAGCCCAGACCTCGCCGCCGTTGAACCAGCCCTGACCCTTGGCCAGCACGATGGCGACCACGCCGCCCAACAGCCAAAGGTTGCGCCAGCCCGACACACCGATGGGCTCGTGCTGCATCGCCTCCTCGAGCTGCGAGCCGGGCAGCAGGGCCTCCTCGCGCTGGAAGATCTTCTGGTCGAGCAGGTTGAACACCACCAGCAGCAGGCCGACGACCAGCAGCCACTCCTTCCACAGGCGGAGCGTCCACTCGAAGGGCACGCCCTTCAAGAAGCCCAGGAACAGCGGGGGGTCACCCAGGGGCGTGAGGAGCCCGGCGGTGTTGGACACCACGAAGATGAAGAACACGACCAGGTGGGTCTTGGACAGGCGGCGGCGGTTCGCCCGCAGGAACGGACGAATGAGCACCATCGAAGCGCCAGTGGTGCCGATCAGGTTGGCCAGCACGGCGCCCAGCGCGAGCAGCATCGTGTTGCCCAGCGGCGTGCCGTCCAGCGACCCCCGGACGTAGACCCCGCCGGAGATGGTGAAGAGCGCCCCCAACAAGCAGAGGAACGACGCGAAGTCGAGCATCGCGTGCGTCAGCTCGGCCGTGGCGGCGCCGCCGTAAGTGGCCACGAGCGCGCCGGCGAAGACCACCGACAGCGCCCCGCTGACCAGGGCCTTGTTCCGGTTGCTCTCCCAGAAGTGCGGCGCCTTCAGCGGCAAGAGGGCGATGCAGCCCAGCAAGAGCGCGAAGGGCAGCACGCTCCAGACCGGCAACACCCGGCCGAGGTCGACCTCGCCCGAGGTCAAAGGTCGATCTGCATGCCGAGCTCGACGACCCGGCCCGGGGGCAGCCCGAAGAACGCCGTGGCGCTCTGGGCGTTGCGGGAGATGAGTGAGAACAGGATCTTCCGCACGCGCAGCATCTTCGCCGGACCGTTGGTCAGGAGCGTCTCGCGGCCCAGGAAGAACGAGGTCGTCTCCGGCGTCGTCTTCAGGCCGAGCAGGGTGGCCCGGGCCATGATCGTCGGCACGTTGGGCGACTCCATGTACCCGAAGTGGGCCGTGAGCCGGTAGAAGCCCTCGCCCAAGGACTCGACGCTGAGCTGCTGCGAGGGGTGCACATAGGGCCGCCGCTCGCTCTGGATGCTCAGCATCACGACCTGCTCGTGCAGCACCTGGTTGTGTTTCAGGTGATGCAGCAGCACCGGCGAGGTCCCCGTGGGCGACGAGAACATGAACACGGCCGGGCCCCGAACGCGGTGCGGCTGGGTGTTCTTCACGTCGTCCAGGAAGAGGTCGAAGGGCAGCGTGCGCTTCGAGAAGCTCTCGGCCAGGAGCCGCCGGCCATCACGCCAGGTGGCCATGGTGAACAGCAGCCACAGACCGACCGCGATCGGGAAGTAGCCGCCATCGAAGAACTTCAGCGCGTTGCTGCCGAAGTAGGTCAGGTCGAAGGCCAGGAACACGAGCACCGGGGGCAGGATCTTCCACAGGGGCCAGCGCCAGTGGTACCGGGCCACGAAGTAGTACACGAAGGTCGTGATGCACATGGTGCCCGTCACGGCGATGCCGTACGCGGCGGCCAGGTTGGTCGACGACTTGAAGGCCAGGACCAGGGCGATGCAGGCCACCGCCAGCGCCTGGTTCACGAGCGGGATGTAAATCTGCCCCTCGGTCTCGCCCGAGGTGTGCACGATGTGCATGCGCGGCAGGAACCCGAGCTGAATCGCCTGCCGCGTCAGCGAGAAGGCGCCGGAGATCAGCGCCTGCGAAGCGATGACGGTCGCCGCGGTGGCCAGGGCCACCATCGGGTAGAGCATCGAGCGCGGCACGAGCGCGTAGAAGGGATTCTCCAGGACTTCGGGGCTGTGGTCGGCCAGCAGGATGGCACCCTGGCCCAGATAGTTGAGCAGGAGGGCCGGGAAGACGATGGCATACCAGGAGACCTGGATGGGCCGGCGGCCGAAGTGGCCCATGTCTGCGTACAGCGCCTCGCCGCCCGTGATGCACAGCACCACGGAGCCGAGCACCAGGAAGGCCGAGTGCAGGTTGCCGTCGAAGAAGCGCAGCGCGTGGATCGGGTTGAGCGCGGCCAGGACCGAGGGGTTCTTGATGATCTGGACCAGGCCGAGACCCGCCAGGGCGACGAACCACACGATCATGACCGGGCCGAAGACGCGACCGATGCCGGCCGTCCCCTTCTTCTGAACCACGAAGAGGCTCAAAAGCACCACGCAGGTGATGGGGACGATGTAGCTGTCCATCGCCGCCGTGGCCACACCCAGGCCCTCGACCGCCGAAAGGACGGAGATGGCCGGGGTGATGATGCCATCGCCGTACAGGAGCGCCGCCGCGAAGACCGCAGCGAGCACCACGGCGCTGCGCATCCGCCTGCCGATGCGGTCGTCGGCGGGCACGAGCGCGAGCAGGGCGAAGATGCCGCCCTCGCCGTGGTTGTCGGCCCGCATGATGTAGGTGAGGTACTTGACCGTCACGACCATCGTCAACGACCAGAACACCAGCGACAGCACGCCGAGAATGTTGGCCTCCGTCGCACCCACCGCGTGGGCGCTGTGGAAACACTCTTTGATGGCGTAGAGGGGGCTGGTGCCGATGTCCCCGTAGACGATGCCGAGCGCGGCGAGGGCGAGGGCCGCGGTGCTCCCGTGGCCGTGGGCCTCGGGATCCTGCGGTGCAGCGGAAGGGTCGGTGGGGTGGGCGTCGCTCACGGCTCGGCTCAGTGGCTCGTGGCCGAGTCGTCCTTGATGCGCATGCCGTAGAAGGAGCGGTAGACGAACACGACGGACGTGAGGAAGAAGATCAGCGCCAGGAGCATGCGGTACTGGGCGAACTCGGGCTTGATGGCCATCTCGACGGCGAGGAGGCCGAAGAGCGTCGTGAACTTGATGACC
>CAINDO010000589.1 GCA_903847385.1 uncultured Myxococcales bacterium
CAGCGTGCTCCTGCGCGCCGGCACGGTCTCCCTCGCGGGCTCGCTCTCGGCGGGCGGCGGCGGCGGCGCGGGCGGCAGCAACGGCGCCGGTGGCGCGGGGGGCCTCGGGCGCATCCGCGTCGAGGCGGGGGTGTTCAACCGCGTGGGCCTGGCGACGCCGGCGCCCTCGGTCGGGCCGCTGCCCTGTGCGGGCCTGAGCTTCGCCGGCATTCGCACGGGCGTGGCCGAGAACGAGCTCCTCGCCGGCGGGTTCCGGCCGTGTTTCACGGGCCTCTACAACGTCGACCCGCCGGTTGCGCAGATCCAGGCCGACTGCGACCAGTCCGTGCTCGTGATGGCCTGCCGGCCGGTCAACGCCCCGCAGACCCTCACCGTGGCGGCGATGGGCACCCGCGCGGAGATCTTCCGCGTCGACCCGGCGGACTCGACCTCGACCCACCTGCACAACGGCGTCGCCTGGTACTTCACGCCCGGCTACTCCTGGGGCTTCGCGCCCCCGGGTGCCGCCATTTCCAGGAGCCAGTGCGACGTCGAGGGCAGCCTGGGCGAGCAGCGCCTGTGCTGGCACACGCTGGGCGATGTCGGCGGCTATCGATGTGGCGCCACCCAGGGTTTGAACGAGAGCGTCGACTGGGAGCGCGTGATCTACGAGCGCGGCGGGGCGCTCTGAGGCGCGTGCACCGTTGACCACGGCTCGAAGACTCGACGCGGCGCTCATCGCCCGCACCGCCGAGCGCACGCGCGACCGCATCCTGGAGCGTTTTCCGGAGAGCGGCCTGGCCCGGGTGGCCGGCGAGCTCTGTGCGCTCTCCAGGGACGCCGGCGAGCGCGCGGAGGCCCTCGGGCGCCCCTACTGGAAGCTGCGCCTGCTCACGGGCCTCGCGGTCCTCGGCGTGGTCCTCGGCGCGACGCCGCTGCTCGATGGCGTCGACGTCGGCAAGACCCGGCCGGCCGATGTCTTCGCGGCGATCCAGGGCGTCGACTCGGGCCTGCAGGTGCTCGGGGTGCTCGGTGCGGGGGTGTTCTTCCTGGTGACCTGGGAGGATCGCATGAAGCGGCGCCGGGCCTTGCGCGCGCTTCACGAGCTGCGGTCGGTCATCCACGTGGTGGACATGCACCAGCTCACCAAGGACCCCACCTTCGCGCTCCTCGGCGGGTCGCCCACGACCAGCTCGCCGGAGCGCGCGCTCACGCCCTGGGAGCTCGCGCGGTACCTGGACTACTGCTCCGAGCTGCTGTCGCTGTGTTCCAAGGTCGCCGCGCTGTACGCCCAGAGCATGCCCGACGCCGTGGTGACGGACGCCGTGAGCGATCTGGAGCGCCTGACGGCCAACCTGAGCCTGAAGATCTGGCAGAAGATCACGCTGCTCGCCCAGCCCCGGGGCTGAGCGCCGCGCGGCTCAGGGGGCGGCGATCTCGCCCAGCACGCGCCAGATGGTCGCCAGCTCCTCGTCCGTGACGCAGTAGGGCGGCACGGCGTACAACACATCCCCGAGCGGGCGCAGGAGCACCCCGCGCGTGGCCGCTTCGGCACGCAGTCGACGTGACGCGCTGCTGCCATACGCGCCCGTGCCATTGCGCAGATCGGCGGCGCCGATCAGACCCAGGCTGCGCGGGTTCTTCAGGCCGCGATGACTCCGCAGGGCGGCGACGTGGCGGCGCGTCTGTTCGGCGAGCTCGGCGCGCCGGGCGATTGCGGCGGGCTCGAGCAGCAGGTCCAGCGAGGCGTTGGCCACGGCGCAGGCCAGCGGGTTGGCCATGAACGAATGGCCGTGCAGGAACGCCCGGTCCACGCCCTCGCCCTGGAAACACTCGAAGAGCGCCCGCGTGGCCAGGGTCGCCGCCAGCGGCAGCATGCCCGCCGTGAGCCCCTTGGACAGACAGATCAGATCCGGCGACACACCGGCCTGCTCGAACGCGAACATCGTGCCCGTGCGGCCGAAGCCGGTGAACACCTCGTCCGCGATGAGCGCCACGCCGCGCCCGCGACACAGCCGCGCGGCCTCGGCGAGGAACCCCGCCGAATACATGCGCATGCCCGCCGCGCCCTGCACCAGCGGCTCGACGATCATCGCGGCGTACTCGTGGCCGCGCGTCTCCAGCGTCCAGTTCAGGGTGGCCAGGTCGTCGGGACGGATGAAGTCCACGGGGGCCAGCAGCGGCCGGAACACACTGTGGAACCCCTCGGGCTCGCCCAC
Organism: uncultured Myxococcales bacterium; assembly: GCA_903847385.1. GTDB lineage: Bacteria > Myxococcota_A > Bradymonadia > UBA7976 > UBA1532 > CAINDO01. The sequence continues at coordinate 2,199 of CAINDO010000589.1, forward strand.
GGCCATCGCGCCGAAGGTGTCGCCGTGGTAGGCCCCGTGCAGCGCCAGGAACCGCGTGCGGCCCGTCTCGCCGCGCTGCTGGGCGGCCTGGAAGGCGATCTTCAGCGCGACCTCGACCGCGGTCGACCCGTTGTCCGAGTAGAACACGCGCTCCACGTTCGCGCCGCCGGCGTTGGCCAGGGCGATCAGGCGCTCGCCCAGGTGGACCGCGGGCTCGTGCGTGCAGCCGGCGAAGAGCACGTGCTCCAGGCGCGCGGCCTGCGCCGACAGCGCCGAGACCAGGGCCGGGTGCCCGTGGCCGTGCAGGTTCACCCACCAGGACGACACGGCGTCCAGCAGGCGGCGGCCGTCCGTGAGGTTCAGCCACGCGCCGTGCGCGCTCGCGACGGGCAGCGGCGGCTCGCCCAGGGCGTGCTGCGTGTAGGGGTGCCACATCACCGCGGCGTCGCGGGCGAGGAGCGGGTCGGTGGGGTGGGAGCGGCTCATGCGGGCCTCCAGCGGCGGATCCAGGGGGTCAGGTGGGCGTGCGCCAGCGCGTGCAGGCGCGCCGGAGTCAGGGGGTCGTCCCCGGGCAGCTCGGGCACCTCGGCGACGACGCGCACCTCGGCCGGCAGCGCGGCGTGCAGCGTATCGACGAGGCTCGGCGGGGTCGTGTCCGGCGGTCCGTTGAGCACCACGCCGGCGACGCTCAGGCCGCGCCGCAGCAGCGCCTCGACCGTGAGCATCGTGTGGTTCAGCGTGCCCAGGCGGGTGCGGGCGACGACGAGCGTCGGCAGCCCCAGCGCGGCGATCAGATCGCAGGTGGTCTCGCGGGCGGTGAGCGGCACCAGCACGCCGCCGGCGCCCTCGGCCACGAGCAGGCGGTCACCGGCCCCGTGCGCGCCCGAGACCAGGGCGCTGAGCTCCACGGTCGTGCCGGCGGCCAGCGCGGCGCGGTAGGGCGCGGCGGGCATCGGCAGGGACAGACCGGGCGGCAGCGTGGCACCCCCGCTCAGACGGGCGACCGTGGCGGTGTCGTCGTCGTCGCCGGTCTGCACGGGTTTGTAATACACCGCAGCGTCGCCCAGCGCGGCCAACAGGGCGGCGCTGACGAGGGTCTTGCCCACGCCCGTGTCCGTGCCGGTGACGAACAGACCTCGGCGGGGGGCGGTCACGCGAGCCTCCGCAACACATCCCACAGCCGCGACCAGTCGGCGGGCGTGACGCCGAAACGCACGGTGAGCCGCAAACGAGAAGTCCCCTCGGGCACGGTGGGGGGGCGGTAGCCGCGCACGTCGAAGCCGGCCTCGCACAGGCCCGCGGCGAGTGTCATCGCGCGCTCTGGCGTACCGCAGAGCAGCGGTAGTATGGCCGCGTCCGGGGGCAGCGCGTGCAGCCCGGGGATCTCCGCGGCGACGCTGAATTGCGCCCGCGCCGTCTCCAGCACCGCCTGCGCCCGCTCGGCGCCGACCTCGGCCCACCGCTCGACCGCGAGCCGCAGACCCACCGCCAGCGCCGGCATGACGCCGGTCGAATACACGAACGGCCGCGACAGGTTGACCAGCGCCGCGCGCAGATCGGCGTCACAGGCCACGAAGCCGCCCGCCACGCCCAGCGCCTTGCCGCCCGTGTGCACGGTGGCCAGCACCCGATGACTCAGCCCGACGGCGGCCACGGCGCCGGCGCCGCGCCCCAACAGACCCGTGGCGTGGGCCTCGTCCACGATGACATGGGCGCCGTGCGCCTCGGCCGCCCCGACGATTTGCGCGAGCGGCGCCAGATCGCCGTCCATGCCGAACACACTCTCGGAGACCACGTACCGCTCGCCCGTGGGGGCCGGCGTCGTCTCAAGCAGGCGGGCGAGCGCCGCCGCGTCCCCGTGCGGATACACCACGCGCCGCGCGCCCGAGAGCCGCAGGGCGTCGATGATCGAGGCGTGGTTGAGCGCGTCCGAGAAGACGAGGTCATCGGGCTGGAGCAGGGCCGTCAGCAGGCCGGCGTTGGCCTGGAAACCCGAGGGGTACAAGAGGCCCGCCTCGCGCCCGCAGAAGCCCGCGAGCGCCAACTCCGCGGCGTTCACGGCCTCGTCCGCGGCGTTGCGCACCAGGCGCGAGGCCGTCGCACCCACCGGCAGCGTGCGCATCGCGTCGGCCAGGCGGTCGCGTAGCACGGCGTCCTCGGCGAAACCCAGGAAGTCGTTGGAGATCAGGTCCAGGGCGCCGGGCCGCGGCTCGGGCAGCGCGCGCAGCAGACCCGCATCCCGGCGGGCCTCGAGGCGGCGCGCGGCCGAGGCGGGCAGCGTCACGGGGGGGCGGCGCCTGCGCCCGGGCTCGAACCAGTCAAACTCGACAGCAGCGCCGCGTCCGCGTCCGGCGGCGGGTTCAGGCACGTCAGCAGCGTGTCGCCCACGAAGATCGAGTTGGCGCCCGCGAAGAAACACATCACCTGCGCCTCACGGCTCAGGGCGGTGCGGCCGGCGGAGAGTCGCACGCGGCTGTGGGGCATCAGGATGCGCGCCACGCAGACCATGCGCACCAGATCCAGCGGGTCCACGGGCGCGGAGGCGGCCAGGGGCGTGCCCTCGACGGGGATGAGCAGGTTGATGGGCACGGACTCGGGCTGTGGCTCCAGCGCGGCCAGCTCGGCCAGCAGCGCGCAGCGGTCGCGGGTGGACTCGCCCATGCCGATGATGCCGCCGCTGCAGATCGTGATGCCGGCCTTCCGCACGTTGCGCAGCGTCGTCAGGCGCTCGTCGTAGGTGCGCGTGGAGATGATGCGGTCGTAGTGCTCGCGGCTCGTGTCCAGGTTGTGGTTGTAGGCGTCCAGCCCGGCCTCGCGCAGCCGCACGGCCTGCTCCGGCGTGAGCATGCCCAGGGTCAGGCAGGCCTCCAGGCCCTCGGCCTTCACGGCGCGCACCATGTCCAGCACGCGGTCGAACTCCGGGCCGTCCTTGGGCTGCCGCCAGGCCGCGCCCATGCAGAAGCGCGCCGCGCCGTTGGCCGCCGCCGTGCGCGCCGCCTCGCGGACCTCGGCCAGCGGCATCAGCGCCTCGCGCTTCAGGCCCGTGTCGTAGTGGGCCGACTGCGGGCAGTACGCGCAATCCTCGGGGCAGCCGCCGGTCTTGATCGACAACAGCGCGCACTTCTGCACGTCCAGGACCTCGTGGTGGGCCCGGTGCACGCGGTGCGCCTCGTACAGCAGGTCGAAGAACGGCAGCGCCATGAGCGCTTCCGCGCGGGAGAGCCAGGGGTCGCGGGGGGTCTGCATGGGGCGCCAGTCAAGACGAAGCGGGCGGCGGAGGCAATGGGGTTGCGCTTTGGGTCGCTCGCGAACTACCAACGGACATGACCCGAAGTGCCCTGAGTGCCCCCCCCACCGAGGCCGTGACCGGCGGGCGCGAGGCGCCCATCAAACTCGATCGCACCTGGCTCGGCGCGGCCCCGTCGACGTGGGCGAACCCGACCGTGGGGCTCATGGCGCTCGCCCTGACGCTCATGGTCGGCGGCCCCTGGGCGTGGCTCGCGCTCGGCCTGCCGCGCGAGGTCGCCACGCTCGCCTGCATGGTGGCCTGCTATGTGTCGTTCACGGTCATGCACGAGGCGGTGCACGGCGTCGCGCATGCGAACAAGGGCGTGAACGGCCTGCTCGGGCGCGTGGCGGCGACGCTGCTCTACAGCCCCTTCCGTTCGTTCCGTGCGATTCACCTGGAGCACCACTCCCACACGAACGATCCCGAGCGCGACCCGGACTTCGGGGTCTCGCGGCGACCCCGTTTCCTGCTGCCGCTGCACTGCCTCGGCATCCTGGTCGACTACCGGCGGCACTTCTACGGGCGGCCCCTCTGGCGCAGCCGGGGCGAGCTGACGGAGGTCCTGGTCAACGAGGCCCTGCTGCTCGGTGTCACCGCCGCGGCGCTCTCGATGCCCGCGACCCGCGAGTGGTTCCTCTGGTGCTGGCTCGTGCCGGCCCTGGGCGCCGCGACCGTGCTGGCCTACGCCTTCGACTACCTGCCGCACGTCCCGCACGACGCGCGAGGGCGGTATCGCGACACCCGGGCTTACCCCGGCGCGGTGCTCCACGCGCTGCTGCTCGCGCAGAACTACCACCTGGTCCACCACCTGTGGACGACGATCCCCTGGTTCCGCTACCGCCGCGCCTTCGAGGGCGTGCGGCCGGAGCTGGAGCAGCGCGGCTGCCGGATCGACTGACGCCCGTCCGGGCGCTCGCGGTTGATGGTGCCCACGAAAACGAACCTTCGTGCCGCCTGAGGTCGGTCGACTGCCACGGCGGTGGCCGTGAACGCCTTCATGGAAACGACCACGTCCCCGGAGCGCGAGGCGTGGGCCTTGCGCTTTGCGCGATTCGGGACATACGAACATCCATGACCCGATATGCCTTCAGCGTCTCCGTCCCCGGCACCCACACCGCGACCATCGAGCGAGTGACCGCCCTGCTGGCCGCCCAGGGCTTCGGCATCCTCACCCGCATCGACGTGCACGAGGTCTTCCAGAAGAAGCTCGGCCTGACCCGCGCGCCCTACACCATCCTGGGGGCCTGCAACCCTGGCTTCGCCAACGAGGCCCTGGGTGTACAGCCCGAGATCGGCATCCTGCTGCCCTGCAACGTGGTGGTCGAGGCCGTCGAGTCCGGCTGCCGCGTGCACGTGACGGACCCGGAGCCGCTGTTCGGCCTGGCCGACCTGCCGGCGCTCGCGCATGTGATGGGCGAGGTGCGGACCCGCATGCAAGCCGTGGTGCAGGGCCTCTCCGCGGCGACCTGAGCCGCGCGCTCAGTCCCGCTCGAACACCACGCGCAGGTCGCCCGAGAGCGCGTAGCCCTCGGGCCGGGTGTGGAGATGGTCGCCGAGCAGCAGGCGGCGCAGCGTCCACACGGCGGTCTGCACCCGCTTCTTGCGCGAGTCGGGCTCGGCGCGCTCGTCGGGCCAGCCGGCGGCGAACAGGGTGTCCTGCGGGAGCGCGATGCCGCGCGCGTGGGCCTCGGAGAGCGCCGCGAGCAGGCGCCAGAGCGTTTGGCGCCGGGCGAGGCTGACGGACGTATCGGTCAGGACGGCGCGAAGGGTGGCCGGGGTGAGCCGCAGCGTCTCGGGGGCGGCGGGGGGCGCGCAGGCGGCCAGGCGTCGCTGCGCCGCGGCGCGGAGAACGGGCATCTGCGCCCGCCACGCCAGCTCGGCGACGCGGCCCCAGGACGCGGCGTCCTCGCCCAGGGCCTCGAGCACCGTGAGCTCCAGCGTGGACTCGCCCGTGCGCGCCGCCTGCTCGGCCGCCCGCCGGGCCTCGGCCGCGGCGTCGTCCGTGCGGCCGGCGAGGCGCAGGGCCTCGACCAGCCGGCTCGTGAAGAAGATCGCCCCGGCGTGGTCGCCGCAATGCGCCATCGCGTCGCGGCTCTCGGCGAGCAGGGGCACGGCGCCGGCGGCGTCCCCGCGGCGGAGCATCGTCTCGGCGATGAAACGCCGCGCGGCCGCGAGCATGCGGGGCGAGGGCCGGCGCGCGGCGTGTTCGGCGGCGAGGCGGGCGAGTGTGTCGGCGGCGTCCAGATCGCCGCGCTGGAGCGCGACGAAGATGCGTTGCAGGCGCGTGTCTTCGATCAGGTCTTCGTCCAGGCCGGGCGCGACTGTGTCGAGCAGCGCCTCGGCCCCCGCCGGATCCCCGCGCCACGCCTGCAGATGCGCCCGGTAGACCCGCCGGTACGCGCGCGTCCGTGGCTGGGTCTCCAGCACCTCCGCCGCCGCCAACAGATGCTCCGCGCTCTCATGGTCGCCCCGGGTGATCCAGGTGCGCGCCAGGGCCAGCGTCGCGTCCGCCTCGGCGGTCGGAGACACAGACGCGGCCAGCCGCCGCGTGCGCTCGTACAGCCCGACGACGCCCGCGCGCTCCAGGCGCCCCGTGAGCAGCGGCTCCAGCGCCAGCGCGGCCCGGACCGCGGTCGCGGCGTCCTCGTCGCAGGCCAGCGCGAGCAGGTCGCCGCGCAGGCGCTCCAGCGTCGCGCCCGAGGTGACCGGGTCGGTGCGATGCCGGGCGCGGGCGGCCTCGGCGTCCACGAGCACGGCGGCGGCGTGGGTCTTCCGGGCGGCCCGCAGCGCGGCCTCGGGCGCGGTCCGGCGCGCGAAACCGGCCGCCGGGGCGGGCACGCGCAGGTGGGCGTCCCGGAGTTCCAGCAGGCCGGCGTCCAGCAGCGCGGGCAGGCCCTTCGCCAGCGGCCCCGAGAGCGTCCGGGCGGCGAGGGGCGCGTGGGCGCAGGCGAGCGTGGCGAGGGCCTGGCGGGCGGCGGCGGGCAGTGTGTGCCACGTCGCGCTCAGGACGTCGGCGCAGCGGGCGTCGTCGTCCGCGTCCAGCACCTCGGCGAAGCGCTCGGCCGCGGCGGGGGCGCCCAGCACGCGGGCCATGCGCACCAGGCTCAGGGCGGCGGCGAGCCAGCCATCGGCGGTGTCGGTCAGCATGTCCAGGCCCGCGGTGTCCTCCCGGCGGCCCAGGCGGCGCAGCGACGCGTCGATCAGCGCGCGGGCGGCGTCTCGGGGCAGCGGCCCCAGGGGCACGCGCTGCTCGCTCGCGAGCCCGAGGGGCCGGCGCCCGGCCATGATGACCCGGGCGTCCGTGCGCGCGACGAACGCCGCCACGGCCCGGGCGGCGCGGATGTCGTGCACCTGGTCGAAGAACACCCGCGTGCCCGGCGGGGCGTCGCGGGGCGTGCGGGCCTGCGGCGCCGACAGATCCACGCGGAGCGTGGGGCCGCGGTCGCCGAGCACGCGGGCGACGAGCGTCGACGCGCCAGCGCCCCCGAGGCCGTACACGGTGACCAGCGGCGCGTCCGCGTCCAGGGCGGGGCGCAGGTCGGCTTCTTCGGGGCGGGCGATGAACGACATCGAGGCCACCGTAGCAGCCCCCCGGGCCGGCGCGCAGCGGCTCGCGGCCCTTTGAGCGTTCTTTGAGTGGCTCCCCGGGCGGGGCGACCGGAGTATCGATGCCATGCGAAACAAAATGACACTGTGCCTGCTCCTCTCGGCGGCGGGCTGCGACGACGGCGGCGCCACGGCGGTGCCTGCGACCCCGGCGTCCGACGCCGCACCTGCCCCCGATGTGTCGGCGCCAGCGCCCGATGCGCTCTCTGCACCCGATGCCACGCCCGATGCCGCGCCCGATGTGTCTGCCCCGGATGCAGCCCCCGACGCCGCCCCGCCGCCGCCCCTGCCGTGGGGCGCCTGCCCGGACCGATTCCGGTCCGAATGCACCACCCTGAGCGTGCCCCTGAACCACGACGACCCCGAGGGCGAGTCCATCGAGGTGTTCCTGTCGCATCGGCCGGGCACGGGCAAGCAGCTCTGGCTCTTGCAGGGCGGCCCGGGGGCTTCGGCGGAGTCTTTTTACAACTTCTACGGCTTTCTGGACGCCGTGGACCCCGACCTGGACATCTACACACTCGAGCACCGCGGCGTCGGCGATGCCACGCGCCTGGGCTGCAGCGCCGAGGCCACGGGCACGCCCGAGGGCTATCAGATCAGCGCCGAGGAGTGGCCCGCCTGCCTGGACGAGGTGAAGGCCGAGTGGGGCGAGCGGCTGGCATACTTCTCCACCACGCAGGCCGCGCACGACCTGGCGTTTGCCATCGACCGCACGCGCCGGCCGGGCCAACGGACCTTCGTGTATGGCATCTCCTATGGCAGCTTCTGGGCGCATCGCTACGCCGTGCTGCACCCGGAACAGTCCGCCGGCGTGGTGCTGGACGGCCCCGTGCAGCCCGAGGTCACGCTCGAAGACTACGACACATGGTTCGAGCCCGTGGGGCGCGCGGTGTTCGAGGACATGTGTCCCACCGTGCCGCGCTGCGCCGCCGCGCTCGGCGACGACCCCTGGGCGTTCTTCGAGCGCACCTACGCGTCGCTGGCCGCGGGCCACTGCCGCTCGCTCGGCGTGGATCTGGCCACCTGGCGCATCGTGTTCGCCATCTTCCTGATGGATCACAACCTGCGCGACTGGCTGCCCGCGCTCATCGTGCGGCTCGACCGCTGCGAGGCCGCGGACCAGCAGGCCATCGCCACGCTCTTCGGCAATCTGTTCGGCCGGGGCGGCGACACACTGCCGCGGACCTCTCGGGTGACGCAGGTGCACGTGCTGCTTTCGGAGAACTGGCCGCGCGAGCCCGTGGACACGGCCCGGGTCGACGCCGCCCGCGAGACTGCGCACTTCTTCCAGGACGCGCTCGTGGGGCCGTTCACCCTGCAGGACACCTGGCCCCGCTACGCCGCCGACCCCCTGGCCGCCGCCTACGCCCCGCCCGAGGTGCCCATGCTCACGATGGCCGGCCGCTACGACCCCGCCGCCCCGCCCGCCCGCGTGGCCACGGGCTACCGAGACCGGCTCACGGGCCCGCATCAGACCTACGTCGAGATGCCCTACGGCGCCCATGGCGTGCTCACGGGCTCCCCCGTCGACGACGGCGGCCCCCCATGCCCGTTCCAGCTCTTCCGCGCCTTCCTGGCCGACCCCACCGCGGCCCTGCCCGTGGAGTGTGTCGACCACGTGCTCGGCCCCAGCTTCGACGCCACCCCCGAGGTCGCCACGCGCTACTGGGGCACGGCCGATCTGTACGAGTGAGGTGCGGGCGGCGCGGTCGTGGTAGCGTGCGCGGATGGCAAGGCGACTCCCGGCGGTGGTCCTTCTCTCGCTGCTCTGCGGTGCGGCGTCCGCGCGGGCGCAGGGGCTGGAGAAGCCGGCGTTCTGTGCGCCGGAGGTCGTTCAGAGTGGCAAGCTGCGCGTCGAGCCGGCGCCTTTCGTAGACGAGGCCGTCGCGTGGCTGCGGAGGCCGGACGCGGGCTTCGACTGTCTTTCACCCGCGCTGTGGGTGCTCGGGGAGGCGGACGCGGACGCCGGCGTGGACGCGGTGGCGGCGTTCGTCGATCGCAAGCTGGCGCCCGAGTCGGGCACCGACGCGTCCGAGGGCACCCACCGAATCCACCTGAAGTGGGCGGTGTCGTTCCTGGCGGGCCGGCTGGTCGCGCGCCTGGAGCGAGAGCCCGCCTTCGTTGTGGAAATGACGCCGGAATTCGGACACTTGCGGCGATGGGTCCTCGCCTGGGGCGGCGCGTCCCTCGGCGAGGATGCTGGAGGGCACTGGTACACGGGGGACACGTCCAGCGCGCGTCGGCAACGTCAGCGGGTCGACGAGCGGCGCGCGGTGGTCGTCGAGGCCGCGGCGGGGGCCATCGAGCGGCTCGCGGGGCCCGACGCGCTGGCGGCGATGGTCGCGAAGCTGCAACCGACGGCCGACCGACGACCGCGCCGACCCGCCGAGAACCTGGCGCTCACGGCCTCACGGGCGGCGGACGGGACGGTGACGCTCACCGTCGAGAACCGCGGGCCGAAGCCGGTGACGTTTGGACCCGATGGCGCGGGGCCGCCGCTCTCGGTCGAGGTCCAGATGCCCGACGGCCGGTTTCTCACCGTTCGGCTGGTCCGGGACGAAAGACTCAGGCGCCACCCGGAGCCCGGCGAGCGAAACCGCACGATCGCCCCCGGCGCCCGTGCCACGTTCCCTGCGCCGCTGCCGACGACCGGTGTGCCCGCGCGCGTCCGGCTGAGGCTCGCGAGTCCGGCGTGGTCGCCCTTCGCCGTCGCTGGGGAGATTCCCGTCACACCGACTTTCGACGCCGTGGTCGACCCCGAGGACCTGGCGGCGCGCGTGTTCCGGCTGCAGTGGGCAGCCGGCCGCCGCTCCGTCGAACTCCGCGCCCATGTGCGCGGCGAGGGCCTGCCCACGGGGCTCGGACCCGAGGACCGGGCCAAGGCCGGCGCCGACGCGCTCCGCGAACTGGACGCTCGCCATGATCCGGAGACCGAGGCCCACTTCCGGGCCTACCTCGCGGGCGCACACCTCGTGCCGCCCCTGGGGCCGCGGCGCGAGGTCGAGGGCCCGGTGGCGGACGTGATGCGGCAGCTCTGTGGCCTCACCCACTTCTTCCCAGAGCGTCCGCCGCACCCCGAAATGGGCCTCGCCCTGATCCGTGAAGTCCTCGCCAACCCCCACGCCCCGAACCGCGCCACCATCGCGCGAGCGGGTGAGGGCTGCGACCCCCTGCCGCTGGTCGTCGAGCGGCTGGAGCACATGGACGACCCGGATCTGTCGGCCTTCATCGAGCTGATCGAGGAGCGTCTGCAGAAGCGATACTGGCCACCCGGCGCGCAGGCCGTCTCCCGCCTCGCCACGCGCCCGGACGCGCCCGCCGCAGTACGCGAGCAGGCCGGAGCCATCAACGCCACCTGGGGCGAGGGTGTCGTGCGGATCAGGCCAGGGCTGGCATCAAACGTCAAGGGCGCGGGGAAACAGACCTCGCTGCAGGTCGAGGTCGACGCTCGCACGGAGCGCCCCATGTCCGTCTGTCCGTTCGCACCTGGACGTTCCTGTGTGGACCTCGTTCTCCGCGACGAGGCCGGGCGCGTGTTCTGGCGGTCGGGCGACGTGAAGGCCGACGCCCCGCGCAAGGGGATCGACCCTGTGTTCCTCTACGTTGCGCTCCCGGACGACCTCGCCGACGGTCGGTATCCCTTCGAGGCGCGGCCGGGTGTGTCGGTGCCCGGACTGACGCTCCCGGCGATTCGCGGTGTCGTCGAACGCAAGGCCGGCCACTGGTCCATGCCCGAGCCGAGCCGAGCCGACCGGGTCATCGTGGTTCCGCCCCCGGCCGCGCGCACGCCCTGACCGCCGCACGGCAGGCGCCCGCGCTCAAGGCGCGAACGCCACCTCGAACCCGACCGACGGTGAGAGGCGGCCGTCCTTCCAGTGCTCTGTCCGGGACTCGTTCAGGTCGTCGAAGATGTCGATGTCGAACCAGTCGTGGTCGTCGACCATGTAGCCGAGGTCGATGCTCCGCGTGTAGCTGTAGTAGGCGGCGTCGAGGCCGAAGAAGAAGGAGACCCGGGTCGGGCTCACATCGTCGGTCAGAAGCTCGATGCCGAGCGCCGTCCGGATGTGGGGCGAGAGGGTCGCGGGGTCGTCGTCGCCGACCGGCGGCTCCTCGTGGGCTTCGCCGAAGCGCATCTCGGTGTAGGCGAGGCCGAACGTGGTCTGGAAGAAGGGGTTCACGTCGCCGAGCGCGAGCGAGACGCGCAGTCCGGCGTCCACGCCCACCGCAAACTCGCGGACCTCGCCCCAGGCGCCCTCGCCGAGGTCCTGATACTCCCAGGCGCCGCCGACGACCCCCGCCAGGTTCGGCAGGAAGGGTACCTGCGCCTGAAGCCCGAGCCGCAGTCGCGGCGACGCGGCATCGGAGGCGGTGTGCTGCGGTCGCTCGCGGAGCAGGGCGGCGTTCACGCCGACATGCAGCGGTGCCTCGCCCGCCGCGACCGCGGCCCGCGCCGCGGCGGGCAGGCCCATCCCGAGCATCGAGGCGGCGAGCGCGAGGGCGCACCGGAAGCGGTCGAGGGACATGGCGGACTCCTGCGGGCGGCGCTGATGGACGCCCGATCAGCAGTGCATCGCCCGTGCCATGCCCGAAACCCGGTGTTCACACGCGCAGCGGTCGCCCGACTGGAGTAGGCAGGCTCCGCTCGGCCCGGGCCAGGACGGCCCGGCGGAATCACCGAGACTTTGAAAAAGCCGAATGATTCCGGGAGCGAAGCCGAATTCACTTCGGCGCAGCGGGGCTGAAAAAGTCCAAGGATGGATTTTTTCAGCGTCCTGTCAGGGGCACGCGGCGGCGCACACGTCCACCACACCGAGCGGGGGGAAGTCGCAGCCCTGGCAGGGCACGCCCCCGCTGCAGTCGGCGTCGGCGTGGCACCGGGTCTGCAGTCCGGCGCCGCAGTCGGCGCGACACACGGCGCCGACCGGGAAACCGGCGCAGCAGGCCTCGCCCGCACCGCAGTCCTCGGGGCCGTCGCAGGTGATGGCCACGGTGGCGCCGCCGCAGGCCGCCGCGCAGGCCGCGCCCGCGAAGCCGGCGCAACACGTCTCCGCGCCGACACACACGTCCGCGCCGCAGGCGACCTCGCGCTCGGGGGCCGGGGGCGGCTCGCAGAGCGCGGCGGGGGCGGGCACGGCGGGCGCGACCCAGGGGGCGTCGACCGTGGTGAACAGATTGAACCGGCCCAGGGCGGCGCGGCCGGTGCCATCGCTCAGGTCGCCGTCGACCACGAGGCAGTAGGTGCCCGCGGCGAGACTGCGCGGCGCGAGGCTCGGTGAGAATCCGCCGGCGCGGCAGTCCAGCGCGGCGCCACCCGCGGCGCAGGCGCCCGCGCGCAGCTCCAGGCCGGCGGGGAAGTCGGCGGCGAGCTGGAAGGCCACGGTGCGGCGCTGGGCGACCTGGAGCTCGTACCAGCGCTCGGGGGCCAGTCCGGCGGCATCGTGGGTCGCGCCGCAGGAGAGCGCCGCCGCGTCCACGCCGCCCAGGGTCGTGTCCGCCTGCGCCCGGCCCAGCGCGCCGCCGCCCAGCCGCAGGGGCTCGGGCGATTCGCGCCGCGTGCCGGGGGCGTGGCTCACGAACGCGCCGCCCGTGTGGACCGCGAACGACCGGAGAACCGGCATGTCGACGCCGGCGTTGTCGACCGTGAGCGACCAGAGGCCGTGGCGCTGGGCGCCGAGCATCACGGCCAGGGCCGGCGTGGTGCGCGCGTCCGCCTGGAGGCGCACCACGCCCTGGACTGGGACCGGGGCCGGGAGCGAGACGCACTGACCCTCGGGCGAGCGGAGCACGAAGGTGAGATCGCCGGCGGAGGCCCCCTCGACGCGCGCGACGACGGCGAGCTGGTCGAGGCGCTGGGCGGACTGTCGCAGGGAGACCGTCGTGGTCCCGGGCCGCAGCGGCGTGGTGGGGGCCAGGGCGTCCGTCAGGTGTTGCGACCACCGCCCCGGCGTGATCTGCCGCACGACGGTGGCCGCGCCCGCGCCCGGTGCGCCCACGAGCAGGTCCGGCGCGCCGTTGCGGTCCAGATCCGCCACGCGGAAGGTCGCGGCGTCGGCGCCGGCGGGGGTGTGGATCTCCAGGTGTTCGCCGCCGTCGGACAGCGTCGCGGTGAACTCGCCCAGGGTCGGCCGCACCCAGCCCCACTCCAGGCGGCCGTCGCCGTCCTGGTCCAGGGCGGCCTCGGCGCGGGGGTGGGGCGGGCTCAGGTAGTAGTCCTCCCAGCGCGAGAGCGCGTCCGGCGCCGCGAGCGCGGGCCGCCAGTCCACGCCCGCGGGGCGGCGCCACGTGAAGATCCAGCGGCCGCGGCCCTGGTCGCCGAGCCCGGACGTGACGATCTCGTCCACGCCGTCGGCGTCGAGATCGGCCGCGAAGACGCGGGCGGCCTGCACCTCGCCCGCGGGGAAGAGGGCGCCCAGATTCCCGGCCAGCGCGGCGGCGGCGGCCTCCTCGCGTGTGGTGTCCGGGACCATGGGCAGCACGAAGTTGCGCATCGAGACGGGCCCGCCGGGCAGGTGGGCGGTGAGCTCCAGGTTGGTCGCGCCGAAGGTCAGGTGGGCGAAGCGGCCGCCCACGTCCAGGAGGTCGAACATCTCGGTGCAGCGCGGGCCCGCGGTGCGCCGCTCCGTGGCGAAGCCGACGCCGGGCTGGTAGTCCGAGAGCACGAGCAGATCGCCGGCGCAGGTGCCCGCGTGCAGCTCCAGGCGGCCGTCGGCGTCCAGATCGGCCACGCGCAGGCGCTCGTGGGCCCGCTCGCCGGCCACCCCGCAGCGCTCGACGGGGGCGAGGCACGCGCCGAGGGCCCGCTCGTGGTCGACGCTGAAGGCACCGCTCGCGTCGCCGCGCAACACGACCAGGCGCGCGCCGTCCCGGTCGGTGACCGCCAGATCCACGGCGCCGTCGCGGTCCAGGTCCGTGGCCACGACGGACCAGGGCGCCAGGGACAGGCCCACGCCCGCGACCTCGACGAACTCGCGCCCCTCGTCGGAGAGCGCGATCGCCAGCCGCGACTCGGGCTCGACGAGCGCCACCAGGTCCGGCCAGCCGTCGTGGTTCACGTCCACGGGCTCGGGCGCGTCGGCGTCCGGGCCGAAGGGCACGGTCTCGCGGGGCGGATGCGCCGTCGTGCCCAGCGCGTGCCGCCCGTAGACCACACCGGCCTGGGCCGAGGTCGTGGCCGCGGCCAGGTCCAGCGCGCCGTCCGCGTCCAGGTCCGCCGCGGTGGCGACCACGGTCGCGCCGGCGTCGGCGGGGCCCAGCTCCAGGCGCTCCGGGGCGGAGAAGGTGCCGTCGCCACGGCCGGCGAGCAGGACGACCTCGGCGCCCGAGGCCGCGTCCGCCACGAGCCCCAGCAGCAGGTCCGGGCGGCCGTCGCCGTTGAGCTCGGCGATCTCGAGGCTGGTCGGGCAGCGGGGCAGGGCCACGGCGACGGGGGGACGCAGCGCGGCGTCGCCCCGGCCCCGGAACACGGCCACGGCGGCGGCGTCGCACTCGGCGGTGACCACGTCGCGCACGCCGTCGTTGTCCAGGTCGGCGATGGCCACGGCGGTGATCGTCCCCGGGCGGGCGGCGCTGGCGGTGCCCCCGCCGAACGTGCCGTCGCCCCGGCCCGTGCGGGTCAGGAGCGTGTCGCCGTCGCCCAGCACGAGGTCCAGCGCCCGGTCGCCGTCCAGGTCGCGCAGGGCGAGCGCGCGGGGCCGGGCGGCCCCCAGCGCGTCCAGGGGCCGGAGCTCGCCCAGGGCGCCTCGCAGGCTCATGGTGCCCACCGCGACCTCGCCGGCGGCGGTGTCCGCGACCACGATCTCCACCCGACCGTCCTGGTCCAGGTCGCCGAGGGCCATCGTGTTCACCGCGGCGCCCACGCCTCGCTCCACGGGGGCCCGGAAGCCGCCGGCGGCGCCGAGCAGCACCGCCAGGTGGCCCCCGGCCAGGGGCAAGACCGCGTCGGGGCGACCGTCGCCGTCCACGTCGGCCAGCCCCAGGCCCAGGGCGCCGCGACCCGTCGGCACGTCCAGCCCGCCGGCGAAGACCATGCCCTGATTCGTGCGCATGCTCAGCGTGTTCTCGCGGCCGCTCGCCGTGACCAGATCCGCGTCGCCGTCGGCGTCCAGGTCCAGCGCCCGCAGGCCCGTCGGGTTGCGGCCCACCCGCGCCAGCACCGCCGGCGCGTCGAATCGCCCGCTGCCGCGCTGCGTGGCCCGCGCAAAGACGACGGGCGGCTGCGTGCCCAGCTCGTCGAGGGCGCCGACGCCGAAGAGGGCGTCGTGGGGCATCGGCAGCAGGCCGCCCGAGGCCTCCGCGTCCACGCCCGCCGCCAAGGGCGGCAGCACGCGCCGGCCGGAGAGCAGGTCGGCCGCCTCCGGTGCGAAGATCTGGCTGCGCACGTCCGCGCGGTCGCCCCCGGCCCACCGCAGGCCGAAGGGCCGGTCGTCGGGCATCCGCGTGGGGAAGTAGTGGCCCACGCCGTCGAGGCCGAGCGGGCGGCTCCGGCTCAGGTCCGCGGCGCACAGGCCGTCGGCCAGGCACTCGTCCGCAAGCTCGGTGATGCCGAAGGGCTGTCGCGCGGTGCCGCCCCCCGGCGCCGGGCTGGTGATCACGAGCACCTGGTCCTCCGGGGCGAGGCCGGTCAGGCCCGCGGAGTCGAAGAGGGCGCGATACCGGCGGCCCGGTCCGCCCCCGCACTCGGGGTCCGCGGCGAGGGCCTCGATGGTCTCCAGCGTGCGCGGCAGGTTGAAGCCGAGCCGGATCTGGGCGTTGTCGGGCACGTCGCAGGCGCGGATCTCGACCACGACGGAGGCCGGCATCACCGGCTGGAGCGCCAACGCCTCGAAGTCCACCGCCCCCAACTCGAAGAGGGCCAGCAGCGCGGGGTCGAGCAGGTCGGCCAGGCCCACGCCGCGGGGGCTCGTGTCCACGATGCGCGGCACGCCGGCCACGATGTTCACAAACGCGACGCTGCTCGACAGCCCCTGGCCCCGATACACGGGCGCGGGCGTCTCCAGGCGCACCACGTAGGTGCCGCTGTTGCGCAACAGCGGGCTGCCCGCGAGGTCCACGCGGCAGGTGTCCGCGCAGTCGGCGGCGCAGGCGTCTCCGCAGCGGCGGCACGCGTCCGCGGGGACGTCCACCGTGCACGGGAAGACGAAGTCGCCCACGCGGGCCACGGTGTCGTAGGCGATGCCGCGCCCCTCGACGGTCACGACCGCGTCCGCGCCGGCGGCGCAGACGGAGACGGCGGCCGGCACGAGCGCGTCGACCTCGGGCGCCGGGCGGTCGACGAACGTGCCCAGGTCGAGGCGATTCGCGATGGATTCCGTGCAGTTGCACGCGTCGTCGCACAGCCGGACGCAGACGAGCTTGGGGCCCTCCGGCGGGTCGAGCGTGTGCGTGCGGGCCGGGGTGAACGGCCCGAACCGGGGGTCACCACAGGTCGGCGTCTCAGCGCAGGCGAGCGCGCCGGCCCAGGGCTCGTTCCAGACCGCCACGGTGGTCGCGTCCGTGTCGCTGATCACCATCGGCACGCTGAGCGCGTTCACCGTGTCCGCACCGCCGGCGAACACGATGCGCCCGACCGCGGGCGGGGCGGTGTCCTTCAGCGTCGTGGCGGTGAGCACGCCGGTCACCGTGGCGAAGAGATCGTTCGTCGGGTCGGCGTCCACGTAAGCGGCGTTGGCCAGGCGGACCTGCACCCGGTGGGGCCCGTCCGCGCCCGCGTCCAGGGGCACGGCGTCGTCGGGCAGGCGCACGAAGGGGCCCGCGGCGGCGTCGTCCAGCCAAATCTGGCCGTGGGTCAGCTCGGGGTCGCGCACGAGCGTCAGCACGGCGTCGGCGCCCACGACCTCGGGCAGGCGGATCTCGGCCCGCTGCCCGGGCAACTCCAGGTCGAGCCGCCGCGTCTCGTCCGCGACGACCTCGACCGTGCGCCGTTCGGGGGTGCGGTGGCCCGCGGCCAGCGCCGTGACCTGCCAGGTGCCCACGGGCAGGCCCTCGAAGGTGTAGTGGTCGTCCGGCGGCACGGCGAGGGTGGTCCTGCGCGGCCGGTCGGGGGTGTCGCTCTCGGCCACTACGGTCACGCCGCCGCCACCGGGCCCGCCGAGGCGCGTCGCCGTGCCGGTCAGCGCGCCGCGCAGCAGGTCCAGCTCGACCTCGGGCGTCGGGGTGACCTCGCCCGGCGTCAGCCGCAGGCCGAGGCGCGTCGGCGCGTGGCCGTCGAGCGTGAAGACCAGCTCGAACTGGCCGGCGGGCGCGCGGGGCGACAGGGCGAAGCGGCCGGCCTCGTCGGCGAGCGCGTCGGCCAG
>CAINDO010000590.1 GCA_903847385.1 uncultured Myxococcales bacterium
CGGCGGCGGCGGGCCGGGGCGCGGCGGCGGCGGCGCGGGCCAGGGGCGAGGCATCGGCGGCGTGGTCACCCTCGGCGTCGCCTCCGGCGTCCAGCGGGCGCCCGGCCAGCTCGAAGTCGAGCAGCTCGTCCGCGTCGGCGTCCATCGTGTCGAGCGTCTCGGGCTCGGCGGCGGCCACCAGGGGCTTGCCGTCGCGCTTGAGCTCGGAGACATGAAAAGTCTCCCACTGGCCGTCCTCGGTGCGCACGCGCACCCGCCCGCGCAGGATGTCGAGCTCCTTGATGACCGCCTTCCCGATGGGCGTCTCGACCGACTTGCCCTCCTTGGGCAGGCCCTTGCGCGCCTCGGCGTACTGTTCCTGCTCGTAGGCCAGGCAGCCCATGAGACGCCCGCAGGCGCCCATGTGTTTCTGCGGGTTGGGCGACAGACCCTGCGTGCGGGCGTGTTTCGGGCTCACGGGCGGATAGCTGGGCAGCACGCGTGAACAGAACTCGCGATGACACCGCCCGATGCCGCCGATCTGTCGCGCGGCCTCGTGCGAGCCCACCTGGGTCAGCTCGATGGTGCCCTGAACGCGCTTGCGCAGGTCCTGCAACAGGTTGCGGAAATCGACCCGTGTGTCCGACCAGAAGTAGAACACCACGCGCCCGGACAGCGCGCTCATCTCGATGTGCACGGGTTTCATCGGCAGGCGCAGGGCCTGGATGCGCTCGCGGAACAGCGTGAAGGCCTCGGCCTCGCGGCGGGAGACCTTCTCGGCGATCTGGGCGACCTCCTCGGCCGTCAGCGCCTTGAGCGTCGGCAGGGCGGCCGGATCCGTCTCGGGCATGCGCAGGGCGGGCTCGTCGATCAGCTCGCCGAACGCCGAGTCGCCGGGCACCTCGAAGATGACGCGGTCACCCTTGTGCACGCGCGCGCCATCGGGCACGCGGACCGTGTGGAACAGCCAGGGCCGGCCCTCGTGGCGCACGCGGGCGAGGCGCACGGGGCGCAGGGTGGGGGCGGCCTGGTCCTCGTCCTCGCTGACGAGGTCGAGCAGGGTGTCCAGCAGGTCGGAGTCGGGCAGGGGCGCTTCGGACATGGGTACTCAGCCCTCGGCCAGTCGCAGGAGCAGGGTCTCCAGCGAGAGCCGGGCGTTGGCGGCACCTTCGATGCCGCGTTCGGTCTCGTTGATGCGCTCGAGCCGGGCCAGAACCTCGGTCTGGCTCAGGGCCGCGGCGCGGGCGCGCAGGCGCTCGGCCAGGTCGCGGTGCACCAGCTTGTCGGTGATCACCCCGGCGTGGACGAGCAGCAGGTCGCGATACCAGGTGCGCAGGATCTGGAAGAACAGCGGGAGCTCGGCCTTCTTGCCGGCGAGCTCCTCGGCCAGCTCGAGCACCTGGGGGATGTGTCGTTTGGCGTCCGGGTCGTCCGCCCGGCCGATCAGCGCCTCGCGCTCGGTCAACAGCGCGCTGTCGGCCAGCGCCAGGCCCTTGCCGATGCTGCCCTCGGCCAGGCCGGCGAGCAGGTCGGCGTGGGTGCGGTCCACCTCGGCCTCGCGGGCGATGAACTCGGCCACGAGCCCGCGGTCGAGCGGGGCGAACCGCACGCGCTGACACCGCGAAAGGATCGTCGGCAACAGCAGGTGAGGCACGGCGGAGACGAGCACGAAGTGGGTGTCCGGGCCGGGCTCCTCGAGCGTCTTGAGCAGGGCGTTCGAGGTCGCCGGGTTCATGCGCTCGGCCTCGAGGATGAGCACCACGCGGCGGCTGCCCTCGAAGCCCTTGTAGCTGAGCGTCTGCTGGAGCTCGCGGACCTGCTCGATCTTGATCTGCTGCTCCAGGGCGCCGTCGCCGCCGTCTTTCTCCTTGCGCCGCAGCACGTGGAGATCCGGGTGCGCGAGCTCGCGGCTGCGCAGGCAGGCGTTGCAGCGGCCGCAGGCGTCCCGGTCCGGGGCCGGCGAGTGGCAGAGCAGGGCCTCGGCCAGCCCGCGGGCGGCCAGCGTCTTGCCCACGCCGTCCGGCCCGGCGAAGAGATAGGCGTGGTGCAGGCGCTGCCCCGCGAGCGCCCGCAGCAGCGTCGCAACGGCGCGTTCCTGACCTTGAACCTGGGACAGCGGCATGGGGACCCCGGGGGGGCGCGCCGGCGCGACGATCAGAACGTGTACTGGACGTTGATGTTCAGCGCGCCGATGGAGCGGGTGTACTTGCCGGCCGCGTCCGGGCCGACGGAGGGGGACTCGGGCGGGAAGTCGGACTGCGGCACGCCCTGGACCTTGGTGCGGGGCGAGACGTCCCGCGGGACATAGAAGAACTGCGTGTACGTGCCCGCGAGCGCGAGGGACTTCTCCAGCAGCTCGACGCGGGCGCCGGCGGACACGGAGATGTCGTGGAAGTCGGGGAGGGCGGGGTCGATGCGCTCGTCCGGCACGGCGTTGCCGTCGTACCCCAGCGCGCCGTAGAGCTCGAGGGTCTCGTCCAGCCAGTAGGACCCGCCGGCGCGCAGGGCGATGGTGTCCTCCCAGTCGCGCTCGATGTTCTGCACGATGTCGCTGGTGGCGCCCTCGTTCAGGTTGCCGGCGTCGTTCAAGTCACAGTCGGACGTCTTGCCGTCCGCGGGGTCCATGTTGATGAGGCACTGGCGCTGGAACACGCTCCAGCGCGCGTACTCGCCGTTCAGGCGGACCTCGGTGACCGGGGTGGGCCGCCAGCGGCCGCCCAGGCGGATCACGTCCGGCAGGTCCTGCTCCAGGCGGACCTTGGTGGTGGCCGCGCCGTCCTTGCTGCTGCCGAGCACGGTCTCGAGGTCGCCGTCGAGCTGCATCGTGCCGAAGCCCGGCTGCGCCTGATAGGACAGGCCGACCCACAGCTCTTTCTCGATCGGCTCCCAGATGACGCCCGCGCTGGCGGAGATGTCCTTGCCGCTCACCTCGACCCGGCTGCGGCCCTCGGCCAGGCGCGTCTTGCCGCTGGCCAGGCGCGAGACCGTGGCGTCGTCCGCCGGCGAGTTCCGCGCGCGGAGCGTGTGGACCTCGGACATGATGTAGTTGAACGCGGCGCCGAAGGACAGGCGCGGTCCGGCGAGGCGGTACGCGCCCGCGGCCGAGATGTAGACGGAGCGCAGGGTGCCATCGATGGACCACCACCGCTGGGGGCCGTCGTAGGCGCCGGGGTACTGGGCGTCGTCCTTGTACTTGTCCAGGCGGTCCCAGCTCGACGCGCCGCCGAAGGGCACGAAGAGGCCGACGCCCGCCCCCAGGCCCTCGACGCCGAAGTCGCTCACCACGGCCGCCATGGGGGCCGCCGCGAAGTTCAAGAGCGAGTTCTCGCCGCTGTTGCGGTCGAGGTCCTCGGCCGGCGTGCCCGTGCCCGGCTCGCCCGTCGGGATGACCGGGTACACGGCGTCCGCCGGGCGATCGTACCCCGCGGCGATGTAGGCGAAGGTGCCGTCCAGGTACAGGCGCGTGCCGTGGCCCAGCGCGAGGCCCGCCGGGTTGAAGTACATGGCCGAGGGGTTGTCCGTGGTCGGGTGCCCGTGCTCGCCGCCGAAGCGGGCCGTGAGAAAGCCAGAGGCGGCCGCGGGGCCGGCGGAGAGAGCGGTCAGCGCTGCGGCCAGCGTCCCGAGTCCGTGTCGTTTCACGTGTGGTCTCCTCGTCCTCGCCGTCCGGCGGATTGACAGGTTCGCTCGGCACGGCGCATTCTGCGGCGTCTCCAAGTGTCCCCAAATACAACGATTCGGCACAGGCGCGTAACATGGTCCGATCCCTGCTGTCAAAGCACTCTCGCCCGGTCCTGGTCGAGGTCGTCGCGGGTCTCTCTCTCGCCGGCTGTACCGACCCGGACGCTCCGAAAACCTCGTTCGACGAGTTCATGCAGCGGCGGGCGGTCGACGCGGCCGCGGCGACGGGCGGACAGCCTTCGCCCGGCGGCGGCGAGGGCGGTGGCGAGGGGGGCAGCGGGGGCGCGACGGGCGGCGGTGGCGGGGCCGGCGGCGCGGGCGCCATGGGCTGTGAGGCCGCCTGGGACGTGAGCGGGCAGTACCTGTTCTCGCTGTCCACGTTCATCCGGCCGGACCGCCCGATGGTCTTCGGCGCCACGGTCGTGTTCACGCCGGCCGCGGCCCCGACGGACGACAACGCCGGCACGGTGGAGCTCACGCTCCAGCCGCTGTACTGCAAGGCGTCGAGCGGGCCCGAGCCCGACTGCACGCGCGCCAACGTCGGCAGCCCGCTCCCGAAGTTCACCTTCCCGGCGGGCAAGGACGGCAAGTTCCGCGCCGATCTCGGCCAGCTCACGGTGGCCGGCGACTCGAACCCGATCACGGGCCGCGACATCACCGCGACGCTCATCCTGGTCGGCTCCCTGCGCGACAAGGAGATCTGCGGCGGCGTCGAGGGCGAGGTCACCAGCCCCATCATGTCCCCGCTCACGCCCGAGGACTCGCGCTTCGGCACGACGTGGGTGGGCGAGCTCGGCGACGACGTCGGCGAGGCCCTGAAGACGGCCGAGATCCGCTACGACTGCGGGCCCTGCCAGCACTGAGACCGGGCGCGGTTCGGGCCTTCTCGCGGGCGAAACTGCCCTCCGGCGCGGGATTGCGGTAAATAGCGCGGCATGCGCGCGAACCCTCGTCTCCATGCCCTGTCGGGCCTCTTCTCGCTGGCCCTCGCTCTCATCGTGGCTCTCGTGGCCGTCGCTTGCAGTCGCGAGCGGCTGCCGGAGCGCATCCCGCCGAAGGCCTCGGCCAAACGGGCCGTCGTGGTGCAGGTCGATGGCCTCACGCCCGGGCTGCTCGACCTGTACCTGCGCAGCGCGGCGTCGCGGCGACCGGGGCGGGCCCTGGCGAAGTGGCTGGCCCCGGGGCCGGCGGACGGCAGCGCCCTGACGTTCGCCACGGGGCAGGTGCACGCCGCCCGGCTGCCGCTGCCGGGGCTCTCGGAGCCGAGCTCCGCGACGCTGCTGACCGGTCGCACGCCCGCGGACGTGGGTGCGCGCAACCCCGGCGATGGCCTCGCACCGACGACGCCCTCGCTGCTGACGCTGGTGCCGCACGCGGCGGGCGTGGGGTTCCTGAACACGCCCGGCCTGGAGGCGAACGACGCCGCCCGGGTCGATCTGGCGCGGCAGGCGGCCTCGGCGGCGGGCTTCGACGGCGCGCGCCTTCTGGCGGTGCGCTTCTCGGGCCTGGCGGATGTGCTGGCCTCGCGCGGGCTGGCGCAGGGCCCCGAGGCGCTGGGCAAGGTGGACGAGCAGCTCGAGCGCTTGCTCGCGCCGCCCTTCACGTCGGACGACACGCTGCTGGTGCTGACCTCGGGCTTCGGCGCGGCGCCGGGCGCGACCCGCGACCCCGTGAGCCCCGGCGAGCTGGCCAAGGCGCTCGGCGTCGGCGTGGACGACGTGGTGCCGACGGGTGGCCTGCTGCGCGTCGCCCGGCTGTCGACCGACAAGATCCCGTTCCTGGCCGGGCTGGCGGCCACGCAGACGCTGTTGCGGCGCGTGGGGAACGCCCTGGAGATCTACGACACGGACCTGGGCCGCACGCGGCGCCTGTACGACGACGAGCTGACCGACGGCGACGCCCGTGGCCGCCTGCTCGCCTGGCTGAAGCCGGACGAGTGGGTCGCCGTCGTCGACCGCGCCGGCGGGCACGAGTTCCGCCGCGTGGGCGAGGACCCGGCCCGCGTCGCCTCGGGCGGCCTGGCCGACGCCGAGTCCCTGGTGCCCGTGGTGCTGGCCGGCGCGGCGCTGCCCGGGGCCGCGCACGTCGTCTCGCTCGAGGCCGTGGCCCCGGCGACGATGCGGTTGCTGGGCCTGGAGAGCGACGTGCTGGGCGTGACGCCGACGGTGCTGGCGGAGGCCGACGCCCTGGCCGACGCCGCCCGCCGCACGCGCAGCCAGAACCTCGTGGACCGCGACCGCCTGGTGCTGGAGCGCGACGCCCCGGCCGTGGAGGCCGCGCTGGGGGCGGAGTTCGTCGTGCGTCGCCGCGGCCTGAGCGAAGGCCCCGCGCTGGCCGACGCCGCGCTCGCCGCCGTGGCCGCGGACGCCCGCGCCGTGGTGCAGGGCGCGCCGCGCCGCGTGGTGATCGACACGGCGCTGCTCGGCGCGTGGGGCGGTCCGCCGCAGCTCTCGTTGTCGCTGGAGGGCCTGGACGCCGACGCGACGGCGGCCCGGATCCGGTCGGCCGTGGCGCTCGCGGACGGCCTGCGGGCCCTGCGCGCCGGCTCGCACCCCCTGGCCGCCGAGCGCCTGCGCGCCGCGACCGATCTGCCCGCCGAGGTCGCGCCCTGGCGCCTGGCCTTCGCGTACTGGGCCGAGCGCGCCGCCGCGCAGGCCACGGGGGCGAAGGACTTCCCCGCGGCGCCGGCCCTGCCCGCCGAGGGACCGGACGCGGCCTGGCTCTCCGCGCTGACGACGGTTTTCGAGCTCATGGTGCCGGGGCCCACGGACGCCGAGCCGCAGCGGCTCGCCCGCGTGGCGCGGCTGGGGCAGACGACGGTCTTCACGGGCGCCCGGGGCACGTTCGCCGCGGGGCTGCGGTCGCTGTTCGGCGGCACGGGCCTGGGGGCCTGCAACCCGGCGGATCGCGGGGCGGAGCGCGGCGCGCTGACGGCCGCCGCCGATGCGTTCGCCGTGGCGGGCGAGGCCGGCCTGGCCGCCATGACCTGGCAGCGCGTCACGGGCCTGGCCTCCGGCGATGCGGAGGCCTACGCGGGCGCCGTGCGCCGCCTGACGGCCGCCCTCGGCGCGCCGGCCGCGGGCTGGACGCGCCTGGACACGGCGCACGCCGCGCTGGCCTACGCGAACTTCGTGTCCGGCCCGGCCCAGGCCGCGGTGAACGACGAACTCGTCACCCTCACGCGCCTCTATCTGCTCAAGCTGGAGCAGGACATCGTGTCCGACCGGGCGCCCGGCTACGAGGGCCGCAACATCGACCGGGTGTCCGGCTTCGTGGACGGCTCCGTCGCGCGCGAACCCGCGCTGCAGGCCGAGGCCGTGGCCTTCGCCATCGATACGCGGGCCGACCTGCAGGGGCGCCTGGTGGCCGCGCTGCTGGCCTCGGGCGTGAACCTGCCGGCCCTCCTGAGCGGGCGGGGCGCCGAGTCCATGCGCAGCCTGCAGCGCCTGCTGGACGTCGCCGCCACGCCGCTGCCCGGCGCCGATACGGGCGCCCCCGAGAGCCGCCTGATCACCGCCACGGCCGACGCGGTCGCCTTCGTGGCCGCCTACTTCTCCGGCACGCCGCCCGTTCCGCCGATTTCGGCGGACGAGTCGCTCTCGGGCCTGGACCTGGTCGCCCTGCGCAACAAGTCCCTGGCCGAGACCCCCGAGGGGCAGTCGACCTCGCTTCTGGCCTGGGGCCCGTTCATCCACCTGGTCGTGAAGGCCGAGGTCGCGCTCGCGTCGGAGAACGCCGCGGCGGCCGTGCCCGTGCTCGAGGGCGCCGTGGACCTGCTCGGCCGCCTGGGCCGCGGAGAGGCCGCCCGCGCCGGCAGCGAGGCCCGCCTGGGCGCCCGCATCGACGCCCTGGCCGGCGCCCTGAAGGCCGCGCTGCCCGTGCTGATGGGGCAGGCGCCGCCGGAGCAGCTCACCGCGCAGCTCGCCGGGCTGGACCTCGCGCCGCCGGCCGCCGCGGACG
>CAINDO010000591.1 GCA_903847385.1 uncultured Myxococcales bacterium
ATCCCCGCACGCGCTGAGCGCCAGCACGAGCCCCCCCCAAGTCCGTCCCCGCATGCAAGCCTCCGGTCATCGCGTGTCGCGTTCACCGGCGATGCTGCGCCGCGGCACCCCTCGGCCGCACGCCACTGGTGGCGCGCGCCGGCCTCTGGCAATGTCCGCGGCCCGTGAGTCGACCCCGCAGCCCCACCCTGAGCTGGCCCGGCCGGGCCGAGGCCGAAGCGCGCGCCGCGGCCCCCGGTGCGGCCCTGGCGCCCCTCACCGAGCGCCATGGCGGTCCCTCGACCGAGCCCGCGGGCCTCGTGATTCGGCAGGACAACCGCGACGCCCTGAGCGCGCTGCTCGCCGCCGGTGAGCCGCCCATGGACCTGATCTACGCGGACCCGCCCTTCGCCACGGGCCTGACCTTCACGCACAAACCCACGCTCGGCGACACGCGCCACGCCGCCGACGCCTTCGTGGACGCCTTCCCCGGGGGCCTGAACGGTTGGCTGGACGTGATGTATCCGCGCCTCGTCGCGATGCACGCCGCCCTCGCCGAGACGGGCTCGCTCTACCTGCACCTGGACGCCAACACGGTCCACCATGCGCGGGTGCTCCTGGACGAGATCTTCGGTCCCGCCTGTTTCCAGCGCGAGATCGTGTGGCGCATCGGCTGGCTGAGCGGCTTCAAGACCTCGGCCCGCAACTGGATCCGCAACCACGACACGATCCTGTACTACGTCCGGACGCCGGGGCGGGCGACCTTCAACAAGGCCTTCCTGCCCCACGCGCCCGGTTACCTGCGCCGGGACGGCAAGCCGCCCACGGGCCGCGGCATCCCCCTGGACGACGTCTGGAACGCGCAGCCCGCGGACGTGCTCGACTCCATCCAGATCAAGAGCCTGTCCACCGAGAAGACCGGCTACCCCACCCAGAAGAACGAGGCCCTGCTGGAGCGCATCATCGCGGCCTCCAGCGCGCCCGGTGACCGCGTCTGCGACCCCTTCGGCGGGTCCGGCACCACCGCGGTCGTCGCCCACCGGCTCGGGCGTCGTTTCGTCTCCGTCGACGTCGGCGCCGCCTCGCTGGCGGTCTCCCGCGCCCGACTGATCAACTCCGGCGCCGCGTTCACCGTCCACGACGCGACCACGGTGGACACCGACGCCGGCCCCTACGGCCTGGAGCGCCGGGGCGAGGGACTCCACGTCACGAGCCCGCCCGGCGCCCCGGCGCTGGATCAGGTCTTCGTCGGGCCCCGCGCCGCAGCGTCCATGCCCTTCGCCCCCACCCACCACGTCCTGCGCGGCCGCGTCTCGCGGGGCCTGGACGACGTCCGCCTGCCGACGGGCGCCGGCGGTCCGCTCACGGTGCAGCTCGTCGACGTCGACGGCCGCACCCGGCGGGTATCACTCGACTGAGGCCGCCTTGGGCACGCCCACGCGGCGGTGGAAACCGGGCCGCGCGCGGTGGTGATCCGAGGACCAGGCCACGGCCTCGCGCAGCTCGCCGTGCAGGCGGTGCGCCGGATCCGCGGCGACCTGGCTGGCGAAGTCGCGGAACCTGGCCATGCGGGTGCCCCCGGCGACGATGTCCACCAGAGTCGTCATCGCCTGCGCGGCCACCGGCGTCGCCGGGTCCTGCAGCATCGTGAAGAGCTCGTCGTTCAGGTCGTGGCGATCGGCGATGGGCTTCTTGCGCGGCACCGCGAAGGCGGCGTTCTCGCGGACGAGGGGGTTCTCGTGGCGCATCAGCGCGAGCAGGCGCTCCCGGCAGATCGTGTTCGGCAGGCGGCCGAGGCGCTCCGCGGCCAGGCGGCGCGGCGGGAATCCCTGCCCCACGGCGTACACCGTCAGGACCTCGGTGGCGATGGGCGCCAGCTCGGGCCGGTGCATCGCCGCACGGTAGATGGCCTCGATGCGGGCCTTGGCCAGCGGGGCCGGCTCGGCCGGATCGGGCGTGGCCGCGCCGAAACCCACGAGCTGCTGGCAGGCGGCGTCCAATCGGTCGGCGTGGTCCGAGGGCGAGATCATGCGCCGGCGGATCATCCAGCGCGCCCAGCGGCGCCCGGGCGTGTTCTGGCGCTTGAAGCGGAACAGCATGCGCTGCCCGAAGTGCCGCTCGACCGCCTCGGCGACCGCCCGCGCGACGGCGGGCTCGTCGTCCAGATCGGCGAGCGCCATGCACTCCATCACGTCGTCCGGGGCACGAGCGTCGTCCACCCGGCTCAGGTGGCCGTCGATCCGGTACTCCTCGAGCCCGAGGGCCTCGCCGGTCACGTAATGGCGTTTGAGATCGAGTCGCAGCCGCTCGTCGCCCCAAATCAGCCACACCGGGTGGTATCCGACCCAGATGAGGGTCGCGTCTTCGCTCAGAGAGAACAGGTCTTGCACGGATCAACTACCACTTCGGGCAAACGGGCCGGCGGACGATGTCACAGCCCCGTAACGTTTTCAATTGTGGGCACCGTGGAAATTCGACATTGAAGCAACGGGCTCGCCGCGCGCGACGGGCCGGGAAGGAGTCGAGATGGAGACGCGGAACTTCAAGTATTTCGACCTCATCATGGCGGCGTTCGTCACGGTGCTGCTGTGCAGCAACCTGATCGGCGTGGCCAAGGTGGCCGAGGTCGGTGGCTTCAAATTCGGCACGGGCAACCTCTTCTTCCCGCTGAGCTACCTGTTCGGCGACATCCTGACCGAGGTTTACGGCTATGCCCGCAGCCGGCGCGTGGTCTGGGCCGGGTTCGGCGCCCTGATCTTCGCGTCGGTGATGAGCGCGGTGGTGCTGGCGTTCCCGCCCGCCGCCACCTGGGGGGGCCAGGCGGCCCTCGAATCCGTCTTCGGCAGTACGTTCCGCATCGTCGGTGCCTCGATCTTCGCCTACTTCGTCGGCGAGTTTGCCAACTCCTACGTGCTCGCGAAGCTGAAGGTTCGTACCAACGGGCGATTTTTGTGGATGCGCACGATCGGCTCCACGATGGTCGGGGAGGCCGTGGACACCTTGGTCTTCTATCCCCTCGCCTTTTACGGCGGCGGGATGTCCACGGACGATCTGCTGGCGATCATGGGCGCCAACTACTGCATCAAGGTCGGCTGGGAGATCCTGGCCACGCCCCTGACCTACCGCATCGTCAACGGCCTGAAGAAGGCCGAGGGCGTGGACCACTACGACCGCGGGACCAACTTCACGCCGTTCTCGCTCGAGACCTGAGGCGCGCCGCCCCAGCGGCCGCCGGTGCGGGCGACCTCGTCGCGCAGCATTTCCAGCAGCGCGTCCACGGCCGGGTTGGACGTCGGCCGGGAGGGCATCAGCGCGTACAGGGTGACCGTCTTCCAGATCCAGCCGGGGCACAGCTCGACGAGCCGCCCGGCGTCCAGGTGCGCGCGCAGGCCGTGGATCGGGAACACACCGACACCCGCGCCGGCGAGCATCAGGGCCAGCACCGCGGCCCCGGTGTTGGCCTCGACCCGGACCTGAGGGGTCAGCTCGTCCTCGCCGGCGTCCGGCCCGGTGAAGCGCATCGGCCCCGCCGGCAGCAGCGCGTGCCGCACCCAGGGCGCCGTGGCCAGGTCGCGGGGCCGCGTCACGGGCCCCAGGACCTCGGCCAGGGCGGGCGAGGCGACGATGGGCTCGGTCAGCGTCGCCAGCTTGCGCGAGACGAAGGTCGAGGACTTCGGCGCGCCCAGCCGCACGGCGACGTCGATGTTCCGTGCGAGCAGGTCATGGGCGGCGTCGTCGGCGACGATCTCCACCCGCAGCTTGGGCCAGGCGCGCACCATCCGGGCCACGACGGGCGCCACGAGCTGCGGCGCGAGGTCGATCGTGGTCGCCACGCGCAGCAGCCCCGCCGGCTCCCGACGCGCCTCGGCCAGCCGCCGTCCCAGGTTCGAGAGCGCGTCGGTGACCTGATGGGCGGCCTCCAGGACCTCCTGCCCCGTGGGCGTGAGGCGCAGCCGGCGCGTGGTGCGCTCCAGCAGGCGCGCGCCGCAGCGCTCCTCGAGCTGCCGCATCCGGTCGCTCACCACGCTCTTGCTGAGCTTGAGCTCGGTGGCGGCGCCGGAGAACGAGCCGTGGCGAACGACGGCCGCGAAGGCCATCAGGAGCGGACCATCGAGGGCGCTGATCATTGTCCCGAATTACCGAACACTCATTCCGGAATCAACCGATTGTTCGGCTCGATGCGACGCGCGATGGTGGGGGCGGTCGCAGTCAACCCGCACCGGAGAGAAACCGATGAACCTCGAAGCCGCCCGCGCCCTCGTCGCCCCCTTCTACGACGCCCTCAATCAGCCCGCCACGAAGGACGTCCGCGCCCTGGTGGAGTCCGTGGTCCACCCCGAGTGGCGCTCCTTCGCCGGTGAGGGCCTGAGCAAGGACCGCGAGGCCTTCATCGGCCAGGTCATGGGCTTCGGCAAGCTCATCCCCGACCTGACCTGGGAGATCAAAGAGGTCGTCGCCGCCGAGGGGAAGATCGTCGTCCGCAGCGAGGCCCGCGGCACGCCGGCCGCCGACTTCATGGGTGTGCCCCACGCCGGACGCGGCTTCGCGATCATGACACTCGACCTGCACACGGTGCGCGACGGTCGCCTGGTCCGCGCCGATCACGTCGAGGATTGGGCCCTGGCCCTGCGTCAGCTCCGCGGCTGAGTCGCCCGGACGACGCCCTGGCAGGCGGCGCAGAAGTAGGTCGAGCGGCCCATGTCCCCCTGGCGCGCCATGGCGATGAGGGTGTCGCAGCGCCGGCACGGCGAGCCGGACCGCTCGTAGACGAAGTAGCGGTCGGCGTCCAGGCCGCGCCGGGTCCGCCGCAGCTCTGGCCCCAGGTTGCGGAGCATCAGGCCCCGCGCGCGTTCGAGCACGGCGACCAGCACGGCCGGCGGTGTGTCGACGACGCGCCGCCACGGGTCCAGGCCCTCGAGGAAGAGCACCTCGGACTTGTAGACATTGCCGATGCCGCAGACGAGCCGCTGATCCGGCAGGGCCTCGCCCAGCGGCACGTAAGGCTCGCGTCGAAATCGCTCGGCCGCGGCGCCCGCGTCGAAGGTCTCACCCAGCACATCCGGCCCCAGCGAGGCCAGGTGCGGGTGCCGGAGCAGCCGGCCCGCCGTCAGGCGCTCCAGCGTCGGTACCGTGCGCCCGAGGACACGGTGCGTCGACGTCTCCAGGTGCAGACTCACCCCCGGGGCCGGCCCGAGCCCCGGTGTGTCCAGCGCGTCCACGAAGAACCGCCCGGTCATGCCCAGGTGGACATGCAGCGTGGTCGTGTCGCTCAGGTGGACCAGCAAGTGTTTGCCGCGCGTCTCGATGGCGCGCACGCTCAGGCCGACGAGCGTCTCGGGCGCGAGCGCCTCGGCCGCGCGGGCGAGCACGATGGGCACTCCGACCAGCGCCGGCCGCAGGCGCGTCGCCAGGTTGACGAGCGAGTCGCCCTCGGGCATCTCAGGCGTCTCCCGCGTCGGCGTCGTCGGTGTCTTCGGCGTCTTCGGCGTCGTCGAGTGCTTCGGTCGCCTCCGGCGGTGGGGCCGCGCCCACGCGCCGCTTGACCAGCCCCAGGCGCGACACCAGGAACCCGGTCGCGGCGAACGCGCCGGCGAAGGGGGTCTCGTCCGCGGGCGCGCCGTCGATCTCGGCCAGCGTGAAGGCTGGCAGGCGCGCCGTGTCGACCGCCGTTGCCAGGGCGAGCGCCACCGCCCGCACGTGTTCGTGCCGATCCGCCGGCCCCTCGGGCAGGAGCGGCGCGAGCACGAGCGTGCGCCCGGCCCGGCCCAGCCAGGCCAGGAGTCGGCCCTCGCCCAGGACCACCCGACACCCGGCGGCGCGCTGCAGGCGCCCCTCCCCCGCCCGGGGCCAGGAGAGCGCCGCGCCCCAGGGGTTGGCCGGGTCACACGCCGCCAGGATCCGCGCCGGCGCCGCGTCGTCCGGCTCGCGATGGCCACGCAGGCGCTCCTCGGCGCCGGGCAAGGCGAACTGCGTGGCGCCCAGGCCCTCGACGAAGTAGCCGCGCCGCAGCCGCCCGGTCTCCTCCTGGGCCTTCAGCACGGGGTACAGCCGCGCGAAGTCGAATGCGCCGCCCAGGTTGGCCTCGCGCATGAGCACGCCGTCCCGCTCCAGCGACTGCACACAGGTCGCATGGGCGCGCAGCGTCTCGTCCGCCTCGGGGGATTCGGCCACCGCGGCGAGCGAGAAGCGCCCCTCCGTCCCCGGCGAGGCCGTGCGGCGCGAGGCGAAGCCACCGAACGCGGATGACACCGTGCGGCGACCCCGCCCGCCGGGTTTCGGGGCACCGCGCAGGCGCGAACGCAGCGGCGCGAGTGTGTCGTTGGTCACCTCGCCGTTCCAGATCAGCGCCCACAGGGCGGCCTCGACATCCCGCGGGAACCCGCCGATGTGTCGACTCAGGTCGGTGAAGAAGCTGGCGCCCCGCGCCGTGAGCTCGCCCCGGATGCGTTCGAAGAGCGGCCCGACCAGCGGCGACGCGCGCGGGGCCAGGCGGGGCGCGTGGTCCGTGAGATACAGCGCGATGCGTCCGTCCGTGTCACCGATGGACTCCACGCCGCGCCAGACGACCTCACCGGCGATACACACCGCGTCCAGCATGGCGGGTCGATAGTCGACCACCCGCGCGGGCAGCACTTCGGACTCCAACACACTCACGGGCACCGCGGCGCCCTGCAACTGCGAGATGACCTGCAACAGACCCTCGGCGCCGCGCCGCGGCCGGGTGATGCCCTGCCAGTCGATCAGGAACCGCGCGTAGGCCTCGGGTGTCACGGGCTCCACGGCCTGCCGCAGCCGCGCGAGCGCGTGGCGCTTCAGCGTGCGCAGGACCTCGGCGTCGCAATACTCCACACCGGCGCGGTCGGGCCGGAACGCCCCACACACCACACGATCGGACGCACACAGGCGGCCGAGGGCGTCCTCGACGAGCGCGCGCCCGGTGCCCAACCGCGCCGCCGCCTCGGTCGACAGGAACGGCCCGTGCGTGCGGGCGTAGCGGGCCACCAGATCCACCAGGGGCATCGGCGCCGGCTCCAGGTACACGACCGGCGTGCCGGGCGGGGGCACCACACCCAGGGCGTCGCGGTAGCGGGCCACGTCCTCGACGACGATCAGCCGACGCGCGCCCCCCAGGCCGATCTCCACGATCCGCCGGCGGGCGAGCAGGTCGTCGAGATACG
Source organism: uncultured Myxococcales bacterium (assembly GCA_903847385.1). Classification (GTDB taxonomy): domain Bacteria; phylum Myxococcota_A; class Bradymonadia; order UBA7976; family UBA1532; genus CAINDO01. The sequence goes on from CAINDO010000591.1 coordinate 7,158, forward strand.
CCTCGATCTGCGCCGCCTCGGCCTCCACGCGGTCGTGGACCTCGGCCCGGCTCAGGTCGCCCAGGCGCCAGAGCAGGTCGTGCAGGCCCTCGGCGTCCGTGCAGCGGTGTCGGGGGACGAGGCGCTGCAGCCGCGCCTCCACGGCGGCGATCTCGTCGGGCCGGAAGATCTCGCGCAGCTCGGCCTCGCCCAGCAGCGCCCTCAGGCGGCCCTGATCCAGCGTCAGCGCGCGGGCCCGGCGCTCGGACACGGGCTGGTCGCCGTCGTACAGGAAGTTGGCCATGTAGCCGAAGAGCAGCGACGCGGCGAAGGGCGAGGGCCGCGGCGTCTCCACGTGCGTCACGCGGATCTCGCGCCGCCGCACGCGCCCCAGGATCGCCGCGAGGGCGGGCACGTCGTAGGCGTCGCGCAGACACTCCCGGTAGGTCTCGAGCACGATGGGGAACGCCGGAAACTCCAGCGCGGCCGCCATCAGGTCCTGCGCGCGTTTGCGCACCTGCCACAGCGCCGTGCGACGCCGCGGGTCGCGTTTGGGCAGCAACAACGCCCGGGCGGCGTTCTCGCGGAACCGGGCCGCGAACAGAGACGTCTCGGCCAGGTGGCCCACGACCAGGTCCTCGACCTCCTCCGGCGTCGGGAAGAGCACCGACAGATCCGGCAGCGTCTCCTGCTCCGGCAGGCGGAAGGCGAAGCCGTCGTTCGTCCAGAACATCTCGACCTCGCCGGGCACCTGCGCGCGCAGCCGGCCGCTCACCGCCGTGACCCAGGCCGCGTGCACCCGCGCGCCGTAGGGCGACAACACACACACGCGCCAGTCGCCGATCTCGTCGCGGAACCGCTCGACGACCAGGTGTGTGTCCGTGGGCACCTCGCCCGTGGCATCGCGCTGCGTCGTCAGATAGTCCAGCAGCACGTCCGCCGCCGGCGCGCCCAGGTGGTGTTCGTCGACGAGCTTGCGCTGCGCCTTCGCCCGCGGCATCGCCTCCAGCGCGCGCGACAGGCCGCCCATCGCCTCGCCGAGCGCCATGGCGCGCCCCTCGCCCTCCCCGCGCCAGAAGGGCATCTTGCCCGGCTCGGCGCCCGCCGGTGACACGAGCACGCGGTCGAAGGTGATCTCCTCGATCCGCCACGACGACGCCCCGAGGACGAAGACCTCGCCGGGCCGCGACTCGAGCACCATCTCTTCGTCCAGCTCACCCACGCGACGGCTGGTGGGGCGGCCGGGGTTCTCGGCGTCGCCGCCGCTGGCACGGTCGACCAGGAACACACCGTACATGCCGCGATCGGGGATGGTGCCGCCGTTGAGCACCGCGAGTCGCTTCGCGTGTGACCGGGCCGTCAGGCGATCCGCCACGGGGTCGCGCACCAGCGCCGGGCGGGCGTCCGTCAGGCTGCCGAGGGCCTGCGTCGGGTAGCGCCCGGTCAGCAGGTCCAGCACGCCCTCGAACAGCGCCACGGGGAGGTCGGCGAAGGGCGCCGCGCCCCGCACCAGCGCGTACAGCGCCGACACGTCCAGATCGCCCATCGCGACGGTGGCGACGATCTGCTGCGTCAGCACGTCCAGCGGGTTGCGCGGGTAGCGCGTCTCCTCGACGAGGCCCTGGTCCATGCGCGCCGTGACCGCCGCGCAGGCCAACAGATCCCCGCGATACTTGGGGAAGAAGTGCCCCGCGGACACACCGCCGACGTGGTGCGCCGCACGCCCGATGCGCTGCAGCGCCGAGGCCACCGAGAGCGGCGCCTCGATCTGCACGACCAGATCCACCGTGCCCATGTCGATGCCGAGCTCCAGCGTCGACGTCGCCAGCAGCGCGGGCAGGAGCCCGGCCTTCAGGCGTTCTTCGATCTCCTGCCGCGCCTCGCGGGAGACCGAGCCGTGGTGCGCCCGGGCGACCTCCTCCCCCGCCAGCTCATTCAGCGCGCCGGAGATGCGCTCGGCCAGCCGCCGGCTGTTCACGAACAGAAGCGTGGTGCGGTGCCCGCGGATCAGCGCGAGGAGCTGCGGATAGATGGCCGGCCAGATCGAGCGCGTGCGGGGCGCGTCCGCGGCGGCGTCCGCGGCCCAGGCCGTGCCACCGGTCGCCAGTTGCGCCTCCACGGGCAGGTCCACCACCAGGTTCAGCCGCTTCGGCGCCGAGGCGTCCACGATCGTCACGCGGCGGGGCACGAAGCGGTCCGGGTCCTCGGCGCTCGGCGCCGCGCCGCCCAGGAACCGCGCGACCTCCTCCAGGGGCCGCTGCGTCGCGGACAGGCCGATGCGCTGCAGCGGCCGCGTGTTGCCGGCCTTCGCCCGCAGCGCCTCCAGCCGCTCCAGCGACAGGGCCAGGTGCGCGCCGCGTTTCGTCGGCACCAGCGCGTGGATCTCGTCGACGATGACCGTCTCCACGTCCGCGAGCGTGGCGGCGGCCTCGGAGGTCAGCCACAGGTACAGCGACTCCGGCGTGGTGATCAGGATGTCCGGCGGGCGCCGCGCCATCCGGGCGCGCTCCGCGGCGGGGGTATCGCCCGTGCGCACGCCCACCGCCGGGGGGTGCCAGGCCACACCGAGCCGATCCGCCCGGCTCGCCAGGCCCGCCAGGGGCGCGCGCAGGTTGCGCTCCACGTCCACGCCCAAGGCCTTGAGCGGCGACACGTACAGCACGCGCACGCCCGGCCGGTCGCCCTTCGAAACTGGGGGCCGGCGGGGCGGCCCGAAGCAGAGCCGGTCCAGCGCCACCAGGAACGCCGCGAGCGTCTTGCCCGAGCCCGTGGGCGCGAGAAGCAGCGTGGACTCACCCCGCGCGATGGGCCCCCAACCCTGCACCTGCGCGGGGGTCGGGGCCGCGAAGGCGTCGGCGAACCACTCGCGGGTGGCGGCATGGGCGAAGTCGAGGGCGTGCACGGGCGACAGATTCGCCGCCGGCCGCCCGGGATTCAACCGTGGTTCAGGTCAAGAGCTCGGCGATCTCGTCGACCTTGTCGTCGAGCTCGTCCGTGTGCTGCGAGAACTCGGCGGCGACGGCCGAGAGCTCCTCGGCGGCCGTGGCGTTGTGGTGGTTGACCTCCTCGAGCTGCCCGAGGCCGGACATCACGTCGTCGAAGCTGCGGGCGTTGCTCTCGAGCGCACCGCGGAGCTGCTCGGCCGCGGTGTATGACCGGTCCGCGGCCTCGTTGATGCCCTGGAGCACGCGCCGCGTGCCCTCGACCTTGTGCACCGCGCCCTCGATCTGCTGGCGGGCCTCGGCCATCTGGGCCTCGATGCCCTTGGCGGCCTCGTCGGACTTCTGCGCCAGGCCGCGCACGGCGTCCGCGACCACGGAGAAGCCCAGCCCGGCCTCGCCGGCCCGCGCCGCCTCGACGGAGGCGTTGATGGCCAGCAGGTTCGTCTGGAACGCCAGGTCCTTCAGGGTGGTCAGCGCCAGGTCGACGCTCTTGGAGATGCCGCTCACGCGCTCGACCGCCTCGATGGCCACCTGCACCTCGACGCCGCCGCGCGTGGCCTGCGTCCGCGTCTCCTGCGCGTTCTTGCCCATCTGCTCGCCGAGCGCGAGCGTGGACACGTTGACCGATTGGAAGCCGGCCAGGGTGCGCGACATCTCCTCGAGCGCCGAGGACGCCGTCAGGGCCTTCTCGGCCAGGGACTGCGCGCCGTCGTTGATGGTCTCGCTCGACGCGCCGACCTGGTCGGTGATGGACTGCAGACCCCGGTTCACGCCGCGAAGGCGCGAGGCCAGGAAGAGCATCGCGAAGAAGCTGCCGCCGACGACGACCGAGGCCATGCCCACCAGGAACAAGAGCTCGGCCAGGCCGCCGCGCGTCGGGGCATCGGGCTCCACGACGGCCAGCTGCCAGTCCGCGACGCCGGCGAACTTCAGCGGGTGCACCCGGAACGCCGCCGGGGTCTTCTGCCACGTCGCCGCCAGGTCGGGCTGGCGCCGGTCCGTGAGCACGAGGCCGTGCGTGCGGTTCTCCAGCACGAAGGGGTGCGCGGGCAGGTCGAGCCGGAAGCCGGCCTTCTCGGCGGCGGCCTTGTCCGCGTCCGTGACCACCACGAAGGGCAGGTCCGTGAGCATCGCCTCGAAGACGTTCAGGCGAACCACCGCGACAATCATGCCTTTGAACACGCCCTGGGCGTCGTAGAACGGCACGGCGACGCTCAGGCCGCGGGCGTCCCGGGCGTCCCCCTTGCTGAGCGAGTGGAACTGCGAGTTGTCGCAGGTGCGCATCGGGGGCGACACGGCCAGGGGGATCTCGTCGATGGACTTGAAGGTGAACTGCGGCACCTTCTCCTGGAACGCGGCCAGCTGGGCGACGAACCAGGCGTACTCCTCGTCCTCGACCTCGGGGGGCTCGTCGGCGGCCGCCGCCTGGTCCGCGGCATGCGCGGCGCCGTCCTGCAGGATCAGCTCGTCGAGCATGAAGAAGGGCTTCTCGCCCTGGTCCGGGTGGAAATCCTTCAGGACACCGTAGACCTCGGACACGGCCACGTTGCTGGCCAGGTTGTTGTAGATCTGCTGCACCGTCTGCCGCACGTCGTCCGGGAAGCTCGCCGGGTCGTACTTGGCCTCGGCGTCCTTGGGCTGATTCCGGCCCGCGAAGGCTCGGATGCCCGGCAGGAGCGAGATCATCCGCAGGTTCTGGTGCATTTGCCGGAAAGCGCCCTCGATCTGCCCCCCTTTGCCCTCGAGCGTGCGCTCGCGGAGCTGCTTGCCCTGGTCGGCCGAGGCCGTCCACTGGTCGTTGAGCCGGTCGAGCACCAGCCCCAAGGACGACAATCCGATCACGACGAGGACGATGTACGTGATGGTGAGGCGGCGAAAGCTGATCTTCATGGCGACGGGTCCGTCACTTTTCCAGTGCGACGTCGACCAGCGTCGGCGAGAGCACGCCCACGAGTTCGGCAGGCGCGAGCGAAACGAGGAATCCTCGGGCCCCTCCATTGATGAAGATCAAGGGAAGCTCGACGATGGAGGCCTGGCAGTACACGGGCAGCGCCTTGCGTGTCCCGAAGGGTGAGGTGCCGCCGACCTTGTAGCCGGTGTGCTTCTCGGCGACCTCGGGCGTGCACGGGGCGACGGTCTTGCAGCCGATCTGCCGCGCGAGCGCCTTGGTGCTCACCTGGCGGTCGCCGTGCATCAGTACGATGAGCGGCTTCGCGGCCTCGTCCTGCATCACCAGCGTCTTGACGACCTGGTGCTCCTCGACGCCGAGCTCGGCGGAGGATCGGCCCGTGCCGCCCTTGTCCTGGTAGTCGTAGAGGTGGGGCGTGAAGGTGACGCCGGCGGAGCGCAACACGCGGATGGCGGGGGTGACTGGATGTTCCATGGCGCCGCAATCTAGGCGCGCGCCGGGCGGGCCGCAACGGCGAGCGCGGGGTGATTATCGTGCGAGCCAGTTCGCGTCCGGCCGCCGTAGGAGACTCTCGCAGCCCCGCCCGGGCGCCGACAGGATGCGATGCAGTCGATCGACTCCCTCTCCGACCCCTACGACGACGTCGCCGCCGAATCGGCTGCAGCCGACGTGGGGGAGCGCCGCGATCCCCAGGCCCTGCTCAGCACGCTGTGGGCGATGCTGGCGCGCCCGGCCGCCGGGAGCGCGAGCACCCTGGCGGCGCACCGGCAGCACACCGCGGACGAGCTCGTCGCCGCGCTGCGGGGCGTGCCGGCCCAGCAGGACGTGGCCGTGGCCCTCGCCGACCTGCTCACGCTGGGGGGCGGCGACCCGGAGCGGTTCGGGCACCCCGCGCGGCAGGCGTGTGTCGAGGCCGTCGAGCGCCTGATGCTGGCGCAGGCCGCGGATCCCGTCGCGCAGCCGCGCGTCGAGCGGCCGAGACATACGTTGCCGCCCATCGTCCTCGCCGCGCTGCCCTCGCCCTCGGCCGGGCGTCGCGTACAGACGATCCTGGGGCGCCTCGGCATGGAGGTCCACGTCGCCGACGACCTGCTCGGCCTCGACGCGCTCCTGGCCGAGACGCCCGCGGACCTGGTCATCACCGAGGTCGGCCTGCCCGAGGGCGAGGCCGTGCCCGGCGCGGTCACCCTCTGTGACCGCGTTCGCGAGTACCCGATGCACCGCCGGACGCCCGTCCTGTGCCTGGACAACTCCCCCGGCGCGATGACCGTGCGCACCACCGGGCCCCTGCAGCCGCGCCCCGGCATCCGCATCGGGCCCCGCCCCGTGAGCCGCGCCGAGTTCGTGCTCCGCGTGCGGGTGCTGCTCCCTCTGGAGTAGTCCGCGCACGGACAGCGGCCCCGAGCGCCGGTCGTCCGTTCGGTTTCTCCTTGCCGTGCCCCTGCCCGTTGGCCATGCTGCCGCCGTTTTCGGCCCGGCGGCGTCGTCGCCGGCCCCCCACGGCAAGCACGCGTACGTGCACGGAGAAACCCGATGAAGTTCCTGAAGAATCTGATGTTCGCGGCGGTGGCGCTCTCCACGATCACGGCCGTCGGCTGCGGCGGCGGCAGCGGCGCCTCCAAGGGCAGCGAGGCCCCCGAGGTCAGCGCCATCGACGAGCTCAAGGCCATCCCGGCGCAGCTCGACGCGGACGTGAACAAGCTGATGGCGCCCATCGACGGCGTGCAGAGCATGCTCGACCAGCTCTCCAGCCTGCCCGCCAAGACCGGCCTGAGCGCCAAGGACCTCGTCGGTCAGGTCAAGGCCATCATGGACGGCGCCCCCGCGCCGACGGTCGACGGCCTCAAGGCCGAGGGCAAGGCCGAGTTCGACACGTTCCTCGCCCAGGTCAAGCAGTTCAAAGAGGACATCGCCGCCACGCCCGACCGCGTCGCCGGCCTGACGGCCACCTGCGCCGCCCTGACGGCCAAGGTCCCCGTCCTGGCCACCAAGGTCACGGCCTCGGCCACGACCGTCGCCGCGAACCCCTTCGCCGCCGCCGAGGAGAAGGCCAAGGCCAAGGCCGACGCGGACGCCGTCGTCGGCGTTCAGCAGCAGATCTCCACCAAGATCAGCGAGACCCAGCAGAAGATCACGGGCATCCCCGGCATGGCCGCCGGCGCCCTGGCGAAGTTCACCGCCGCCCTCGCCGGCGGCTGAGTTCGACCCGCGCCCGGCTCGCCGGGCGTGGTCTCAGGGGCTCACAGGCCGTTGCACTGCAACGCCTGGAGCTCCGGCGGGATGACACCCCGCCCCACGGTGCCCGCGTTGCCCGCCTGCCCCTGGAAGCAGTAGTTGCCGCTGCAGGTGGACGCGCCGGCCCGACCGCCGACCGCCGAGGTCACGAGCCCCGCGCCTCCGCCATCTCCGGCGAAGATCTTCACGCGTCCGCCGCCGCCGCCACCGCCGGCCCAACCCCAGTCGTTGGCGTCGCCGGGGGTGTCGCCGCCCGCGCCGCCGTCGACCAGCAGCCGCCCGGCGCCCGCGAGCGCGTCCGCCCGGACC
>CAINDO010000592.1 GCA_903847385.1 uncultured Myxococcales bacterium
ACGAGCTGTACGCCCTGATCCGGCGGGCGCCGGCCGCCGGGCCCCCGCCGGCCGGGCTCCGGAGCCGCGCCGCCCGCGCCCTGACCGAGATGCGCCGCCGCCTGGACGACGAGGCCCGCAGCCGCGCCGAGCTGCCCGACGACCTGGCGTCGCGGGTCTTCGAGGCCATCGACCGGCTCGCCGAGGACCGCCGCCAGGCCCTCGTCGCCCGCCGCCAGAAGGTCGCCCGCGCCACCGCGCCGGCCCTCGACCACGACCGCCCCGCCGCCGAGACCTTCACCGCCGCCCAGCGCGCCGGCTGACGGGCAAGGTCCCCCGGCCTCCCTTCGGGGGCCACGACTTCACATAGGCCGAGGGCACGGCGTTCCCCGCCGGCGATCCCCGAGTGACCGCGCCCCGACACCCTGCGCCGGGCGGGCAAGGTCCTTCTGGCCCTGTTCGACAACGCCAGCGTGACGAGCATCGTCGACGCCACGCGCGCGAGTTCGGCACGCGGCGGAACGCAGCCGAATCCGGAACGCGCCGCAACCCGCCGTTCCGGAAAACCCTCTGTTCCGCAGCCTGCGGAACGGCCGCATCGATGGAAACCGGACGCCGGCCCGGTCCCGGTGCATCGGCAGACGGACCCGCCTGGATGGCAGCGGAGGCCCGCCGCGTGGCGGTCACCCTCCGTCGGGTTCGACCCCAGCGCCCAGATACCGCTCGAAGTGGGTCGGTTCGAGCACCGGGTCGTCGTCGCTGCGGAGGTAGACGATGGACAGCCAGTAGGGTCCGGTCATCTTCATGAACCGCTCGTAGACCGCCTCGTTCGAGGCGCCCGGCGCTTGCCAGGGTGACGTGACGAGGCGGCCGATCAGCATGTCGGTCAGGTGTTCCCGGCGACTCGCCGGCCAGCCGCGGGTGTCACCGAGCATGAACCGCTTCCCGCGCCACTCGATGATGCGGGTCCAGAACAGCTCGCCGGGGTCGGCGTCCACGCCCCGCAGGACGGTCACTCGCCGGCGCGTGATCAGCTCCACCAGCCGGTGCGAGCTCCCCGTGCCGCCCGCGTCGGCGTAGACGCCGTACCGGCTGGCGCGCACCACCTCGACGAACTTCTTCACCTCCGGGCTGTTCGGCGCGATCTCGGCGGCGAAGACCTCCGCGATGGTCCGGTGGTCGTCGGTCACGGGCAGGTCCAGGAACATCCAGCTCGTCGCGGTGAACTCGTCCGCCTCGGGGTGCGAGGTGAAGCGTTCCAGGTCCGCCCAGGCCCGCTCGAGAATCGGGAAACGCCTCTCGGACATCGCGAAGTGCGCGAACAGGCCGACCAGGCGGAACAGCCGCACGAACTCGGCGATCTCGGGCGGCCCGGCGAACCGAAACAGCTCGGCATGGGCCGCCTTCATCGCGCGAACCGCCGCGAGGTCGACGACCTTGGTGTTCCCCAGCAGCAGCCCCCAGTTCAGATCGGTCTCGCTCATCCGTGGTCTCCTGATTTCCGAACTCCCTGTAACATCTCCGTGTGTCCCGCGTAGTCCCCTTCGATCGGGCGCGCAGTCGCGTCCCGGTACATCACCCGAACCCGAAGGACACCGGACCATGAAGAACTCGAACCGCTGGGGCGTCGCCCTGCTCGCCCTGCTGTGGACCACGGGCTGTGGGGGCGAAGACGACGCCGACGACGCCGGCGACGCGGGCGCGACGGCCAGCGCGACGTACTTCCAGGGGGCCGAGTCGATGGCCCTCGGGCACGAGGGCAACCAGGCCGCCTGCGCCACGTGCCACTCGATCGATGGCTCGCTGGGGCTCTCCGGCTCGAGCATGCAGAACATCGCCTACCTGACCGCCTACAAGGGCGGCGACGCGCCCACGCTGCTCGATGCGGTGAACGCCTGCGTGACCGGCTGGATGGGCGGCGAGGCGCTGACCGCCGACGACCCGGCGTATGCGTCGCTCCGCGCGTACCTGGAGTCGCTCAGCGACGCGGCGGTGACCGAGCCGAACGAGCTGGCGCCCGAGGTCCTGTCCGATGCCGACGCCTACGAGGCGGCCTACGCCGGGGGAGACTCCGCCGCCGGGGCCGCGAAGTACGCCGCCGCCTGCGGCCGATGCCACGACGCCGGCCTCGTGGTCAACCAGGTGCCCGCCTACTCCAAGGCCTCGCTGAAGAACTACACGGTCAGCCGCATCGCGCAGAAGGTCCGGACCTCGGGCCCGCCGCCCTCGGCGATGGGCGACGCCGCCGACTCGACGCCGGGCCCGATGCCGTTCTTCGAGCCGAAGGACCTGTCGAGCGCCGATCTGAAGGACATCATCGCCCACCTGAAGGCGCAGTGACGCCCACCCCCTGCGCCCCCGAAAAAACACGCCCGGCCCGGTGAATCGAACTCGACTCGGTGTCGTCCTACGGCTCAACGACCACGAGACCGTTCACTCGGGAGACACCATGCGCAGGACCGGGCTTCTTCTCGCCGCCACCTTTGGACTCGCCGCGTGCGGCCCGACCACGATCATCGTCCGGTCGTCCGAGCACTCGGAGAAGCGGGAGACCGTCTACGTCACCCCGCCGAAGCCGGCGCCCGCGCCGAAGCCCGCGCCCGCGCCGAAGCCGGCGCCACCGGACACGTCCGTCGTCGTCGCGCCCGTCGTGGCGCCGATCGTGGCGCCCGTCGTCGTGCCGCCGAAACCCGAGCCGAAACCCGAGCCCAAGCCCGAGCCGAAGCCGAAGCCCGACCCGAAGCCGAAGCCCGAGCCGAAGCCCAAGCCCGAGCCCAAGCCCGAGCCGAAACCCGAGCCGAAGCCCAAGCCCGTGCCCCACGTGACGCCCGTGCCCCCCGTGAAGCCGGTGATCACCCCGCCGGACGCGGACCCGAAGGCCGACGAGACCGACAAGCCGAACAAGCCGAACCCCAAGCCGCGTCCCTTTGGCAAGCCGCAGAAGGACCTGGTCGAGACGCAGACGCACGACGCCGAGCCGTCCATCAACCCGAACCGGCCGGTCAAGCCCATGGGGCCGCCGTCGGGCGCGCCGGGGAGCGCGCCGGCCCCGAAGAAGAAGCCCGCGCCCAAGCCCGGGCCGGCGTCGGCGCCGCCCCGCTGAGCAGCTCGACGCGTCGGCCGCCCCCGCCGACGCCCATCCACTGTCTCCACGTGGGCGGCGGGCGCCTGCCCTCGCGGACGCGGGTGTTCCTCGACTTCGTGTACCCGCGGCGGGTGCATGTGTTCGCCGAGCTGTCGGCCGTCTAGCGTTGCGACGCCGGCGCGGCCACGACCGGCACGCAGCGCGCCTCGTAGCCATCCTCGTCGACCTGGCAGGTCGACTTCACCTCGGCCTGATCGCAGTCGATCTCCTCGTCCCAGCAGGTGTCTTGGCAGATCGTGTTGTGGACGACGTTGCCGTCACACTCGCCGACGTCGTCCCCGATCGGGTCGCCGCTGCCGACGTCACAGCCGACGGGGAGGAGAGCGAAGAGAGCGAGGCGCGTGAGGAGAGCGAGGCGCATGGTGGAGGCCTTTCGGGTTCCGGTTGCCATGAGAGGTCAGCAATGACCGTGCCATGGCCTTCCGGGCCTCGAAGTGGAGCAGGCATGCGCCAGGGCGGGGCGCCTCAGAGCCGCCGCCAGGGGTCGATGCCCTCCGCGCGGCTCTGTTTGTAGACGAGCCAGATGTAGAGCACGTCGAACACGAAGATCAGGGGATACACCCAGGGGATCATCGCCGGCATGGGCGTCGGGCCGCGCAGCTGGTGGTCGACGACGGCCGTTCCGAAGGCCGGCGACCAGTGGATCGACAGCAGGAACGCCACGAACGTGCCCAGGAACTTTCCCAGGGCGATGTAGAGCGACTGGCCGCGCACGCTGTTGCGCCGCAGGAGCATGGCGATGAAGAGCACCGACATGAGCAGGTTCTGGAGGAACCCGGTGAACCAGCCCAGGCGGTCGCCGAACTGCACCGTGAAGCCCATCAGGACCATGAAGGCGCTGACCAGGGCCACGAGCAGGATCGGCGTCCAGTGGGTGCGGACGCCCGGGTGCTCGAAGTCGTCTCGCCCGAAGCGAAACACCTGCACCAGGATCACGGCGTCCAGGAAGAAGCACGTGCCCCAGGCCAGGGTGACTTTGGGGTCGTCCGGCATGAAGACGAACGAGAAGATGCCCTCCCAACAGATGTTCAGCGCGAACGCCGCCATTGGCATGGCGGACAGGCGGTCTTTGGTGCCGCGCCGGATGATGAGCAGATAGGTCGAGATCCAGAAGAACGCGCAGGTGGCGCGCAGGGACTCGCCGAGGACGTGGTAGGTGTCGAGGGTCATCCCATCACCCGCGGAAGACACAGGTTGGCGAACACGAGCGCCGCGATGCCGACGCGCACGGTGCGGAATCCGAGGAGGCGGGCGTCGAGCCAGCGTCGCTGACCGACCCCCCGCCGGAGCTGAACGAGCTGGAGCGCCCAGACCGGCGCCAGCGCGAGGCCGTAGGTCACGGGCAGAAAGCCGGCCACCAGCCCGCCGACGCCGACGGCCGCCGAGAGCGTGAAGACACCCACGATGTACAGGCGGTTGCCGCGCTCGGTCGTGCGCGCGGCGATGGTCATGCGGCCTGTGGCCCGGTCGCCGGCGGCGTCCTGGGTGTTCGAGAAGACGACCACCTGCGCGTGCCACAGGCCGACGAGCAGGGCCTCGGTCAAGAGGAGCGGGTCCGCCGCGCGGGTGATGAGCGCACACGGGATGAGCACGGTGCCCGCCGCCCCGGTCAGGATCACCAGCTCGCCGCCGCCGCGGTAGCTGAGCTTGAGGCCGTAGGAGTAGTTGACCGCGATGAGCATCATCGCCGGCATCGTGACCACGAGCCACGTCGGCAGCGGCCACGCCAGCGCCAGCACCGCGGCGAAACCCAGCACCGCGACGAGGCCGAGCACGTGCACGAACCGGAACGCGCGCGCCTCGGTGAGCTCGCCCGTCAGGATGGGTTTGTTCACGCCCCAGCGGGCGCCGCCGCGGTGGTTGGCCTGATCGACGCCGTCGCGGACCCCCACGATGTCGTCCAGGCTGCACGTCGCCGCGATGACGGCGATGCCGACCACGAGGATCAGGCCCAGGATGGCCAGGGACCGGGCGTCCCGGAGCGCCGCGGCGTCGAGCAGCGTCACACCGACGAAGAAGCCGAGCCAGAGCTCGACGATGCGGAGTTTGCCGAGCTCGAAGAACGCGCGGAGCCGGCCGGGCCGGGGCGTCGCGTCCGTCGTCACGCGCCGCGCCCCGGGCGGGTGTGCAGGATGGGTCGCAGCGCCTCGGTGGCGAGCCGCACCGCCAACGCGCGCAGGGCCGGCTCGCGGGCGAGGTCCGGCGAGCGCTCCAGTGCGTCGAGCAGGGCGTCCAGGTGGGCCCACCCGGCGGCCAGCGCGCCCCCCGCGGCGAAGCGCTCGATGGCGTCCGCGATGGCCTCGGGCGGGGTCTCCTCGCGGGGCGCGGTCAGGATGCGGAGCAGCCACTCGCGGTCCCCGGGGTGCAGGCGCAGGTGCTCGACGACGATGGCCGTGGCCTTGCCGCTCTGCGCCAGGTCCGACCCCCGCATCTCGCGGCCGTTGTCGCCGAACAGATCCAGGATGTCGTCCTGGATCTGGAACAGCAGGCCGAGCGGGCGCAGGGCGTCCGCCAGATGGGCGGCCTCGTCCGGCGACCGGCCGGCGATCAGGGCCGCGCCCTCGACCGGGAGGGAGAACAGGGCCGCCGTCTTGCCCTCGACGCAGGCCGCGTAGGTGTCCCAGTCCAGCGTGGCCCACGTGTCCGAGGAGAGCAGCGCCAGCTCGGCGGCCTGGCCCTCGACCACGCGACGCGCGGCCAGTGACACCGTGCGGGTGAGCTGCCAGCGGAGCGCGTCCGCGACCGGGACCGACTCGATGGCCAGGTACCCCAGCGAGATCGCGAGATCACCGGCGTTGATGGCCTGGGGCACGCCGTGGCGCGCCCAGAGCGTGGGGCGGCCGCGGCGGTAGCGGTCGCCGTCCTGGATGTCGTCGTGGATGAGCGACGCGTTGTGCAGGAGCTCGCAGCACGCGCCCCACCCCGTGGCGAGGCCGACATCGCCCCCGAGGGCGCGCACGGCGAAGAGCGCCAGCCGCGCGCGCAGGCGCTTGCCGCCCGTGGTCAGGTGCGCCCACACGAGCTCGCCGAGGCCGGGGCTCCGACCGCCGACGCACAGGTCGTGCATCACGGCCTCGACGCGGGCGACGTGCGCGGGATCGCCCCACAGCTCGGTGAGCGCGTCCGTGGCGCTGATCGCGACGAGATCGGACATGGGGGGTGCGCCGGCCCCACACCCGGACAGGGCGCGGCCGACGGGCCTTTCGGGGCTGTGGGGGAGGCCTTCGCACTAACAAGCCCGCGTCGCCGGCGTCAATCACAATGCGAGCGGCCCCGACCCCGACTATCGTGAGGGTTCGACCGCCGACCCCGCCCACCGAGACGCCGTGAACCGCCTGCATCTCTTCGAAATCCACGACGCCCCCGGGTGCCCGCGCCGCTGGCGCGACTGCATGACGGCGCTGATGCGCTTCTCCATCGACCGCCTGCGCATCTACGACCCGATCCTGCCGCACCTGCGTCGGCTGCTCGACCACGCCGACGCCCCGGAGATCGTGGATCTCTGCTCGGGCGGCGCGGGGCCCTGGCGGCGGCTGGCGTGCGCGCTCGCCGAGCCGGGGCGGCCGGCACCGCGGGTGCGCCTGACGGACAAGTACCCGAACCTCGCGGCGTTCGAGGAGGCCGCCGCCGGGTCCGCGGGGCGCCTGGACTTCGTCGCCGAGTCCGTCGACGCGACCGCCGTGCCGGAGACGCTGACCGGCGTGCGCACGCTGTTCTCCTCGTTCCACCACTTCCGGCCCGAGACGGCGCGCGCGATCCTGCGGGACGCCGCCGTGAAGGGCGCGCCCATCGGCGTCTTCGAGTTCACCGAGCGCAGCCTCTTCGCCTTCGGGAGCATGCTCTTCGCGCCGATCGTGGCGCTGCTCGTCGTCCCGTTTCTCCGCCCGTTCTCGATCTGGCGGGGGCTGTCGTGTCTCCCGATCCCGTTCGTGCCCGTCGTCTCCACCTGGGACGGCCTGGTGTCGAACCTGCGGACCTACTCGCCCCGCGAACTCGAAGCGCTGGTCGAGGGCGTCGACGTCCCCGGCTACCGGTGGGAGACGGGCCGGGTGCCCGGGCGCCGCAACGGCATCGCCGTCACCTACCTGCTCGGGCTGCCCGACCGCCCGCGAAGCTCGCGCGATACCAGATAGGTCAGCGGGCCGAAGGAGCCGGCGACCAGCGTGATCACGACGAACGGCCAGGGGTTCGTCCCGCGCGACCGCGCGTCCCGGACCATCCAGAAACAGGCGAGCGTGCAGGCGATCACCAGATCCGCGAGGACCTGGCCCGCGCCGAACGACTCGAAGTGCGGGCGCAGGATGCCCATGTAGCCGACGTCCATCAGCGCGGCGGCGGTGAGCGCGCCGAACAGAAGCAGGACGAGGCCGAGTGAGACGAGGCGAAGCGACATGGCGAGACTCCGGGGGTCGGTTTTGTGTCTCGACGGTGCGACGTTCGGGGGCCCGGCCTCAATGACCTCGGAGGTCATTGCCCGCGCCACCGCGCGCCCGCAGAATGCAGGCCTGGAGCCCGACGTGCCGCCACCGCCGACGCCCTCGACTTCACCGGAGATCCCGCCGTTCGCGCGGATGCTGCGCGGCTGGCGCCAGCAGCGTCGGTGCTCGCAGTTGGCGCTGTCCCTGGACGCCCGCGTGTCGCAGCGCCACCTGAGCTGGCTCGAATCCGGTCGCGCCCAGCCCAGCCCGGAGATGGTGCTTCAGCTCGCCGAGGCGCTCGACGTGCCGCTGCGGGCGCGCAACGACCTGCTCGTCGCCGCGGGCTTCGCGCCTCGATTTCCGGCGCGCTCCATGGAGTCGCCCGAGATGGCGCAGGTGCTCTCGGCCGTGCGCCGCATGGTCGAGAACCACGCGCCATACCCGGCCCTGGCCGTGGATCGCCTGTGGAACGTGCGCCTGAGCAACGCCCCCTTCGACCGCTTCGAGGCGCTGTTCGGGCCGGATCTGTGGACCCGCGTCGCCAGCCCGGGCCGCAACCTGCTGCGCATGTTCTTCCACCCCGCGGGGCTGCGGCCGTCGGTGCTCAACTGGGCCGTCGTGGCGCCGCTGCTGTGGCACCGCGCCCGCCGCGAGGCCGACGCACTCGGCGGCGACGACCTGCTCGCGCTCCTGGCCGAGCTTGCCCCCCACCAGGACGCCGCGACTCTGCGGGGCGCCGAGAGCGCGCCGCTGTGGCCCGTGCTGCCGCTCGAGCTCGAGGTCGGCGGGCTGCGCGCGTCGCTCTTCACCGTCATCTCGACCTTCGGGACACCCCAGGACGTGACCGCGGACGAGCTGCGCATCGAGAGCTTCTTCCCCGCGGACGACGCCACCGAGCGTCTGTTTCGCGGGGATGTGTGACGCCCGTCGGAACCCCGCCCCGGCGGTTCGATTTCGGAATTCGACGGCCGGCTCCCTTGACAGGGCCCTGGCGAGCGTCGGACCGTTCGGGCTCACCCCGCAAGACAGAAGGACACGCTCCCCATGCGCACGTCGACCCGCGCGACGCTGGCGACCCTGGCATTCCTCCCTCTCTTCACCGGCGTGGCCGCGGCCGAGCCGTTGGCCACGTTCACACCGGCGAACTTCGAGTTCGGCAAGATCCAGGTCGGCGATCCGGGCAAAGCGACGGTCACCGTCAAGAACACGGGCGACGAGCCCCTGATCATCAAGGGCGCGAAGCCGAGCTGCACGTGCCTCACGGTGACCGCGCCCACGGAGCCCATCATGCCAGGCCAGAGCGCCCCGATTGTCGCCGTGTACGACACGCGCGCCTCGGGCCCGATCGCCAAGTCCGTGGCGCTCACGCTGAACACCGTGACCGGGGCCCACATTCTGGGCACGCGGGGCTACGTGAACGCCCCCGCCGATCCGGCGAATGGGTTTGCCCCCAAGCCCTGAGCCCGGCGTGAGAGACGGCGCGCGTCCGCTGGCTTGCGCGCCCGCGACCTGATGACGGTCGGCCGAGGCTGGTAGGCCTGCGCCACGAGACGCCCTGCACTCGACCGGGGTGAACGGTCAGCCGCGCTCGCCCCTCTCAGCCCCCCTTCACGCGGACCTCGCCGGTCAGGCGATAGGCGTCCCCGGTCCGCACGAGTCGCGCCCCGAGGCCGGCTTTGCGCAGCATCGAGAGGGCCACCTGCAGGCGATTTCGCGCGGCGTCGCCGAGCACGCGCTCGCCGGGCCAGCCGCTCCGGAAGAGCGCCTCGGCCTCCAGGGCGATCCCGGCCCCGCGGGCGCGCGCTTCGAGCAGGGCCGCCAGGATCCGCCGCGCCGAGGCGGCCTTGATCTCGACCCGCGCGCCGTCCGGTCGCTCGATGAACGCGCCGTCCGGCGCGATCCGCAAGGTCTCCGCGGTGGCCCGGAGCGCCCGCGTCAGGACACGCACGGCGTAACGCTCCTCGTCCGACGAGGTCTCCGCCGGCACGCGCGACGCGGCCTGCGCCGGCGACGGCTCGACGTGCCCGTGGTGGACGCGGATCGCGGCGATCATCGCGGCGTCGCCCATCGCCTCGACCTCGGCCAGCGCCTGCGAGAGCTCGCCCCGCGCCCGCACGAGGTCGTCCAGGCGCGCCGCGCAGACGCCGAGCAGGGCGCGCCCCAGGGCCGCCTGGCGCCGGTCGCCGAAGGCCTCCAGGCGCTCCACGGCGCCGTCGAGCACCTCGCGCGCCGCGGCGGGGGCGTCGTCCTCCAGGAGCGCGGCCCCCTCGTCGAAGCGCGCAATGGCCGCGAAACGCTCGTCGCCCAGCGCGGTGTGGCGAAGCTGCGCGTCGCGAAAGAGCGCCACCGCGGCGGCGACGTCTCCGTCCTCCTGCTCGAGGAGACCGAGCGCGTGCTGCACCCGGGCCAGCCCCGCCGCGTCCGGCAACGACGCAGAGGCGGCGCGCGCCGCGTCGAGTCGTGCGCGGGCGTCCGCGTGCCGACCCTGCTCGAACAGGTGGCCCGCGAGGCGCTCCAGCGTGCGCGCGGCCACGGGGGCGGTCACCGCCGGGTGGGCGAGCGCCCGGTCGTAGAACCCCGTGGCCGCCTCGGCCCGCCCGAGCAGGCGCGCCGCGGTGGCGCGGTCGCACAGAACCTCGGCGACGCGCGACGCCGCCGGCGGCAGGGTCGCGAGGGCCAGGTCGAACCGCTCGACCGCCCGCTGGAGCGCGCCGACCATCAGGCACAGGGCACCCGCGGCGTGGAGCGCCTCCGGCGGTGGCGCCGCGGGCCAGGCCCGCTCGAAGAGGGCGAGGGCACGCCCCGTGGGCCCGAGCCGGAGGACCAGCGGCGTGACCGCCACCAGGGTCTCCAGGGCCCGTGGATGCGCGCCCGCCTCGACGTCGTGCTCGGCGGCGGCGAGCAGGTTTCGGCGCGTCTCGTCGGCGTCCGGGGCGTCGTCGGCGCGGTCGACCCGACCCAGGTAGAACGCGCGATGACGCTCGCGAAGCGCCGCGTCGAGGCCCGCCTCCCCGGCCAGGGCGAAGTCGCGAACGGGGCGGTACAGGCGAAAACGGCGCCCGCCGGTCGGATCGTCGCTCGGGCGGACGAACGACCGCTCACACAGGACCATCAACCCCGCGAGCGTCGCGCCGGCCACGGCGACGGCGGCCTCGAACGTGAAGGTGTCGTCGAAGACCGCGCAGGACACGAGCAGGCGCCGGGTGTCCTCGGGCAGGAGGCGAAACGCCGCGTCGAGGACGGGCCGCATCGAGCCGGCTTCGAGTCGCGCGTCGGCCGTGCGCAAGTGCGCCAGCAGCGCGGTCGGTCGGAGCACGAGCGTCTGCGCGGCGCAGAGTCGGACGGCGAGGGGCAGGGCGTCCACCCGGCGCACGATCTCCTCGATGGCGCGGCGTTCGGCGTCCGTGGGCACGAAGCGGTCGTCCAGGGCCCGGGCGCGCTCGACGAAGAGGGTGACCGCCTCGGCGACCGACAGGGGCTCGAGCGGGATCGCGACCTCACCCGCGATGCCCGGGCGCTCCCGCGAGGTCACGAGAACGCGTCGCCGCGGGTGCTCCCCGAGCCAGCCGGGCAGCAGCGCGCGCAGGGCGGGCGCGCAGGCGTCGGCCCCGTCGACCACCAGCAGGGCCGGGCCGAGCGGGACGTGCAGGGCCTCGATGAGCGCGGCGACGGTCGGTTCGTCCGCGACCGAGCCGACCTCGCAGTAGTGGACGCCCCCGGGAAAGTCCGCGGCGAGCGACGCGGCGGCCCGCTGCGCGAGGTGGGACTTGCCCACGCCGACCGGCCCCGTGACGCAGCACACGCGCGACAGGGCCAGGCGCTCGGCGACGCGGACCAGATCACGCTGCCGCCCCACCGTGGTCTCCAACGGAATCGGCACCTGGCTCGCTCGCGACACGGGCCGACACTGCCACGTCCCGGGGCCCGACGGAAGCGCACCCGCGTCCTCTCAGGGCTCCACCTGCACGTAGTCGAAGGTGACCCAGCCGGTGTAGCCGCCCACGTCCTCGTAGGCCACGTCGTCGTCGACGACCAGGAGCTTGAACAGAGGCCCGCCGCTTCGAGCCCGGACCAGCAGCCCCTGCCCAATGGCGACCTCGGCGTCGAAGGGATCGGTCAGGACCCCGAACAGCACGTTGCCGGTCCACATGCAGGCGCGCTCGTCCGTCGTCACGTCGTCGAGCGTGGCGAAGTCCGTGCCCACGACGCACAGCGCGTCCGGCCCGGCGCCGGAGAGCCCGAGGTAGCGGCCGAGAAACGCGGTGAGGTCCGCCGTGGCCTCCGGGCCATCGGGCGCCGAGCCGTCCGTCGCGACGGTCACCAGCGCGCCGCTCGCCAGGTCGACGCCCCCGGCGCCGTCGAAGGTCGTCACGAGGGTGACGCGCCGCGGAGTCGCCGGCAGCGGGCGGCAGCGGATCGCCTCGCCGGCGTCCGGCGGGAGGCCGGCGTCGGCGGTCACCTCGGCGTCGGCGGTGACCTCGGCGTCGGCGGTGCCCTCGGCGTCGGCGGTGACCTCGGCGTCGTCGAGCGCGTTCGCGGGATCGACACCGCAGGCGGTGAGGGTGAACAGACAGAGCAGGCGGACGAAGGCGGGGGTGCGGTCGTGCATGGGTTTCTCCTCGGCCTGAGGAGAGCAGGCGCCGACTTATTCCGCGGCTTATTTCTCACGCCACGCGGTCTGGAGTCACATCGTCCCGGAGTAGTACACCGTGGGCTCGCCCGGATCGTTGGGGATGCTGACGGTCAGGCGGCCGTCCTGCACGCAGAAGGGCAGGCGCTTCGTCTCGCCGTTCTGGGTCTGCACGATCTCGTTGCCCTCGACGACGTAGTCCGAGATGTCCGTCTCGTCGTCCACGTCGACCTGGGTCTTGGTGCAGTCGCAGGTCTCGGCCGTCTCCTCGCAGGTCCAGCCTTCCTCGGGGTCGGCGATCAACGCGCAGGGCTGGCCGTTGATGCAGGCCTTGGGGATGTAGAGCGTGATCATCGAGGTGCGGGTGGTCTCCGGCGTGATCTTGCCGCCGCCGAAGGTGATGGTGCCATCGATCTGCAGCTCGATGCCGGCCGACGCGCCGGGGCACTGGCCGTTGAAGGGATCCTGGCCGATGGAGCCGTCGCCGGAGCAGATCTTGTCGACCGTCCAGGCGCCCGTGGGGTCACCGCCGCAGGGCTGGAAGGCGTCGGCCAGATCGGCGCACTCGGAGTGGATGATCGCCTCGCCGTCGACGAAGATCACCGTGAACCGGGAGAAGTGCGCGACGGGGCCGCTCACGTTGCCGGCGGCGAGCGACGAGCCGGGGATCTCGGCCCACGCGCCGTTCTCGAACACGGCGAGCACGGGCTTCTTGCCCTCGGGCACGGTGCCGTCGAAGGCGATCGTGAGCGTCGCCGGGGTGTTGAACGTCGTGCCTTCGGGGCCGAAGTCGTACACGGGGGTGGCGCTGCCGTCCGCGGGGGCGCCGACGTCGAGCGTGATGGTGGTGTCGGTGCCGAGCGCGCCCGGGGGGATGGCCAGGCGGCCCTTGCCGTCCGCCGCGGCGACCTCGCCGCCCTCGGCCGCGGTCACGGCCACGGACACGGTCTCGCTCGGCACGAACTCGCCGCCGCTGCCATTGCCGCCGCTGCCGTTGCCGCCGGTGGCCTCGACGCCGCCGTCGCCCGTCGTCTCGTCGTCCGCCTGGTCGCAGCCGCCCAGGATCAGGGCCGCCGAGAGCAGCGTGAACAGCCAGCGCCGGTGGCGCCCCACGTTGGACACAACATTCATGCGCATTGGTTTTCCTCCCGTTTCGCCGTGAGATTCGAACATTCCGAACCTCGTGCGCCCCATCGGTACTCCTGGGGTAAACCCTGAGTCAAATCGGGGTTGCACGAGGTCGGAACGCGGGATTCGTGACGTAAGTTTGCGCTCGGCGCGATTCCGCCTAGAGTTGCGCACATGGTGCGACCAGGTACGCCCTCGGAATCCCTCCTCACGGCGCTGGCCGGTGGACAGGTCGTGCTCTTCGTGGGGGCCGGCCTGGCCCACGGGCTCACCGCGCTCGATTGGGGCGCGCTGCTCGACTCGCTGCGGCCGCAGGTCACCGACGCGTCCGGCTGGGACACGCTCGACCCCCAGGATCGCCTGCAGCTGCTGGTCGAGTCCCTGGGCCGCGAGCGCCTCGAGGTCGAGCTGGCGGCCCTCGTGCCCTCGGCCGAGGTCCTGCGCGCGCAGGTGACCGACTTCCACAAGACCCTGCTCGGCCTGCCCTGTCCGATCATCGTCAGCACCGCCTGGGACGGCCTCGTCGAGGCCACCCTGGACGCCCTGGATCTGCCCTACCGCGTGGCCGCGGACGACGACGACGTCGAGCGCGCCCTGCTCGTGCAGGACGGCTCCCGGCTGGTGGTGAAGCTCTTCGGCGACCTGCTGGCCGGCGATCCGGTCGTGGCCACCCACGACGACCTGTGGGAGTACGCCCGGCGCCGCCCGGCCACGCTGAACCTTTTGCGGCACCTGGCCGGCGAGCGGAGTTTCCTGCTCTACGGCCTGGGCCTGGGCGACCCGGCGTTCGCGCTGCTCACCGAGTCGATCCTGTCGTCGCACGCCGTGGGTCGCTCGACCTTCGCGATCATGAAGGAGCCCAACGCGCTCCTCGCGCAGTACTGGGCCCGGCGCAAGGTCGAGATCGTCTCGGGCAACACGTGGTCGGAGCTGGAGCGCTGGGTCGAGGGCCTGCGCCGCGAGGCCGAGCGCCGCCACCGCGGGCGCTTCTCGCTCGAGGCCATCCTGGCCGAGTCGCTGCCCGACCACCGCACGGGTGTCCTGGCGGCGGCCTCCGAGGCGCAGGGCGTGGTCGCCCGCCGGCTCACGAGCCTGGAGCCCTTCCGCTGGCTGCACGCCTCGCCCGCGCAGATCGAGGACTGGACGGACGAGCGCGACGAGCTCCGCGGCGCCTTCCGGACCCTGCGCGCGCTGCACCGCGAGGGGGTGCCCGTCGCGCCCGAGGCGTTCGCCACGGCGGCGGAGCTCCTGCTCAAGTTCGGCCACCTGGAGGACGCCCGCAGCGCCGTGGATCTGGCCCTGGCCACCGCGCGCCGGGGGGACCGCACGACCAGCGTCACGTTGCGCAGCGCCCTGGGCCGCGTGCTCTGCCGCCTCGGTGAGCTGGAGCGCGCGCGGCCCCTGCTGGAGCACGCCCTCTCCGAAGGCGACCCCGCGGACATCCCCGCCCGGGCCGCCGAGCTGGCCTGGCTGAGCCGCAGCGTGCTCGAGCGCATCGAGGATCTGCGCGACCGGCAGCGCGAGCGGGCCGCCCGCGAGGTGCTCGGCCGGTTCCTGGTGACTTTCGCCCCCCACTTCGCGCTGGCGCAGCCCCCCGAGGGCGCCGGGCCCGCCGGCCTGCGCCCCGCCGAGCACGAGGCCTGGCGCTGGTCGCTCTATTACGTGAACTTCCGCCTGGGGCGGCTGTTCGCGCTGGCCAGCGAGCTGGCGGGCCAGAGCGGCGCCGTGTACGCGCAGCAGGCCGTGGAGCTGCTCACCCGCGCCATCGGCCTGAGCCCGGGCAAGCCGGAGCCCTACCGGGTGCTGCGGCCGCTGCTGCTCGCGCCGCGGGGCTACAAGCCGGACAAGGCGCGCTGGGAGCGCATCGTCACGCAGGCCCCCACGGACGTGCGCCGCAAGCTCGACGAGCTCGAGGCCGCCGAGTCGCGGGGCCGGCCGCGGCCTAAGGGCTGAGCGGCCGCGCGGCCTTCGCGATCGCGTCGGCGAGCCGCGCGAGCGCCGGCGGGTGCTGCGCCAGGAACAGGGACGGCTCGATGAGCTCGAGCTCCATGATCATCGGCACGCCCGAGTCGTCCCGGACCATGTCCACGCGGGCGTAGAGCAGCCGCTCGCGGAACGGCCGCAGCGCCATCTCGGCCAGATCGCGCTCGTCCGGGGCCACGGGCAGCGCCTCGGACACGGACTCTTCCTGGTCCGCCAGCCGCGGCGACTTGCGGACCGCGTGCGTGAGCTCGCCGTCGATGAAGACCACCGCGCGCTCGCCGCCGACCTCCACGTCTTTCACGTAGCCCTGCACCATCGCGTCCCGCGTCTCGGTGAGCTCGCGCAGGAACGCCTCGGCGGCCTCGAAGTCCGGCCGCTGGAACCGCCGCGTGGAGAAGCTCGCCGCCGAGATGGCCGGCTTGATCACCAGGTCGTCCCAGCCCTGAATCGACGCGATCTCCGCCAGGGAGTCCGGCCCGCCGCCCTGGGGCACGAAGGCCGTGCGCACCACGGGCACGCCGCGCTGCTTCAGCTCGCGCAGGTAGTGTTTGCGCACGTTCCAGCGAATCAGGTGCAGCGGGTTCAGGAGCGTGCTGCGGGCCGCCGTGCGGGCGCAGAAGGCCAGGAACTCGTCCACACGGTGATGGTAGTCCCACGTCGAGCGGGGCACCCACAGCGCGTGGGCCGAGGGTGGGGGGGCGGCGTCCCAGGCGACGATCTCGGCGTCCACGCCGCGGGCGCGCACGGCGTCGCGCAGCAGCGTCTCGTCCGGATCGGACTCGGGGGGGTTCAGGCAGGTGAGCAGGGCGACGGACATGGCTGCGCAGCATACGCCGCGTTGCGTCGTCGCGCCGCTGCGGTGTATGACCCGCGGCCGCATGTCCGCCGCTCCCGACGAGAACCCGCCCGCGCTCACGCCCCTGGAGGTCGTCGTTTTCGTCGGCGGGCTCGCCGTGGCGGCCGTCGCGGCGTTCCCGCCCCCGGGCCTGTGGAAGTTCGCCGTGCCGGGCGTGCCCGCCTGGAGTTTCCCCGCGGCGGTGCTGCTGGCGCTGGCCGCGGCGCTCTTCGTGCGTCGGGGCGCCGGTGCCCTCGACTCACCCGCGGTCGAGGCGACCGACCCCTCGCGCGCTCGCCGCCTGGCCGTGGGCCTGGGTGTGTTCATCGCCGCGGCCGCCGCGCTCTGGGCGCTGCGCTGTCAGAAGCTCTACGGCGACGGCGGCGCCATCACCGGCTTCATCACGCAGGGCGTGCTGTTCCACAAGCGCGAGCCCCTGTCGCCCACGGTGTTCCTGCTCACGCAGCGCGGCCTGGGGGACGCCCTGGGCTGGGCCCCCCGTGAGACCATCCAGATCGTCAACACGCTGGCCGGCGCGCTGGGTGTCGTGGCCCTGCTCGGCCTCGCGCGCCGCATCGCCGGCTTCGCCCGGGGCCCGCGCATCGCCGCCTCCGTCGCGCTCCTGGGCTGCGGCGCGGTGCAGCTCCTCGCCGGTTACGTGGAGAACTACACGCTGCCCACGGTCTGCATGTTGGGCAGCCTCGCCTTCGGCCTGGACGCCCTCGCCGGCCGCGGCGGCCTGACCCGCGCGTTTTTCCTCTGGACGCTGGCCTGCATGTTCCACCTGTCGGGCATCGTCTTCCTGCCGGCGATGGTGTGGCTGATGTTCCATGCCGGCTGGGGCGGCGATCCGCGCCGCATCCCGGGCCGGGAGACGCTGCGCGTGCTGGCGGTCACGCTCGGCCCCGCGCTCTTGCTGGCCGCGCTCATGGCCCACTTCGGTTTCCATCGCGCCGAGGAGCGGGGATTCGGCGGCGGCGACGGCCGCATGTTCGTCCCGCTCTTCGCCAAAGAGGGCATGTCCCAGTATCTGTTCTTCCGCCCGCAGCATCTGTCGGCCATCGCCAACCAGCAGATGCTCGTGTCGCCCCTGGGCATCCTGGTGGTGGTCGCCGGCACGGTGGGTGTGTTGCGGCGCGGCCGCTGGCGGGCCTGGCGCGCGCCCTCGGCGGCCCCGGGCCTGGGCTTCGACGCCCAGTTCTACCTGGGTCTCGTGGCCACGGGTTACCTGGCGCTGACCCTCATCTGGAACCCGGATCTCGGCGCCCTGCGCGACTGGGATCTGTTCGGGCCCGTGGGGTTCTATCTCAACGTGTGCGGCGTGGCGCTGCTCGCCCGGCACTTCGGCGCGCAGCCCCGGCGCCTGACCGCGCTGCTGGCCTTCGTCGCGGTGGTGAACCTGAGCCGCGCGCTGCCGTTCCTGCTGCACAACGCCGGGCTCTGAGCCCGGAAGTGTCCGGACCTAGAGAAAAAAGATGAACCCGGCGCCGAACTTGAAGTCTTTCTCGACTTCGACGGCCTTGGTGAACGCCAGGTTGAACTGGCTGCCGCCGGTGCCCTCTTCGGCCATGGTGAAGCCGAGGCCGCCGCTGATGCGGGTGACCTCGCTGGCCTGATTGCGCTCCACGCCGGCGCGGATGGGGACGATCTTGCCCAGCAGGAGCTCGATGCCGCCCAGGTACACGGGCTTGGCCTCGCCGGCCGTGGTGAAGTCGACCATCGTGTCGAAGTCGAGCGTGGCGTACTCGCCGGTGTAGGCCAGGCCGCCGCCCGCGAGCATCGGCGCCGCGGCGTCGTGCGTGTTGATCAGGTTCTGCCCGGCCACGCCCAGGTGGATGCCCGGCGTCAGGCTGAACACCAGGCCCGCGTCCAGGGTGAAGGCCTTCAGGTCGTCCGGCCCGCCCGTGCGGTTGAAGTGCATGTAGTGCAGGCCGACGCCCATCGCGAGCTGGTTGGGGATCATCGAGTGCGCGAAGGCCAGGCGGGCGTCGTGGCCGTCCACGCCGGGTTTCGTCTTCGAGTCCGAGAACTCGTAGCCGTAGGCCAGGCCCATGGCCAGCGAGGGCTGGGTCTTGGAGTCGATGATGTTCAGGCCGGCGGCGTTGACGTCCCCCGGGCCGGAGCGGAAGTAGCCCGCCTCGAGGCCGTACATGTACCCGCGCGCCAGGCCGGCGGGGTTGCTCACCATCGCCGAGTTGCCCACGGGATCGGCGTGCACGGCGCCGCCCATGCCCTGCGCGCGCGCCTCGCCGAAGGTCTGGGCGGCCGCGGGGGCGGCCCAGAGCAGGCCGAGCCCGAAGAGCGAGAGCGCGGACAGAGGGCGCGGGGCGTGGCGGGAAAGATCCAAAAACGCTTCCAGATCGGGCAGTTGACGCAGTGGGACGGGCATCTTAGAGTCACAACCTCCGAAAACGCAATGGCCAGACGCGGCGCGGCCGCGCGCGCACCGTCCCATGCCCAAGCTGATCACCACCGAAGGACCGGACGCCGGCCGCACCTGGCCCCTCGATGGGCCGAACGTCGTCGTGGGGCGGGGTGAGGGCTGCGGCGTTCAACTCACGGACCTGACGGTCAGCCGCCAGCACTTCCGGCTGGTCCCGGTGGGCGAGGGCGCCTGGCGCCTGCTCGATCTGGGCAGTCGCAATCGCACGGTCGTCAACAACGAGCCCGTCACGGAGCATTCCCTGGCGGACGGTGATCTCATCATCGTCGGTGCCACCAAGCTGCTCTTCGAGGACGAGCCCGGCTCGGAGTCGGCGCTCGAGGTGCTGCCCGTGGGCCTGGAGACGGTCACCATGGAGTTCGCCGGCATGGCGGACGCCCTGGGGCAGGCCGCGCAGCTCGCCGGGCTGTACCGCTTCGCGCAGAGCGTGGCCATCACCGAGCGCCTGGAGGACCTGCACCTGGCCGTGGTGCGGGTGGCGCGCAGCGAGTGCAGCGCCGATCGCGCCTGGCTCTTCGTGCTCGACCGCGCCGGGCAGCTCGGGCTGGCGGCGCGGGACATCACGGGCGGCGCCCCGGGGGACGACCGCGTCACCGTGAGCCGCACCGTGCTGGACAAGGTGCTGCGCGAGGGCAAGAGCGTCGGCTGCTCGGACACCGCCGGGGACGCCGGCCTGAGCGTGCAGGACAGCATCGTCAAACACGCCATCCGCTCGGTCCTGTGTGCGCCCGTGGTGAGCCGCAACCGGGTCGTGGGCGTGCTGTACGCGGACATCCGCCGGCCGGGGCAGACCTTCCGGCCGCAGGACCTGCAGTTCTTGACCTGCATCGCGCAGCAGGCCGGCTCGGCCATCGACCACTTCACGCTGCGGGACGCCCTGCGCGTGGAGAACGAGCGGCTGCGCACCGAGGTCGCCGCCCGCCACAACCTGATCGGCCAGGGCGCGGGCATCCAGGCCGTGCTGCGCTTCGTGCAGAAGGTCGGGCCCACGGACTCCACCGTGATGATCAACGGCGAGAGCGGCACCGGCAAAGAGCTGGTCGCCCACGCCATCCACCAGCACAGCCGGCGCGCCGCCGGGCCCTGCGTGGCGATCAACTGCGCCGCGCTCACCGAGTCGCTGCTGGAGAGCGAGCTGTTCGGGCACGAGAAGGGCGCCTTCACGGGCGCCGCCCAGCAGAAGAAGGGCCGCTTCGAGCTGGCGGACGGCGGGTCGCTCTTCCTCGACGAGGTCGGCGAGCTGCCCCTGAGCTGCCAGACCAAGTTCCTGCGGGTCCTCGAAGAGAGCTGCTTCGAGCGCGTCGGCGGGGGCCGCACGGTGCGGGTGGACGTCCGCGTCATCGCCGCCACCAACCGCGACCTGCAGACGCTCGTGGACGAGGGCAAGTTCCGTGCGGACCTCTTCTACCGGCTGCAGGTCATCCAGATCGAGCTGCCGCCCCTGCGCGACCGGCCGGAGGACATCCCGCTCCTGGTGCAGCACTTCATCCAACGGTACGGCGAGCGCATGGGCCGCCGGATCGAGGGCGTCACGCCCGGGGCCATCGACGCCCTGACGCGGCACCCCTGGCCGGGCAACGTGCGCGAGCTGAAGAACGCCATCGAGCGCGCCCTGGTGCTGGGCGACGGGCCCTACCTGCGCCTCGAGGACCTGCCGCCCTCGCTGGGCGGTCAGCCGGCGGCCCAGCCTCGCAGCGCCGTGGTCAGCGCCCCCCCGCGCGCCGTGCCCGCCGTGGGCTCCGTGGGGTCCGCGGGCCCGCCCGTCGTGCAGAGCCTGCGCGAGCTGGAGAAGCAGGGCATCGCCGCCGCGCTGCAGGCCACCGGTGGCAACAAACTCAAGGCCGCGGAGCTGCTCGAGATCGACCGCTCCACGCTCTACAAGAAGATCAAGGACTACGGCCTGGAGGGCTGAGCCCGCGTCGATTCCGCGCGAACCGGCGCCGGGCGGGACGTCCCTTCACCGAGGAGCGCGACATGAGCGGGTTTCGAGGTGTGTTGCGAACGCTGCTCTGCGTCGGTCTGACGGCGGCGCCCACCCTCGCGCTCGCCGCGCCGGACCTCGTCGGCCGGGCCGACGCCGCGCGCCGGTCGGGCCGGAGCGCCGAGGCGCGCACGCTCTACACCGAGGCCTTGACCGTGGCCACCCCCGCCGCGCGCCCCGAGCTGCTGGCGCGGCTGGCCGACCTGACGGCGCGGGCGGGCGAGGCCGCGGAGGCGCGGCGCCTGGTGGATCAGTGCATCGCCGAGGCCCGCGCGCTGGACGATCTGGACGCCGAGGGCATCGCGCTCCGGACGCTCTCGCTGCTGGCCTCGAACGCCGGCGAGCTCGACACGGCGCGGGCGCACGACTGGGAGGCCCTGGCGCTGCACGAGAGCACCGGCAACCGCGCCGAGCTGCTGCAGGACCGCCTGTACCTGGCCGCGGACGAGTACGACCGCACGCCGGACACGGCGCTGGCGCTCTACCTGGACGCCGTCGAGGAGGCCGCCGCGCTCGCCGAGGGCGCCGCCGAGGCCAAGGCGCTGCAGGGGGCCGCGCTGGTGCTGTACCGCTACGGCGAGCTGGACTGGGCCGAGACGCTCCTCGGGCAGGCCATGGCGCTCCAGAAGACGCTCGGCGATGCCCCGGGGCTGGAGCGCTCCGAGGGCTACAGGCTCTCGCTGCTGTCCCTCGCCGGACGCCACGAGGACGTCGCCCGGCAGGCGGCGGAGCTCCTGGGGAGGCACCTCGCCGATCCGGTCGACCGCCGGGTCGCGCGGATCGTGGGGGCGCGGTCGCTGGAGACGCTGGGGCGCCTCGCCGAGGCACGCGCGCTGCTCGGCCCGGAGCTGGCCACGCCGGCGCCGGGCGACCCCGAGACGCGCCGCCACGAGGCGCTCCTGCTGGGCGCCCGACTCGCCCGCCGGTCGGGGGATGCCGTCGAGGCGGCGCGGCTGCTTCGAGGCGCGAAGGCCCTGCCGCCCGAGGCGCCGGAGTCCCAGATCGAGCTCGCCGCCGAGGAGGCCGCCGCGGCCCTGGAGACCGGCGACCGAAGGCGCGCGGCCAGCCTGCTGGAGACCGCGGCTGCGCTGCTCGCCGACATTCGCCGCGAGGCCTCGGTCGGTCGGCCCGAGGCGTTCTTCGACCTGGGCAACACCGTGGAGCTGCGGGCGCTCGTGCGCCTGCACGCCGAGCTGGGGGACGCCGCGGGCGTGCTGAGGGCCGGGGAGCTGCTCAAGTCGGCGAGTTTCGCGGCGGCCACTGCGCGCGATCGTTTCGCGACGTCCGGACGCGGGCGCGACGACCGCTTCCGGCTCGCCGGCCAGCTCCAGGCCGCCTCGCCCGAGGGCAATGCGCCGCTGCCCGGCCCCGGCCAGGGGCTCGCCGCCCTGCAGGCCGCCCTGCCGGCGGGCACGGCGCTCCTCGACTTCCTCGTGCTCGAGGACGAGGTGGTGGGCGTGTGGGTCGGCGGTGGGCGGGTGGCGCTGCGGCGGCACCCCATCGACCGCGCGCGCCTCGTGACGCAGATCACCGCGCTCGAGTCCCAGCTCGTCGCGCGCGGGCCCGGCGACCCCGCCCTCCTGCAGGGGCTCAGCGCGACGCTGGTGGAACCCTTCGCCGAGCTGTTCGCCGAGGTCTCGCCCGAGATCCTGATGGTCGTGCCCCACGAGATTCTGCACCGGCTGCCCTTCGAGCTGCTGTCCGTGGGGGGCGAGATGCTCGCAGACACCCTGGCCGTGGGCACCTTGCCGACCCCCGCGCTGCTGCAGCGTGCGGCGGGTCGCGGTGGCGTGGGCGGAGGGCCGGCGGTCGTCGTGGGCAACCCCGACGCCACGTTGCCGGCGAGCGAGACCGAGGCCCGCGAGGTCGCCGCGGCGCTGGGCGTCGCGCCGCTCGTGCGAAAGGCCGCCACGGAGTCGGTCGTGCTCGCGGCCCTCTCCGGCGCGTCGATCGTCCACCTGGCCACCCACGCCTACCAGTCGCCCGACCGGGGCGCCTCGTACCTGCAGTTCGCCGACGCGCGCACCCCCGTGTGGCGCATTCGCGAGCAGGGGCTCGGCGCGGAGCTGGTCGTGCTCTCCGCGTGCGAGACCGGCGTGGGCACGCCGACCGCCGGCGACGAGGTGCCCCTGGCGCTCGATCGGGCGTTCCTGGCCGCCGGCGCGCGGCGGGTGATCGCCAGCCGCTGGCCCGTGGACGACGCGGCCACTTCAGCCCTCATGAAGGCGTTCTATCGAGGTCTGCCCGGCGTGTCGCCGGTGGTTGCGCTCGCCCGGGCGGCCCGCTCGTTGCGCGCGCCGGAGAGCGCGGAGCCCGTCGCCTCGGCCTTGTTGGCGCCGCAGGCGCGTGGCATGGTCCCCCTCGGGACGGACTCGGGGCGGGCGCCGCGGAGTCGTCCCTATTACTGGGCCGCGTTTCGTTTCGTCGGCGATCCGCGACCGTGGCCGATCGGTTCACATGTGAACGGAGATTGAGTGATGAACAAGGATCTCATCGCGCGCAGGTTCCGGCTGGCCCGGGGCCACTACCACATCCACCCGGAGTTGAAGATCTCGAACGTCCCGGCCGCGGAGGCGGAGTATGTCCCGCCGGTCCAGGACCCCGATCCGGACAACGGTGGCCGCTTCCCCCCGCCCCCGCCCAAGAAGCCCTCGAACAGCTTCAAGGTGCCCCGGGTCGCGTCCAACTACACGGTCTTCAACTACGAGTGGCTGCACACGTCGCTGCCGTCCCCGACGGATCCCAACGTCGCGAAGAACCCCTACGAGCCGCCGCTCGACTTCCCGGACCACCAGTGGGCCTACGACGCCTTCGCCGGCACGAACCCGGGGGCGCCCGGCCTCGTTCAGCGCCCCGCCTACACGGTGCCGACGGTCAAGGTCGGCACGACGTCGAGCGGTGGGTTCGTCAAGGAGCAGTGGCGGGGCCTCGGCATCCTGGACGCCAACCCGCTCGGCTCGACGCTGACGATGCGCAACCTGCACGCCCCGGCGACGTCGTACACCGCCTCGACGGACCTCGTGACCTACTCCCACTCGGTCGGCGGTGCGACTTGGGTGGCCTCGTCGAGCGCGTTCTCGTTCAGCGTCGTGCTGGACACGCTCTACACCGGCAACCGGTTCCTGGTCATCATGCCGGCCCGCATCCAGACGCTCGCGACGACCTCGACCTCCTATTGGCTCGGCCAGCGGTTCGCCGTCGCGTCGCTGTTCACGGCCACGGGGGGCCCGGTCACCTCGGGCGTGGCGCCGCTGGCGCAACTGCAGACCACCACGCCCCCGCTGCCCGCGTCGACGCTGGCCTCGGACGCGCGGGTCTACTTCGCGTTCATCATCGGCTCGACGCGCGCGGACGCGTTCACCGCGCTGACGGACCCCGCGGGGCCCCCCACCATCCTGAGCACCGCGCGCCGGATCGTGGTCCCCTGAGCGGGGGGGTCGCGGGCCGCCTCAGCGCGGCGCGGGCCACCCGGGCATCCGGCGCAGCACCGGGCCGATCAGCGGATCGGCCTCCAGATCGCGCAGCAAGACCGCCGCGGCGCGGGGGTCGAGCTCGAAGAGCGTGGCGGCGGCGCGCACGCGCATTCGCACCTGCTCCCGGGCGATGATGCCGGGCAGCGCCGTGGCCGGGCGGAAGTCCGGCCGGGTGAGCGCGGAGCCGCGCACGACGGGGTTGTCCGGCTGTGTCCGGGCCCACTCGGCCCGCACGCGCAACTGGGTGTACTCCGTGGCGACACGCGGCGCGAGCAGCGGAACGGGCGGCCCCTGATGGGCCACGCTGGAGAGCCAGGTGAGCAGGGCCGCCCGCTGTGGGGGCGTGAGCTCGGGCACGGGGACGGGGTTCTCACCGACCTCGCAGTCCGTCGTGAGCCGGCGCTCGGCGAACGCCAACGCAGCGGGGGGGGCGTTGAGCGCCTCGGCCCCGGCCGCGCCGCGCAGGGCCTCGTCCATCTCGGGGGCGGGCCTCAGCTGGGCGGCGAGCGGCGCGGGCGCGAGCAGCGCGAACCCGAGCGCGAGAGAGCGGAGCACGGAACGAGTCATGGGGGCACCCCCGGGGGCTCGACGCCGGAGACTTCGGCGTCCAGACTTGGACAGACCCCGCCGGGTGAGGTGTTCTCGTCGCAGTCCCGCGCGGGCAGGGCGAGCGTCGCCGCCCACTGGCTGCGCATGGCCGAGGTCGGGCGCTGGACCGCGCGGAACGCCTGGCCCTCCCACAGGCTCATGTCGGCCCAGGCCAGGTTGCCGCACATCAGGTTCGGCCCGGCGCCGCTCGCCGAGCAGTCTCCGACCGGCGGGTAGTGCTTGAGCGCCATGGCGTGCCCGAACTCGTGCGCCAGCGTCGCGGCGCCGGCGTTGCCTTCGACCATCAGCAGGCGGCGCCGGTGGGGCCACGCGCTGCCCAGGTCCCAGGTGCAGGGCGTCGCCAGCCCCGTGCGGACCACGGGCACCGCCGGGCAGCTCAGACCGGCGAGCCGCTGGTTGGCCAGGGCGTCCACCACGAGCACGTCGAGCCGGTCCAGGCGCTCGCAGGCCGCCCACTCGGGGCCCGCCGCGCTGATGGCGTTGATCGCCGTACCCGCCGACTCACAGGCCGTGGCGCTCCCGATGCCCTGCGCGGTCCGCACGTCGTGGAGGACCGCGGGCTGCTTCTCCGACAGGCGGACACCCAGGGACTCGCGCTCCATCAGCCGCGACAGGTCGGCCATCCACTCGGTCATGCGAGCGCAGAGGTACTGGCGGCCGGCATCGTCCGTCGTGCCGGGCAGCAGCAAGTCCGTCGCGCAGAGCTCCGAGCCCGGGGGGCCGACCATCGGCGGCACGGCGGCGATCCAGAAGTGGATCTGCAGGCGCACGGGCGCGTCGAACGTGGCGGTGTAGCGGTCCTTGGCGGAGGTCCACCGGGTGTCCACGGACGTGGCCGGCAGGCCGGGCGCGAAGAAGTTCGTCTCCCCGGGCGCGAAGCGGTCCGTGAGCCCGTCGAAGGTGATCTCCGCCCCCGACGCGCTCAGCAGCGGCGACTCGATGACGGCCGTCGCCTCGCGGGCGCCGGAGATGAGCGCACCCCAACGGGTGGCGCCGCTCGGGCCCGTCGCCGCGAGGGTGTCTTTCTCTCGTGGGCACCCGGTCACCAGGGGCGCCACGATCAGCAACATGAGGCAACGGTGGTGCACTCGCTCTCCCCCCTCGGACCCTGGGGCATCTTCGGCCCGCCCGGGGCCGCGCGCAAGGTTCGACGACCCGCGCGCCCGGGGGTCGGATCAATCGTGCGGCGTCAACCCGCGCAGCAGGGCCACCAGCCCGACCTCGAGGTCCGCCGCAAAGTCGACGCGCAGGAGCGCCAGCTCGGGGTGCGTGTCCATCACCTGCGCCACGGCGGCGGGCGGGTGGGCGCTCGGCCACAGGCCCGTGAGCAGGGCGTAGGCCAGGCGCAGGAACTCGAAGCCGCGCAGGGGGTCGAGCGCCGGGAGCACGCGCCCGAGGGCGCCGAGCAGGTGCACGCCCCCCTGCAGGTACCACCCCTTGTGCTGCGCGATGCGCTCGGGCTCCACGTTGCGCTCCAGCACGCTGGAGACGATGGCGGCCAGCGCGCACAGGCGGCGGTGCGCCGCCAGCCGCCCGGCGAGGGCGCGGCCCACGGCCGCCGGCGTCGACGGCGCGGGCAGGGCGTCCAGGGCG
The DNA here is from genome assembly GCA_903847385.1 of uncultured Myxococcales bacterium. Lineage (GTDB taxonomy): Bacteria > Myxococcota_A > Bradymonadia > UBA7976 > UBA1532 > CAINDO01. The sequence goes on from CAINDO010000592.1 coordinate 26,218, forward strand.
GCCACGGCGTCGGTCAGGAACACGTCGTGGGCGTCCTGCAGGAGCTGCAGGCAGATGGCCTCTTTGCTCTCGAAGTAGCGGTACAGGTTCGACTTGGCCAGGCCCACGTCCGCCGCGAGGGCGTTGAGCACGACCCCCTCGTACCCCGCGGCGTCGAACCGGGCCGCCGCCGCCTCGAGGATGGCGTCGCGCCGGCTGGCCTTCTGGTCGGGCTGGCGCGCCCGCTGCCAGGCGTGGGGATCGGCGGGGGACATGGGAAAATGATAGGCCGTCGCTTGACAAAAGACCAGCGGTCTCTAATTTAAAGACCGTTGGTCACTTAATCCTTCCTCCCGGAGCATCCCATGTCCGCCTTCCACCCCGAAACCGCCGACCAGAACGACCTGAGCGGCCGCGTCGCCGTCGTCACCGGCGCCAACAGCGGTCTCGGCCTGGCGACCGCCCGGGCCCTCGCCGCCCGGGGCGCCCACGTGGTCATGGCCTGCCGCAACCCCCAGAAGGCCGCGGACGCCGTCGCCGACGTCGCCGCGAACGCCCCCGGCGGTGTCGAGGCGATGCCCCTGGACCTGGCGTCGCTGAAGTCCGTCGAGGCCTTCGCCGCCGCGTTCCGCGAGCGCTTCGCCGCGCTCGATCTGCTCATCAACAACGCCGGCGTGATGGTCCCGCCCTTCGGCCTCACCGCCGACGGGTTCGAGCTCCAGTTCGGCACGAACCACCTGGGCCACTTCGCCCTCACGGCCCGCCTGAGTGACCGCCTGCTCGCGGCGCCCCGGGCCCGCGTGGTCAACGTGTCGAGCATCGCCCACCGCGCCGGCCGCATCGACTTCGACACCCTGGACACGCCGCCCACGGCTGCCACCTACCGGGCCACGGCGGCCTACGGACAGAGCAAGCTGGCCAACCTGCTCTTCTCGCTGGAGCTGCAGCGGCGCTTCACGGCGGCGGGGGTCGCGGCCACGGCGGCGGCGGCGCACCCGGGCTGGTCGTCGACCAACCTGCAGGTGAACATGCGCATCGCCGAGCTCATGAACCCCCTCTTCGCGCAGTCCCCGGCGCAGGGCGCGCTGCCCACGCTGTACGCCGCGCTCATGGACTCCGCCGCGGGCGGCTACTTCGGGCCCGATGGCTTCACGGGGATGCGCGGCAAGGGCGTGGCCCCGGCGTCGCGCTCGGCCCGGGCGCAGGATGTGTCCGCCGCCGAGCGTCTCTGGACACATTCCGAGCGGCTGACGGGCGTACACTTCGACATCCCCGCGCGCCGCGCCCCCGCGGCCGCCTGACCCGAGCCCGAGAGCGCCTCGCCATGACCGCGTCGTTTTCCCGCCACCGCGCCGCGCTCCTGGTCCTCGCCGGGCTGACCGCCTGCGTGGCGGTGCCCGATCCGGACCTGACGGTGCGTGGGTCGACGGACGCCGCCTCGTCCCCCCGGGACGGCGCGCCGCTGGGCGGACAGGCGGGCGACCTGGCGGAGCTGGGGGGCAGGCCGGGCGCCGACCTCGACCCGATCCCGGACCCCCCGCGCGACGCGGGCGCGGTCGAGGGCGACACGCGGACCGTGGCCCCCGACGCCGATGAGCACGGGGGGCCGCGCCTCGCCGAGCAAAATGAGTTCGGCCCCGCCGCCCGCGTGGTCGCGCTGGAGATGCCCGCCAACGCCACCGAGGCCGACGCCCTGGGCTGTCGGGTCGCCGGCCGCGAGCGGGGCAGCATCCTGTACGGGGCGTTCCACTTCGCCATGCGCGAGCTCACCAGCTACGTGACGCCCGACGAGGACGGGGTCATCGAGATGACCCTGCTCGCGCGCATGCCCGACTGGCAGGCCGGCGTGCGGGTCCGCGAGCTCGGCACGGTCGGCCTCGGCCTCGATGAGGGGGCCCGCGGCGCGGACCTGGAGCACTTCTCCGTGCGCGGCGGTTCGACCTCGGCCGCCTTCGACCCGTTCCCCGTCGCCGCGGACGGCACCTTCGAGACGGCCCCCGAGACCATCTCGGTCCAGCTCCCGCTCCTGTACGGCGGCCAGACCGTCTTCGAGATGCAGAACGCGACCCTGCGCGGGGCGCTCCGGGTGGATGGTCCGGGGTTCGCCGTGCAGGACGCGCGCCTGGAGGGCTACTACACCCGCGACGGCGTGGCCGGGTCCATCCGCGACATGGACGCCACCTGCCGGAGCTCCACACCCGAGGCGTGGTGCAGCGACTTTCGCCTCATCGTGCCACCCGGCGGCTGCCAGCCCTTCGGCGACCCGGGAACCTGCGACCTGCTCATCGACGCCCTGGCGCTCTTCGTCGGCGGCTTCGACGCCCGGGTCGAACCCGGCGTCGTCCCCGATGCGTGCGACAGCCGCAACAGCCCCGACTGCAACGCCGTGGCGGTCTGCCTCTCGCTCGAGATGACCGGCGTCGTCATCACGGGGCGCGCGCCTTGAGCCTCGCCTGCCCGCGCTGCGACCGGCGGTCGGCCCTGGGCGAGACCTGCCCGGAGCACGGCCTGCACGGCGTCGTGCCCGGCGCGGGCGCGCAGTTCGACGACGCCCCGCTCCTCGGCCGCATCCTGAACGGCCAGTTCGCCCTGACCGGCCTGATCGGGCAGGGCGGCATGGGCACGGTCTACCGCGGAGTGGACCTGTCGCTGCACCGCGAGCTGGCCGTGAAGGTCCTGCACGCCAACCTCACGGCCACCCGCAAGGATCGCGAGCGCTTCGAGCGCGAGGCCCGGGCGCTCTCGCGGCTGCGCAGCCCGGCCACCGTGACGCTCTACCAGTTCGGCGTGGTGCAGGAAGGCCCGCTCGCCAACCTCGCCTTCATGGCGATGGAGCTCGTCGAGGGCACGAACCTGGCGCGGCGACTCGCCGGCGGCGCCCTGCGGCTCTCCGAGGTCGTGGACATCTTCGAGCAGTTGGCCGACTCGCTCGGCGAGGCCCATCAGCTCGGCGTGGTGCACCGCGACCTGAAACCCGAGAACGTGCTGCTCACCCGGGCGCACGACGGCCGCCTGCGCGTGAAGGTCATCGACTTCGGCATCGCCCGCCTCGAGGGGGCGACGCGCAGCGGCTCGGGCCTGCTCTCGGGCACGCCGCACTACATGGCCCCCGAGCAGTGCGCCGGCGCCGAAGGCGACACCGTGGACGGCCGCGTGGACGTGTACGCCGCCGGGGTGATCCTGTTCCAGGCGCTGACCGGCGAGCGGCCCTTCGACGCCCCGGACGCCCTGCAGATCCTGATGAAGCAGGTGAACCACCCGGCCCCGACGCTCCCCGGCGCGGAGACCTCGCCGGCCCTGAACGCGGTGGTGCAGCGGGCGCTGGCCAAGGCGCCCACGGCCCGCTACGCCACGCTCGCCGCGCTCACGCAGGACCTGCGGACGGCCGTCGCGGAGACGGGCGCCCTGGCGGGGCACGCGGTCGCCCAGACCTCGCCCCGGGCGTCGGGCCCGCCCCCCGCGCCGGCGCTCTCGGACACGATGGCCGTGGCCCGCGGTGCGCTCGAGGGCGGCGCGGCCACCCAACCCCCCGCGCCCGCGCGCCGCTGGGGCCTGGCCG
>CAINDO010000593.1 GCA_903847385.1 uncultured Myxococcales bacterium
CGCCGCCGCCGACGCCGATCCCGGTGTCCGAGATCCCCGATCTCTCGCCCTCGGCCCCGCCGGCGCCGGCCAAGCCCCGCCCGGCGCCGGGCAACCGCTCCGCCGAGGCCGCGCGCCCGACGATGATGGCCATGCCGGCGCCCACCAAGGCCGGCAAGTCCGCCGGCGGCAAACGCGGCGGCTTCATGTCCAAGGTGGCGACCCCCACGGGTGTCACGGTCGTGGTGCTGCTGGTCCTGCTCGTCTACGCAGCCATCCAGCTCGTGCCCACGCTCCTCGCCCCGGACAAACCCAAGGTCACGGCCGTGGTGGTCACCAGTACCCCCGCCGGCGCCAGCGTGTTCATGGACGGTGTGGACACCGGCCAGAAGACGCCCGCCCGCCTGGAGAACGTGCCCACGGGCTCGAGCCACGTGCTCAAGCTCACGGTCGCCGGGCACGACGAGGTCACGGAATCGTTCGCCATCCCGCCGGGTGATCCGCCCCCCGAGGGTGAGCTCAAGCGCCGCATTTTCCTGGCCAAGAAGAAGGGCAAGATCGAGATCAACTCGGTGCCCGATCACGCCGAGGTCTACGTGGACGGCAAGTTCTCCTGCGAGACCCCCTGCGCCCTCGGTGATCTCGATCGCGACAAGAACGAGGTCCGGCTCTTGATGCGGAAGGACGGTTACCGGGACTATCCGGACGTCATCCGCTGGGGCGACGAGACCAGCATCAAGGTCGAGTACAAGCTGTCGCCCCGCGAGAAGTAGTCGAGCCTTCGGGGGTGTCCATGCGGCCCGTGCGCCGGTTTCTCCTGGCCTTGTCCCTGTGCGCCGGGTGCGCGTCCGGCGCCGCCGACGACACCGGCCTGACCGACGCCGGCGCCAAGCCGCCCGACGCCGACGTGGACGTGTGCATCGACCAGGATCGCGACGGCCACGGCCAGGGCGCCGCCTGCCGCGCCGCCGACTGCGACGACGCCGATCCGCGGGTGAACCCCTCGCAGGTCGAGGTCTGCGACGGCAAGGACAACGACTGCGACGGCGTGCCCGACGAGGACCTGCTCGCCCCGGACTGCGCCCTGCACCTCGGCGTGTGCGCCGGGGCCCGCGCCCGCTGCCAGGCCGGCGCCTTCGCCGCCTGCAACGGCGTGGCCGACTACGGCCCGGACTACGAGGCCGTGGAGACGCGCTGCGACGCCCTGGACAACGACTGCGACGGCGTGGCCGACCGGGACTGCCCCTGCGACCCCGGCGCGGCCCGCGTCTGCGGCCAGGATCAGGGCGAGTGCCGCCCCGGTGAGCAGCAGTGCGTGGACGGCCAGTGGGGCCCCTGCGTGGGCGAGACCACCCCCGGCGACGAGGTCTGCAACGGCAAGGACGACGACTGCGACGGCGTGGCCGACGACGACCTGGCCGACGCCCCGCCGGACTGCGCGCTGAGCCAGGGGGTGTGCGCCGGCGCCCGCGCCACCTGCCGCGGCGCCGAGGGCTACGCGCCGTGCGGCGCCGCCGAGTATGGCGACCGCTGGGTCGCCGAGGAGTCCGCCGCCGACTGCGACACGCTGGACAACGACTGCGACGGCCGCACGGACGAGGACTGCGCTTGCGGCGACGGCGAACAACAGGCCTGCGGGCTGAACGTCGGCGCCTGCCGCCCGGGCACGCAGACCTGCGAGAACGGCGTGTGGGGCGAGTGCCGCGGGGCGACGGGCCCCGCCGAGGAGAGCTGCGACGGCCTGGACGACGACTGCGACGGCCAGACGGACGAGGGCCTGCCCCCGCTCGCCTGCCCGCTCCAGGCGGGCGTGTGCGCCGGCGCGGCGGTCGACTGCGCCGACACGGGCGGCCGCGCCGAGTGCGACGCGGACGTGTACGCGGCCCACAGCCCGCGCTGGGTGGCGGTCGAGTCGGACGCGCAGTGCGACGGCCTGGACAACGACTGCGACGGCCTGACGGACGAGGCGTGCCAGTGCGTCGACGGCGACGCGCAGGTCTGCGGCCAGAACGTGGGCCAGTGCACGCAGGGCCGCCAGGTGTGCGCCGGCGGCCGCTTCGGGCCCTGTGACGGCGTGGCGGCGACCGCCGAGGCCTGCGACGGCGTGGACAACGACTGCGACGGCGCCGTGGACGAGGACGCGCCCACGCCGGCCTGCCCGCTCGACCAGGGCGTGTGCGCCGGGGCCAGCGCCGTGTGCACGCGGGGCGAGCTCGCGCCCTGCGGCGCCGAGGCCTACGGACCGGCCTGGCAGGCCGCCGAGACCTTCTGCGACCAGCGCGACAACGACTGCGACGGCGACACGGACGAGGGCTGCGAGTGCGTGGACAACACGGTCCAGGCCTGCGGCTCGGACACCGGCGCCTGCACCCGGGGCATGCAGACCTGCGTGGGCGGCCGCTGGGGTCCCTGCGAGGGCGAGATCCCGCCCGTGCCCGAGGCCTGCAACGGCCTGGACGACGACTGCGACGCCACCCCCGACGACGCGCTCCCGGCCCCGCCCTGCCCGCTCCAGGCCGGCATCTGCGCCGGCGCCGTGCAGACCTGCGGCGGCGTCGTCGGGTGGTCCGGCGCGTGCGACGCCGCGGAGTACGGCCCCCGCTGGGTGGCGGCCGAGACGGACCAGAACTGCGACGGCCTGGACAACGACTGCGACGGCCGCACCGACGAGGCCTGCGAGTGCCAGCCGGATGCGCCCCGGCCCGTGTGCGGCAGCAACACCGGCGAGTGCCGCACGGGCGAATTGCTCTGTGAGAACGGGCACTTCGGCCGGTGCGAGGGCGAGGCGGCCCCCAGCCCCGAGCGCTGCAACGGCCTGGACGACGACTGCAACGCCGCCGTGGACGACGCGGTGCCCCCCGAGGGCTGCGCGCTCCAGGCCGGCGTGTGCGCGGGCAGACACAAACGCTGCGGCGGCCCCGCCGGGTTCCTGGACTGCACGCCCGACGACTACGGGCCCTTCTACCGCGCGGACGAGGGCGACCTGATCGGCGAGTGCGACGGCCGGGACAACGACTGCGACGGCCTCGTGGACGAGCGCTGCCCCCTGCCGCCCGTGGTCATCAGCGAGGTCTACTACGACTCGCCGGGGCGCGACGGCGGCGCCGAGTTCATCGAGCTCTCCGGCCCCGCGGGCACGCCCCTCAACGGGCTGGCGCTGGTCGCGTACAACGGCGGCAACGGGCAGGAGTACGCCCGGATTCCGTTGGACGGGGCGGTCATGCCGGCCATCGGCGCGTACCTGATCGTCGACGACGCCGCGACGCCGCTGATGCGCGACATCGCCGATCGTTTGCACCCGGACGCCGACCTGCAGAACGGCCCGGACTCGCTGCGGCTGGTGCGCAACGTCGACCAGGTCGTCGACGCCGTGGGGTACGGCCGCGTGGACGCCGCCGCCGGCGAGGTGTTCCTGGGCGAGGGCATGCCCGCGCCGGACGCCGCCGAGCAGAGCCTGACCCGCGACGCCCTGAACACCGACACGGGCGACAACGCCGTCGACTTTCAGCTGTCCCGGGACGTGGCCCCCGGCGTGCCGACGCCCCGCGGGCAGGCCGTGCCGCGGATTCACGTCGCCCTGCGCTGGGATCTGGACGACACCGACCTGGACCTGCACCTGCAGCGCGAAGGCGCCGGCCTGCGCGACGGCATCGGCGACTGCTACTACGCCAATCGCCGGCCCATCTGGGTCCCCGACCCGCCCCTGGGGCCCTCGGGCCCGCGTCTGGAGCGGGACGACACCGACGGCCTCGGCCCGGAGTACATCGACTTCGTCGCGCCGGGCCCGGGGCGCTATCGCGTCCAGGTCCAGTACTTCTCCGACCGCGGGCACGGGGACGTGACCGCGACCGTGGGTGTGTTCCTGGATGGGCTGGAGGCCGCGACGATCAGCCGCCGGCTCGGCCGCGCCGCCCCCGCGGGCCCGTACTGGGCCGTCGCCGATCTCGAGGTCACCGCCGAAGGCACGTTGCGGGTGAGCGCCGTGGACCAGGTCGGCGAGGTCGCCTTCCCGGGGCCCTGAGCGCTTCGGCACGCCCGATGCAGTGGAGTTCGGCATGCTGAACCTGATCTTCGCGCTGCTCCCCCTGGTCGCCGAAACGCCGACCCCGGCGTCCGCCGCGCCCGCCCCGGCCTCGGTCGCGCCCGCCCCATCCGCCGGCCCGGCGCGCGTCGATGCCACGATTCATCGCAAGGTGCTGCCGAAAGCAGCATGGACGGCCGTCCGCCGCAAACGCGCGGAGCTCTGGGTCGAGGGCGACCGGCGCGTCGTGCGCCCCACGGCCGCGCGCCTCGCCCGCCTGGAGGACACCGCGGCCGACCTCTGGGTGAGCGACGACGCCGGCAAGACCTGGCGCACCCTCACGCTGCCCACCTGCGGCAACGCCGGGTGCGTGCTGCGCGTGGAGCGCGACGGCGCCCTGCAGTTCATGACCGGCCACGAGGCCCCCTGTGGCGGTGGCGGGCAGGATCGCCTGGTCGGCCACCTGGACGGCCGCGAGTGGGCCGCGGCGCCCTGGCCTTGGGACAGCCCCTTCGGCTATACGCTGCCCGCCGACGGCTGGGCCGCCGCGGACTGCACGCCGCCCCAGGCGCTCCAGGGCCCCGACCGCGTGCCCTGCCTGGTGGACGCCACGGGCCGCGAGGTCTACCTGCCCGTGGCCTGGGACGAGAAGGTCGCTCGCCCCCTCACGATCGACCTGGCCGCCGGCACGGCCGAGTACGCCGGGCAGAAATATCCGCTGACCGCCCCCTGATTGTGCGCCTGAACCGAACAATCCATCCGGTGCGGTCTCCCTGGCGAAAGGCGGCGCCGGTGCACATTTTGAACGCCTCTCCCGAACGCGAGGTGATCGATGGTCGAAGATGACCGCCTCTCCGAGCTCCTGCCGCTGCTCGGTGTCCCCCTGCCCTCACCCGAGGCGGTGTTGGCCGAGCCCACGGACGCCCGGCGCCGCCTGCGGGTCTGGCTGACCGTCAGCCCGACGCGCGAGATCCCGGCGGCGGCGTGGCCCCTGCTGGACGCCCTCTTCGCCGACGAGGCCGCGCGCCGCCCCGTGACCCGGGCCGCGGACCTGCCGCGCCTCGCCGCCACGGGCTGGGGTGCCCGCGTGAGCGTCTGGCGGGGAGACATCACCACCCTGGCCGTCGACGCGCTGGTGAACGCCGCCAACAACCGCATGACGGGCTGCTGGTCGCCCTTCCACGCCTGCGTGGACAACGCCATCCACTCGGCGGCCGGGCCCCGCCTGCGGCAGGCCTGCGAGGCCCTCATGGCCGAGCGGGGCCGCTTCGAGCCCACGGCCACGGCCACCGTGACCCCCGCCGGCGCCCTGAGCGCGCGGTACGTGGTCCACACCGTCGGCCCCATCGTACGCACGCCGCCGCCCACGCCGGACGACGCCGCGCTGCTCGCCCGCTGCTACTCCGCCTGCTTCGACGCCGTCGCGGGCCGGGACGACGTCGCGAGCCTGGCGTTCTGCGGCATCTCGACGGGCGTGTTCGGCTACCCACCCGCCGCCGCGGCCCCCGTGGCCCTCGCCGCCGTGCGCGACGCCCTGGCGCGGTCCGCGTCGCCCGAACACGTCGTCTTCGTCACCTACACCGCGGCCGAGCACGAGGTCTTCGTCGCGGCCGTACAGGAGGCGCTCCGTGGCTGAGACCCCCCATCGGCTCCCCGTCGCGCGCGTCGCCGAACGGCTGCGGCACGCGGACCACGTGCTCATCGCCGCCGGCGCGGGCATGAGCGTGGACGCCGGCTTCGACTACAACAGCGAGCGTCAGTTCGTCTCACGCTACCCCGTGATCGCGCGGCGCGGGCCGCGGTGCCGCTATCACATGTTCGGCTACCCGTTCCCCGACCCCGCGACGCAGTGGGGCCACATGGCGCGGCACCTGGAGGAGCTGCGCATCGCCCCGCCGCCGGACGCGACGCCCTACACGGCGCTGGCGGCGCTCACGGCGGGCAAGTCGCGGTTCGTGCTCACCAGCAACGCGGACGATCTCTTCGAGCGCACGGGGTTCGACGCCGACGCGCTCTGGACCCGCCAGGGCAGCTACGGCCGCCTGCAGTGCCTCGCCGCCTGCCACCCCGAGTCCACGTGGTCGGCCCTGGAGTGGATCCCGCGGGCCGCCGCCGCCGTCGACCTGCACACCGAGCGGTTGAACGACCCGGCCTTGCACCCGGCCTGCCCGCGCTGCGGCGGCGTGGCCATGATGAACGTGCGCGGCGGCGACTGGTTCATCGAGACCCCCTACGAGCCGCAGGGCCGGCGCTTCTCCGCGTGGCTCGGCGAGGCGCAACGCGGCCGCCTGCTGGTGCTGGACGTGGGCACGGGCTTCAACACGCCCGGCGTGATCCGCTGGCCCGCCGAGCAGATCGTCGCACGCCACCGGGACGCGCATCTGGTGCGCGTGAACCTGCACCACCCCGCCGTGCCGGCGGAGCTCGGCGACCGCGCGCTGAGCGTGCCCGCCACGGGCGCGGCGCTGTGGGCGGCCCTGGAAGAGGCCGGAGCGCCATGAGCACCGAAAGCGACCTGCACGTCGCCCTCCTCCGCGGCGTCAACGTGGGCGGCAAGAACCGCCTGGCCATGAAGGACCTCGCCCGCGTCTGCGAGGGGCTCGGCTGCCGCGACGTCCGCACGTATCTGCAGAGCGGCAACGTGGTCTACCGGGCCCCGCCCGAGCTCGCCGGGGGCATGCAGACCCGCCTGCGCGCCGCGATGGCCGCCGACCTGGGCCTGGACGTGCCGGTCGTCACGCGCGATGCCCTCGGCCTGCGGGCCGCCGTCGAGGCCAGCCCCTTCATCGCCCGCGGCCTCGACCCGGCGACGGTGCACGTGATGTTCCTCGCGGAGCTGCCCGAGGCGCCCCTGGTCGCGGCCCTGGACCGTGACCGCTCGCCCGGCGATGCCTTCGAAGTCCACGCGGCCGACGTGCACCTGCACCTGCCCAACGGCGTGGCCCGCTCCAAGCTCACGAACGCCTGGTTCGACGCCCGCCTGCGCACGGTGAGCACGGTGCGCAATTGGAACACCGTCACGGCCCTGGCCGCGATGGTGTCCTGACGGGGCGTCCGCGCCGAGTGTGCTATCGTGGGGCCGTGCCACGCCTCGTCGCGCCTCGTCGAACCCTGGTCTGCGTCGTCCTGACGACGCACGCCACGCTCGCAATGTCCGGCTGCGCGGCCGGCAGCGGGTCGGACACGGGCGACGCCGAGCTGGACGCGCTGGTGGGCCGCAACCCTGCCGTGGGCCCGCCGACGAGCCCGCCGTGGGCCGATCTGGGCGGCCTCGACGCGACCCCCGCCGACGCGAGCGCGCCGCCGACGCCGCCGGGCCTGGGAGGCGCCGTGGCCCTGCCGGACCC
>CAINDO010000594.1 GCA_903847385.1 uncultured Myxococcales bacterium
ACACCCGCCGGTCCCGCGTCCGTGTCCGGGCTCGGTCCGCCGCCGCCCGGCTGACTGCCGCCGCCGCCGCCCGAGCCGCCGCCCGGCCCGCCCCCCGGCACCTCGGCGAGCACCCGCACCTCGCCGAGGGCCACGAGCGGCCCGCCCGCGCCGGGATCGGGCACGGGGAGCACCCGCAGGCGCGTGAGCGTGTCCTCGCGGTCCCAGGGCACGGCCAGGCGGATCTCCTCGGGCTGCCCGCCGCCGTGGGACGTGAACTCGACGCTGCGGTCGTCGGCGAAGTCGGGGGCGGCGAGCGTCGTCCACTGGAGTACGCCGCGGCGCTGCGTCTGCGGCTGCTGAACGACCAACTGCACGCCGGCGAACCCGGCCAGGGGCACGGCCGTGCGCGGACCCTCGACGCACGGCCCGGCGGCGATCACCTCGACGGCGAGCGCGTGCAGGTTCGGGTCGACCTCGAGCCGGCCGACGGCGTCCGGCGCGCAGCGGCGCCAGCCCTCGATCTGCGCGGCCTCGGGGCTGTCGAACAGGAACGCCGTCGGGTCGAAGACGTCCAGCTCGCCGCCGACCTTCAGGTCGCCGCCATTGTAACTCTGGCCGTCGTTGACCTCCGCGGGGTCGTCCCAACCGGTTTTCTCACCGTAATAACCCTTCAGGTGCTTCACCCAGGCTCTCACGGGCAGGTGGGCGCCCGTGGCGACGGTGCTCGCGTCCGCCCGCACGGTGAAGCTGACGCGTTTGGCCTCGCCGCCGCTGTAGCCGTTCAGGCGCAGCTCACCCGCGGCCGGGGGCGCGTCCGCGGGCGGGTTCGCCGGGTTCGACTGGGCGTCGTTGGGCGCCCACGTCGCGCGGTCCTTGGCCGGCCAATCCGTGGTGATCTCGTAGCGCAGGGGCGTGAGGCCCGGGGGCAGCGCGTACTGCAGCGTGGCCGCGGAGTCCTCGGGGGACTCGCCGTTCGTGCCGCCCTCGCCCTGGTTGGCGACGACGACGTGGATCTGGAAGACCTCGCCCGCCCAGGCGTCGAAGACGCCGCCGCTCGAGCCGTCGCGGATGAAGTCCGCGCAGTCGTCGAAGTCGCAGGCCCGGGGCGCGGCGGGCGCGAAGCTCAGGCCCAGGTGCATGTCCGGCCGCATGGGCGGCGGGGGCGGTGGCGGTGGCGGCGGTGGCTCGCCCCCGGCGCAGTCGGCCGAGGGCAGGCCGCGGTGGTCGCCCTGCGCCACCCAGTAGCTCAGGGGGCCGCCGCACTGGCCGGAGAAGGGGTCGTCCGCGGTGCCGCCGACGCGGACCTCGAAGTGGCAGTGCGGCCCGGTGCTGTAGCCGCTGCTGCCCACCTGCCCGATGACCTGGCCGCAGGCGACCTCCTGCCCTTCGGCCACGCGCACCGTGCCCTGGCGCATGTGGGCGTAGATGGTGACCTGGCCGTCCGGGTGCTCGAGGTACACGTGGTTGCCGAAGCCGCCGCCGCCGGCGCAGTCCGCCGTGGTGCAGCGGTCGAACTCGCCGTCGTGGGTGCGGGTCACGCGCCCGGCCTGCGCCGCCACGATGTCCCGGCCCTGGTCCTGGGCCTCGAACCGCCCGATGATGGCGATGTCCGTGCCGTGGTGGCCGCCGTAGGTCCAGTCGGTGCAGGCCCAGTCGCGCACGCCGCCGTGGTCGTAGTAGGCCGTGACCACGACGTCCGACGGCACGGGCTGCCGATACGGCGCGGCGAGCGCGCTCACCGGGGTCGCCAGGACGACGGCGAGGGCCAGGCGCCTCATGGCGAGCGCTCCACGACGCCCGTCGCGGGGTCGAGCGTGTACAGGCCGTCGCCGGCGTCGAAGACCACGCGGCCGTCGACGAAGCGCGTGCGGTCCGGCCAGGCGGGCACACGCGCCTCGGGGAAGCCGTTCAGGCGTTTGCCCTCGCGGAACCAGCCGACGCGGCCCGTGCCCGCAGAGGACGTCCACAGCAGCGTGCCATCGGGGAGCAGAAACGGGCGCTCGCTGCGGCCGTCGTGCGTCACGCGCTCGGGCGCGCCGCTCGGGCGAAGGCGATACACGTCCGTCACCGGCGGGCGCTCGGCCCGGGTGTAGGCCAGCGTGCCGTCGGCGCCCCGCGTGAGGCCGGGCACCACCGCGGTGTCCACGACACGCCCGCCCACGACCAGCTCGCCCGCGGGCGTCACCCAGGCCTCACCGCCGGGGGCCACGGAGATGACGCGGGCCACCGGCCGCGCCTCGTCGCCCAGGCCCGCGTACAGCGTATGCACCGGGGGCGTCTCGTCGTTGGGCGGCGGCCCCGGGTCGCGGACCAGGTGGTGTACGTTCGACGCGGGCACGGCCTCCACGGGCGCCTGCGCGTCCGGCGCGCAGCCCATCACGAGCAGCGCGGCGAGCGCGGCGAGTGCCCTCACGCCTTCTCCTCGGGGGCCTTGTCCTCGGCCTTCGCGCCCGGCGTGGCGGCCGCGCCCTGCGGCTTGCGGCGGCGCGGGTCGTCCTCGGTCAGGCTGCCCACGTAGGCCTGCCACGCGGCCCGGGCCAACTGAGCCTCCTGCGCGGCCTGCGCCGACTCGGTCTCCGGCCCGCGCTCGGCCTGGGGGGTCTGGCGGAGCGCGCGGTCGTTCTCGTGGGTGAAGGTCTTCGACATGGGCCCCACCAGCATGGGCACCGGCGCGACGCCGCGTCAAGGCAGGGGGACGCCGCGCCGCAACCCCCCGCGGCCGTTGAGCTTTCTGCCATGAACTTTACAGGCGCGTCTCGCCGCGTAATTCTGAAGCCATGAGCACCCTGAGGATCGGCGGATCAGTCCCCAATCGTGTCGACGAGCCCCTGCAGCCCAAAGCGGCCGAGGGCCAGGACGACGCCGGCGGCGGTACCGCGCCCCCGAGCGCGGCCCGAAGCCCCGACTCGCTGGTGGACGTGCGGCTCATCGCCAACCCGGAGATGGTCAAGGCCCAGGCCAAGGCGCCCGTGCGCACGCCGGACGAGGCCCAGACCCAGGCCGGCGAGGCGGCGAAGGCCCTGAAGGCCGCGCCGGGCAAGGCCGCGCAGGTGGCCGGCAAGGTTCGGCCCGAGGCGGCCGCGGCGGCGGTGGCCCCCCCGGACGCCGGGCCCCGCAAGCCCGAGGCGCCCAATCTGCAGACCATCACGCTCGAGGCGATGAAACTCGACCCGGCCCGCATGGCCTGATCGCCGATGTCCGCCGACGCCTACCCCGACGTTCGCCTGCAGATCGAAGACGGCCTCGCCCGCGTCACCATCGACCGGCCCGGGGTCCGCAACTCGCTGCGCACGGAGACGTGCGCGGGCCTGGTGGGCGCGATCGCCGAGGCCGCCCGCCACCCCGAGGTGCGGCTGTTGTGGCTCACGGGCGAGGGGAACGCCTTCTGCGCCGGCGCCGACCTGGCGGACGTCGCGGTCTTCAACCGGCCCGGCGACCGCCGCGAGAACGCCCGGGCGCACATCGCCGAGGTCTTCCACGCCGTGACGCGGGCGGTGCGCGCGTTCCCGCACCCCACGCTGGCGGTGATCCCGGGCGCGTGCGTCGGCTTCGGCTTCGATCTGGCCCTGGCCTGCGACCTGCGCGTGGCCGCGGCGGACGCCAAGGTCGGCCCCATCTTCAACCACCTGGGGCTCGTGCCGGACGGCGGCGGCACGTGGACGCTGCCGCGCCTGATCGGCGTGACGCGGGCCATGGAGTGGATCCTCACGGGCGAGACGCGCCGCGCCCAGGAGGTCGCCGACTGGGGCGTGTTCAACCGCGTGGTGCCCGTCGCGGAGCTCACGCAGGCCGCGCAGGTGCTGGCCGACCGCCTCGTCGCCGGGCCGCCGCTGGCCCTGGCCGCCGCGCGCCGGCTGATCTACGCGGCGCAGGGGAGCAGCTTCGAGGACGCCCTCGCCGCCGAGCGCGAGGCGCAGGTGGACATGCTGATGAGCCGCGACTTCGGCGAGGGCGTGGCCGCCTGGTTCGAGCGCCGCCCGCCCAGGTTCACCGGCGAGTGAGGCGCGTTTGACATCAGCGGCCCTCGACGCGCCCGGTCGTCGCCGGCGCGATCTCTGGTGGATCCTCGGCTTCGCGGTCGTGACGATCCTGCTCTGGCACACCATCGTGCTGTTCCCGCTGCGGTGTTTCGTGGTCCTGGTGCACGAGACGGGGCACGCCCTGGCCGCGCTGCTCACCGGCGCCAGCATCGACCACCTGGTCGTGCGCCCGGACGAGTCCGGCGAGGTCCTGTACCGCGGCGGCTGGCCGGTCATCATCTCGGCGGCGGGGTACGTGGGGTCGTCGCTCCTCGGGAGCATCCTGCTCGCGCTCACGGCCTACCCGCGCTGGCACCGCATCGCCACGGGCGTGCTGGGCGTCGTGCTCGTGGGCGTCACGCTGGCCTTCGTGCCCTTCACGAACTTCTTCGGGTTCGTGCTCGGCCTGGGCTGGGGGTTCGCGCTGCTGCACCTGGGCATCCGCAACTACACGTGGCTGCCGCGCTTCGTGAACTTCCTGGCCGTGATGCTGTGTTTCTACGCCGTCTACGACTTCGGCGACTTCATCCTGGGCGACCCGATGCGCACGGATCCGGGCATCCTGGCCTCGCACCTGGGGCTGCCGTTCCTGGCGTGGCCCATCGGCATCGCCTGGGTGATCATCTCGCTGTGGCTCATGTACCGCGGCGCGCGGGTGGCCTTCGGGCTGGACACGCCGAACACGCCGAAGCCGGCCTGAGGCGGCCGGGGCCGGCGTTCAGCGGCCGTGCCGGATGGGCTGCCCGGCGTGCACGGCGACCTCGCTCGGGCCGAACCGATCGACCAGGCGGCGCCGCAGCAGGTCGATGCGCTCGGACCGCTCCAGGTCCGGCGTCGCGTCGATCTCGGCGAAGAGCCCGGAGAGATCGCCGAGCGGCCGACGACCGGCGACCACCAGAAGCTGCTCCCACCCGGAGATGGCGTCGGCCTCGAAGCGGTGCGACAGCGGCTGCGGATCGGTCGTCAAGGTCTCGTCCCAGCGGGGGCCGAGGCGCACCAGGCGATCCAGGCTGTCCAGGTTGGCGAGGGTGACGGAGAGGCCCGGCTCGCCCACCACGGCCACGTGCAGCAGGTCGCCGCTCTCCACGGCGTCCGCGCGGCCCGGCCACTGGTCGCTCTGGTGTTCGATGAGCACGAAGACCCGCGCGTGGGGCGGCGGGGGGCCCAGCGGCGCGACCCGCGGCACGAGCCAGAACCCCAGGCCGACCAGCGCGAGCACCAGGAGCAGCGCGGCCGCGCCGGTCCGCCGGGTCAGGCTGGGGCCACCGGGGAACACGGGCGTCGCGGAGAGTGTGAAGGGTAGGGAGTCGTGCACGTCGGACCTCGCACCTCCCCGGGACGCAACCGGCCGGGCGAGTTTGCGGGGAATCGTGCGGCGACCTCAGGTCGTCGGGGCGATCTCGTTGCGCCGCCAGGCCCCGAAGCGGCGGAGGAACATCGCCCCCGAGAGCGCGCCGTGCACCGTGAAGGCCACGGACATGCCGATGTAGGCCCCGATGGGCCCCAGCGCGCGGCTCAGGAGGACCACCGTGGGGATCTGCACGCCCAGGTGCGCGATCGCGGCGACGACCATCATCGGCACCGTGCGCCCGGCGCCGGCGAAGGCCCGGCTGACGACCATCGCCACGGCCAGGAAGGGGAAACACAGCACGCCCGTGCGCAGCATGAGCGCGCCCTGCGCCATGACCTCGGGGTGCGGGTCGAACGAGCCGATCAGGTGGTCCGCGCCCAGGTACACCAGCAGGCCAGCGACCGCGACCAGGCCCACGTACAGGCCCGTGGCGATCTTCACGGTGTCCCACGCGCGGCGGGGGGCGCGGGCGCCCAGGTTCTGGCCCACCAGAGTGGCGGTGGCCTGCCCGATGGCCACGCCCGGCGTGACCAGCAGCATCAGGATGACCTGCCCCGAGGTGTAGCCGGACACGACCTCGGCGCCGAAGCGAGTGATCAGCGCCACGAGCGCGAAGCCGGCCACGGTGCGGACCATGTGCTCCAGCGAGCCCGGCACGCCGATTTGCACGATGCGCTTCACGCGGGCGGCGTCGAAGCGCAGGCCGCCGGGCTCGGGCTTCAGCGGGCTGCGGAACAGCAGGACGAGCGCCAGGACGAGCCCCACGACGTGGGCCACGACGCCGGCCCAGGCCGCGCCGGCGACGCCCAGGCCGAAGGTGAAGATGAACGGCCAGTCCAGCGCGGCATTGAGCAGCGCGGGGATGGCCGAGAGCAAGAGCGCCAGCCGCGCGAGGCCGGCGCCCTGCAGCGAGAAGGCCAGCATCAGCAGCGGCGCGTGGAAGACCATGCCCGCCATCGTCACGGCCAGGTAGTCGGCGGCGGGGCCGGACACGTCCGGGTCGGCGCCCATGAACGCCAGCACGGGCGCGGGCGCGATGAACGAGAGCCCGAGCATGGCCAGCCCGAAGGCCAGGCCGACGTATACACCGTTGATGGCGAACCGCGCGGCCTGCCCGGGCTCGCCGGCGCCCATGTGGCGGGCCACCCCCGAGAGCGCGCCGATGCTCAGCCCCAGCGCGAAGGTCACGATGATCATCAGCGCCGCGTGGGCGGACCCCAGCGCCGCCAGGGCGTGTGTGCCCGCCAGGCCGACCAGTTTCCGGTCGACGACGAAGCCGATCATGTTCAGGAACGAGCCCAGCGCGAAGGTCGCCGAGAGCTTCAGGACCGGCGCGGCGATGCTGCCCTGCGTGAGGCTCGAGCCGACGACTCGGCTCACTGCGGGGCGCCGGGCACGTGCGTCTCGGTGAAGCTGCCGTCGCCGACGAGGCGCACGAACGTGTTGGCGCGCACGCCGGTGTACGTCGTGACGGTGTTGCCGCGGTCGGGCCAGCGGACCTCGACGCGGTCGATGGCGCAGGTCTGTCCCAGGCCCACGTGGAGCGTCAGCTCGTCCTGCTGGCCGAAGTGGCCGTGGCCGGCCTGGACCTCGTAGTACTGCGTGCGGCCGCCGGCGGTGACGGCCACCCGGGCGCCGATGCCGAGGCGGTTCGCGGCGGTCCCCGTGGCGTCCAGGTCGATGGCCAGCCAGTTGTTCCGCGAGGACGCGTCGTTCCGATAGAAGTACACATCCGGGCCGGTCATGGTCCACGGGCAGGGCGGGTTGTCGTTGGCGCCGCAGCGCATGGTGCTGCTGCCGACGAACACGTCCAGGTCGCCGTCGCGGTCGATGTCGGCCAGGGCCAGGCCCGCGGCGCGCGCGTGCGCCAGGCCCACGGCCTCGCCGACCTCCTCGAACTTGCCGGCCTCGGTCTGGCGGTACAGGAAGCTGCGCGTCGCCGGGTAGTCCGTGGAGCCCCAGTAGACGTCCTTGCGGCCGTCCAGGTCGAAGTCGAACAGGGCGGAGAAGATGTCGCCCTCGTTCCAGTCCGAGATGGGCCAGTCGCGGGCCAGGCCCAGGTCCTCGTTGGAGGCGCGCGTCAGCGCGATGTCGTCCTCTTCGCTGTCGTTGTGCAGCAGCGTGCTGGCGTCGCTGGAGTTGCCGATGTGCCAGTGTTTGATGGCGCCCGTCAGGACCTCGGGTTTGCCGTCGTCGTCCATGTCCGCGCAGGTCACGCTGAACGTGTTGCCCGAGTTGCGGAACGGCTGGTCGTCGATGCCGACGTTCCAGTTGTCCGCGCCGCACTGGATGCGGGGCGCCGGGGCGTCGCAGTCGCCCGTGATGCGGCAGTGGCAGCGGTAGAACTCGTTGTCGCTCGGGTCCATGTTGTCGTCCGAGGCGAAGCCGCTCGGGATCGACTGGTTCTCGAAGCGCGCGTTGCGGTTCACCCACAGCATGTTGAGCTGGCGGCCGTAGCTGACGGAGAGCAGGTCCTGGTCGCCGTCGCCATCGAGGTCGCACGCGCCCACGCCGTAGGTCGGCTTGTGGCAGAGGCCGTTGTTCAGCGACTCGAAGTCGAGCCCGCCGTCCTTGAGCGGCGAGAGCGTGTTCAGGCCGGCGGCCTCGGTCACGTCGTCGAACTTGCCGTCCCCGCGGCCGTGGTACAGGCGGTCCTGCTGGGTGGCGCCCAGGTTGCCGAACTCCCCGTAACCATTGCCCATCCAGATGTCCAGCAGGCCGTCCCGGTCGAAGTCGAGCAGGGTGGCGCTGGTGGTGGCGAGCGGGTTGGCGCGACCCGTCTGCAGGGCGCTGGGCCGCGCGAGGGCGAACACGCCGGGGCCCTCGTTGAGGAGCACGGCCGTCCGCTGGCCCGTGTCGCTCCCGACGTCCGTGTTCACGGCGCTGAGGATGTCCGTGTCGCCGTCGTTGTCCACGTCGCCGTAGAGCGCGAAGTGGGCCACGCGGCCCGGGGCCTCGAGATCCGTCCACCCGTAGCGCGAGGCCTCGGTCAGGTCGACCAGGTGGCGGCCGGCGCCGTCCTCGGTGGGGCGGTTCATCAGCACCGCGTAGGGCGGGGGCAGGGCCGGGTCGAGCGCCACGTTGCCGCCGCCCTTGTGCACGATCAGGTCGGTGTAACCGTCGCCGTCGAGGTCGCCGGCCGAGATGCGGCCGCCCTCGATGCCCGCCTCGGGCGCGCCGGCGCCGCGCAGGCCGATGGCCTCGCTCGCGTCCGTGAAGCGCGCGCCGCCCTCCGGGGACGGCAGGCAGAGGCTGGGCAGGCCGGCGTCGGGCACGGGGCCGTCCGGGGCGGGGGGCGCGGCGTCCGAGGTCTGCCCGCCGGAGGCGTTGCCACCCGAAGCGTTGCCGCCGGTCGAAGCGTCCCCGCTGGGGGTGCCGCCGCCGCCGCCCTGGCCGCCGCCCGTGGGGGTCGTGGAGTCGCCGCCGCCCGAGTCGCTCCCGCAGGCGCTGGCGAGGGTGGCGACGGTGAGCAAGTGCGCGAGCGCTTTGAGACGGGCGTTCATCACGGACCTCAATCCAGGGACCAGGTGGAGGAGAAGGGGCCGAAGCCGATGGCGAAGCGCCCGAGCACGGGCACGTCGAAGAAGAGCGTGCCCTCGACCGTGTACGGGATGTCGAACGAGGGGAACTCGCCCGCGGAGATGGCGTCCACGGACTCCTCGGCCACCTGGGCCAGGATGCCGGTGATCGCGTCCACGCCCAGGTCGAAGCGCACGCGGGACTCGACCTCGCCGTCGCAGAGCTCGCAGGACTGCCCCTGGTCGTTCTCGGCCAGGTGGCACTTGGGCGAGAGCGTCACGGCGTCCGTGCCGTCGTCGCAGCAGATGGTCTCGGTGGTCGTCGGCGGCGCGCCGGTGCCGAGATCGGCCTCGTCCGCCGGATCACCGGCCTCGGCCGAGTCCCCGCAGGGCTCGCAGGTGGTGCCCACGGGGCGGCAGCGCTGGAAGTCCCGGGCCGGGATGACGCGGAACTTCAAGTTGTCGTCCAACTCCCCGGTCGCCGCCTGTTTGGCCACGCGCACCAGGTCGTCGATGGTCGGCACGAAGTCCTCGATGCTGCGCACGGTCTTGTCCGGGGCCTTGCAAGCGTCGGCGGAGACCTCGGCGCAGTCCTCGGTGGCGGGGTCGCAGAACGAGATGCACAGGGCGGCCAGCTCCGACTGCTTCTGGCCCTCGAAGACCTTCAGCGCGAGCAGCAGTTCGACCATGGGCACGGAGAACTTGTTGGGGTTCCCGAGCTGGAAGACGGTCTCGAAGCTGAACTTCAGCGTCTCCTTCTTCACCGGCGGGTCGTCGAAGGCGAAGTCGCAGATGAGATCGCTGACGAGATCGCGGCAGTAGAAGTTGGCCAGCACCAGGTTCTGGGGGGCCTCCTTCAGCGCGACCTCGGAGAGCTCGGAGTAAGGCGCCTGGGGGCCCTCATCGAGTATGGAAGAGCCGCCGGGCTCGCAGGCGGCGACGAGGCTGGAGACACAGACGAGCGCGGCGACGGCCGAACCGGCGAACTTCATGGAGTCGACTCCGAGGGGGTGGATGAGCCGGCCGTCGGTGCGGCCAGCCCGGGAGATTTCACCGCCGAACCCCGGGCGAGGTCCACGGGATATTTCCGCTCGAGGGCGGCGAACTTGGCCTCGGCGGCGGCGAGCACGTCGACGCCGGCCACGGTGGCGAAATTCAGGAGGCTCAGGAGGACGTCGCCGACCTCTTCCCGCACGCGCTGCGGGTCCGGCGGGCCGGCGCCGGGCGGGTGCGGACCCTCGCCGTCGCGGGTCCACAGGTACAGCTCGAGCAGCTCGCCCGCCTCGACGGAGAGGCAGGCGGCCAGGTTGCGCGGGCTGTGGAACTGGCGCCAATCGCGCGCGTGGGCGAAGGCGTCCAGGGCGAGGCGCAGGGCCTCCAGGCGGCTGTCGGGCGTCGGGGGGGTCGTCACGGCGGCGCAGCTTACACGATTCCGGGGCGTCGTCGCCCGCGTGGCGCGTGAGGGCTTCGGTCGCGGTGGAGTATGAACTTCCGTTCACACCCGGTGCGCGGACCCGCATGGCGTGGTGAACGCGCGGGGGCGGCACGGGCGTTGCGAAGGGGGGCGGCGGCCATCGAACGAACCCACAGGAGACCCCCATGCGAACCCGTGCGCCCATCCTCGCCCTGACCCTGCTCGCCGCCTGCACCCCCGGTCCCCAGGAGGGCGACCTGTTCGCCTTCGACGACGGCGCCGGGGACGACGCCGCGGGCGCCGCCGCAGAGTCCTGCCGCCCGAGCGAGACCCGCGAGATTCAGCCGATGACCCCGCCCGCGGACGTGTCGCCCGGGGACACCGAGGGCTTCTGCCTCGAGCTGCCCTTCGGCGACCTGGTCGACCTCGTGCCCGGCGCGCCGCGGGCCCTGGGCGACCTGGACGCGAAGCTGCTCGTGAACGAGGACTGCCTGGGCGTGGACACGCCCTCGGCGCTGAAGTTCGTGGCCGGCGTCGCGCTGAAGCAGGACACGAGCGGGACCGACTACGCCGGCGACTTCGCGTTCCCCCTGCCCGAGCGGGTGCAGGGCGTGTCGCTGCCCCGCGTGCCCGAGGGCACCACCCTGATCGTCGCCAAGGTCTCCGAGTTCCAGGACCGCCGCGTACTGCGCCTGGTCAACGTGGCCACGGTGCGGACCGACCCGGACTCCGGCGCGCGGGTGCTCTCGACCCTGACGGACCTGGCCTCGGAGAACATGAGCGGGGCCATGCGCATCGACGGCCCGGGCCTCTTCGGCGTGTTCATGGCGCGCGAGCCGCTGGCGTTCGTCTCCGGGCGCGTCACGCTCGGCGGCGAGGGCGTGGCCGAGGCGCTGGTGACGGCCACCGAGGCGCCCTTCATGACCTTCAGCGACGCCGACGGCGCGTACACCATCGCCTCGCTGCGGGGCGAGGCCGGCTTCGTGGGCTACGACCTGGAGAGCGGGGCCACGGGGCAGGCGTTCCTGCCCGTCGAATCGGCCAGCGCGGTGAACCCCAAGACCGGCGAGCCCGCCGAGACGCCGGCCGTCGAGTCCCCGGTCGCCGAGATCGACGCGCTGAACCTGACCGGCGTCGAGATCCGCTTGACGCCGGTGGAGGTCGAGCCGCCCCCCGCGCCGGCGGACAACCCCAACCTGGACTTCGAGGACGGCACGTTGAGCCCCTGGGAGGCCGCGGGCGACGTCGCCGTGCTGGACGCCGACTACGCCAAACACTTCGCCGGGGCGGCCGAGCGGCGCTTCGCCTTCATCAGCAGCGGCGCGGGGTCCGTCGGGGGGTCGCGCAGCGCGCTGATCCGCACCTTCGAGGTGCCCGCCGGGGCGAGCAAGCTGCACCTGCGCTACAGCTTCGTGTCGCAGGAGTACCCGGCCTGGCTGGAGTCCTCGTTCAACGACCTCTTCGTCGTGTACCGGGCCGGCGAGACGCGGTTCCTCGTCTCCGAGAGCGTCCAGTCCAACGCGGGCGCCTGGGAGGACCACTTCGCGCCCCTGGGCAACGTCGACGCGTCCGAGGCCGACGTCGGCGACGTGTACCACCGCTTCGGCGGCCGCCTGGGCCAGCGCGAGGCCTCGATGGACGTCGGCGCCTGCGCCGGCGGCAAGGTCCGGCTCGTGTTCGCGGTGACGGACATCGGCGACCGGATCTACGACAGCGCGGCGTTGATCGACGCGGTTTGGTTCGAGTAGGCGGGGGGCTGCGCTTGGCCCGGGCCAACAAGTGGAATCGCTCGGCGGCCGTTGCGACTCGACGGGGCCACTTCGGACGCCGGCCGGGGGGGCAGTGGCCCACCCCCCCGGTCCCCCCCGTTTTTGCGAGGATGCGTGGTCCCCCCCACAAGTTGGGGGCCCACCACGCCCTACGGTTCTCGCCCCGCGCCCCACTTCCCCTGGGGGGCTTTGCCCCCCAATGCCCCCCGAGCCCCGAGCCACAACATCCAACGCGGACTCTGGCTTGGGGTTGGCGGGTCGTGTTGACCTGGGGAGAGTGCTCTTGACGATTTCTCGATCTTTTTTCGAGAGCGTCTAAGAAACGCCATGGGTCGGACGTACTAGAGGGGCGTGGGCCGGTGGTCCGCAATGCCCCCTGGAACTTTCGTTCGGGTCTCCCCACGGCGTGTGTGCGCCGTCCTGTTCGAAAGGCTCGTTGCAGGTTCCCCCGGACCGGACGAGCATCCGCCGATCCAGGGGGCTTTGGGGCCCACCGACCCACAGGCCGAACGCAGCGTGCGCGTGTGCTATCTTCCGACCCCGTGAAGCCCGCCACGCCCGCCCGTCCGGTCGCTCTCGTCGCCACGCCCCCGCGGTGGCGCGCGCTCTGCCTCGCGCTCTGCGCGTTCACCCTCGGGGCCTGCAACCCCGCGCCGGCGCCCGGGCCTCCGCCCGCGGCGAGCGCGTCGTCGGTGTCGGCGTCGACACCGAGCACCGCGCCCGGAGAT
>CAINDO010000595.1 GCA_903847385.1 uncultured Myxococcales bacterium
CCCCGTCGACTGCGACCCCGTCGACGTCGCCTGCCCCGCCATGCGCCCGCTGTACGGCACCCCGTGCGCGGAGGGCCTGAGCTGCGTGTACGCGCCCACCCGGGCCGACGCCGCCCGCTTCACGCTCACCTGCCCGGACGGCCGCTGGGCGGAGATGATGGACTGCAGCGGCGCCGGCGACGGCGGCGTGTGCGGCCTGCCCGTCTTCGGCGAGGCCTGCGACGCCCCGTCGACCTCGGGCCTGCCACCCGGCCACCTCGAGCTCGGCCCGGAGATCGTCGATGCGCCGTTCCGCGCGTTCGACGCCGCCGAACAGGTCTTCGAGGTCACCGGTGGCCAGGGCTCGCCGATGCTGCCGTTCCGCGTGCGGTACGTCCCGAATGACCCGGCCGTCACGCCGCCCACCTGCGTCGAGCTCGGCATCCAGCTCTCCGTCGCCGGCGAGGCGCCCCCGCCGCCGGCCACCCAGACGCTTCGCCTGCGGTGCGGGACCTCGCTGCGCGCCTACGTGATCGACGCCCTGCCCCTGGCCGACGACCGCCTCACGACGCTCGACCTGACCGTGGGCGTGACCGGCGGCCCGTCGACGACCGCGCAGGTGCAGGTGCAGGGCATGCCCCAGTTCGGCGCGCCGCAGCGCTGAGCGGCGGCGCCTCAGTACCGCTCGTCGCAGAACTCCACCGGGGCGGAGCAGGTGATCTCCTCCCAGCACCCCTCGCGCATGCCGGCCGGGGCGATGTGCCATGCGGCGTCCGCCGCCTCCCAGCGCCCCAGGACCTTGTCCATGGCGTGGGCGTAACACTTGGTGGCTTCGCTCACGAGGTCGACGACCGCATAACCCGCGCAGAGGCAGATCTGGGCCGCGCTCGGGTCGGTGTTCATCACGAAGCCGTTGCCATCCTCTTCGGGGAGCATCGCCTGGCGGTGGCTGCGGGCGCAGCGCACCTGCTCGGAGCGGATCTGGACGCGATTGGGCAGCGTGAGCGTGTCGCTCAGGTTGGTGAGCGGCCGGACCTCGACCTCGGCGCGGGTGGTGCCGCCGTCGACGCCGGCGCACTCGATGAAGAACGTCACCCGCCCGGACACGGCCGGGATCTCCGTCTGGCCGCTCGGCAGCGCGTCGATGGGGCGGGGCACGGCGCCGGGCTGCGAGGTCGTCAACTCGCAGGTGGCGACGTTCGTGGTCTCCCAGGTCAGGCCGACGTCGTGCGGACCACAGCCGAGCGGGTGGGCGCCGCGCACCAGCTGGAGCCTGACCTGGGGCGCGCGCGGCCCGGGCGGCACGGCGAAGTCCGCGCCCTCGGGATCCACCAGGCCGCGATCGGGGTCGGGCGCGGCGTCCGGCGGCCCCGGCGGACCGACCGGATCCACGCGGCCGTCCCCCGCGTGGATGGGCGGACCTGCGCCGACGCGGCCATCGGCCGGCGAGCCTGCCGTCGCGTCCGTCGACGGCACGGCACCGGCGAGCGCGTCGCCCAGATCGTCCCGCCGCAGCGAGTCGCGCTGGGGCACCTCGATGAAACACGCGGGCCCGGCGAGCGTCGCGAGGGCGGCGAGCGCGGCGATCCGGCGAATCGACACGGGCACGGGGCGAAGCATGAACGCCCAGCGTAGCGTGGTTCGCGGCGGCGCGCCTCAGCCCTTCGGCGTGAGGCCCATCTTGGCCAGCTTCTCGTAGAGCGTGGTCCGGTGCAGACCGGCGGCCTCGGCGGCCCGCTGCACGTTGCCGCCGTGCGTGTCGAGCAGGCGGGTGAAGTAGCGCACCTCGAACTGCCGCCGCGCCTCCTGGTAGCCCAGGCCGTCGGCGGCGAAGTCGTCCGCGTCCGGGGCGGTGACGCTCGCCCGGCTGCGGTCCGGCGCCGGCGCGCCCAGGATCTCCGGCGACAGGTGCTCCCGGCCGATCTCGTCCACGTCGCAGACCAGCGCGGCGCGCTCGATGGCGTGGGCCAGCTCGCGCACGTTGCCCGGCCAGGCGTAGGCCGACAGGGCGGCCACGGCCTCGTCGGCGAGCCGCGTGGGGGGCGGGAACGGGAGCTGTTTGTCCTGCAGCGCGCGCAGGAAGTGCTCGGCGAGCAGGGGGACGTCTTCGGGCCGCTCGCGCAGGGGCGGCAGCACAATGCGCAGCGTGTTGATGCGGTAGTACAGGTCCTGGCGGAACCGACCGGACTCGACCTGCGCCGGGATGTTCTGGTTGCTGGCGGCGATCAGGCGCACGTCCGCGCGCAGGGCCTTGCGCGCCCCCACGGGGTAGAACTCGCCGTCCTGCAGCACCCGCAGCAGCTTGGGCTGCAGGGCCAGGCTCATGTCGCCGATCTCGTCGAGGAACAGCGTGCCGCCGGCCGCGCGCTCGAAGAACCCCGATCGGGCGGTGACCGCGCCGCTGAACGCGCCCTTCTCGTGGCCGAACAGCTCGCTCTCCAGCAGGTTCTCCGGGATGGCGCTGCAGTTGAGCGACACGAAGGGCCGCCCGCTGCGGGCGCTGCGGTCGTGGATGAGCCGCGCGAAGACGTCTTTGCCGGTGCCGCTCTCGCCCTGGATGAGCACGGGGTAGTCCGTGGGCGCCACGCGCGCGACGAGCGCCAGGGCCGCCTTGATGGCGGGCGCCCGACCGACGACCCCGCCGCGGCCCTCTTCCTTGGCCGTCAGGGCCACGCGCAGGCGGGCGTTCTCCTCGAGGAGCACGCGGTGCTGCAGCGCGCGGTGCAGCACGATCTCGATCTGGTCCTGGTCGAAGGGTTTGCTCAGGTAGTCGAAGGCCCCGCGGCGCATGGACTCCACGGCCGTCTCGACGGTGCCGAACGCCGTCACGACGATGACCGGCACCTGGGGCTGAAGTTTTCGAAAGCGCTGCAGGCCCTCCAGGCCGTCGACGTCCGGCATGCGCAGATCCGTGACGATCACGTCCGGTGGCTGGGCCTCGATCATCGTGCAGGCCTCGGCCACGCTCGCGGCGGCCACGGCCTCGAACTTCGCGGTGTCCACGGCGCGCAGGAAGAGCTGCCGCGCGCGCTCCTGATCGTCCACGAAGAGGACCCGGGCCCGGGTGTTCGGTGTGTTCATGCGGTGGTCTCTCCGAAGGCTTCGGGCCGGGGCAGCGCGATCGTGAAGACGGCGCCGCCACTGGGGGGGCTCGAGAGCGTCAGCCGCCCGCGGTGGGCGGTGATGATGCGTGAGGCGATGGCCAGACCCAGCCCGGTGCCCGTGGACTTGGTGGTGAAGAAGGGGTCGAAGATGCGGTCGCGCAGCTCCGGCGGCACGCCGGGGCCGGAGTCCGTGAACACCAGCGCCCAGCCGGGCGGGTCCTGGGCCTCCGTCAGCGTCACCACCAGGCGACGTTCGGGCTGCTCCCGCATCGCGTCGCCGGCGTTGAGCGACAGGTTGATGAACACCTGCTGGAGCAGGTGCGGGTCGCACACGATGGGCCGGGGCGCGTCGCCGATGCGGTCCTCGACGGTGACCCCGGCGGCCTTCAGCTCCACCCGGCAGAACGACAGCGCCTCCCGGGCCAGGGCGGCCAGGTCGGCGTCGACGAAGTTGCCCTCGTCCGGCCGGGCGAACTGCAGGAAACGCCGCAGCAACTGCACGGCGCGGCGGTTCTCCTCGTGGATCGCCTGGGCGTCCTCGTGGAACTCCGAGTCCGTCGGCAGGCGCTTCACCAGCACGTTGGCGAAGCCCTGGATGATGTGCATGTGGTTGCCGAGCTCGTGCGCCAGGCCCGCCGCCAGCGTGCCGAGCGACACCAGTCGATCCTGCCGGCGCAGCTGGCCTTCGAGCATGCGCGCCTCGGTCTCGTCGCGCACCGTGACCACGCCGCCGTTGGGCACGCGGCGCTGCCCGCGCATGGGCACGATGCGCAGCGCCAGGATGCGCGTGCGCCCGGCGACGGGCGCCTCGACCTCGAGCGACATGGCCCGACCGTGCTCCATGACCTCGGCGAAGCTCTGCCGCAGGCGGGCCTCGACCGAGGGCACCAGCTCGCCGATGTGGAGCCCGTGCTGCGGCCGCGAGATGCCCTCCAGGTGGCGCGAAACCGCGTCGTTGACCTGCACGATCTCGCCGTCGACGGTGCAGCTCAGCACACCCTCCTCGAGCGCGCCCACCACGGCGGCCAGGTGGTCGTGGGCGCCGCGCAGGTCGGCCGTCACCTCGTCCACCCGGTCCTGCAGGTGCATGTTCAGGGACTGGAGCTGGTCCAGGAGCGTGGCGTTCTCGGCGCGCTCGGCGCGCAGCCCCATCACCAGATGGCGGAACGCCCGCTGCAACGTGACCAGCTCGTCGGCGGCGCCGGCCTCGGACCGCTCCATGCCCGACAGGTCCACGGCGTCGAGCCGCTCGTCCGTCAGCGCCTGCGCGGCCTCGGTCAGGCGCATCAGGGGCCGTGTGATGTGCCGCACGTAGAGCGTGGCCGCCGTGCCGCCGATGAGCAGCCAGAGCATCGCCCACCCGCCCGTGGCCCCGACGATGAACACGGCCCGCTCGGACACCTCGGAGGACCGATAGTGCAGCCGCACGAACCCGATCAGATGGTCACCCCGCTGCACGGGCGCGATGACCCGGTAGTCCGCCGACTCGTCGAACAGATGCATCAGGCCCCGCAACGGCGCCTGCATGCCGAAGCTGCTCACGCCCGCGATGGGATCCACCCGCCCGACCAGCGCCGGGTCGCTGTGGCCGAGGATCCGCCCGTCGCGGTCGACGATCGAGGCCTCGACGACGTCCAGGCTGCGCTGCAACTGCGAGATCACCGTGTCGAAGCGGCCCGACGCGTCGCGCTCGAAGGCCGGCTCCGCCGCGTTCGCCGCGGCCTGCGCCAGGAGCGTGCCCCGCGTCGCCACGCGCGCGTCGAGCTCCGTGACCTCGCCCGACAGCCCGACGACGGCCTGCCCGAACAGGATGACCGAGATGATCGCGCAGACGATCACCACCAGCCGCCCGGCGAGGGAGCCGACGATCGAGCCGCCTTTCAAGGCCGACTCCCGGGCCCCAGCACGTCCTTCAGACCGGGCTGCGCCGATGCGCCGAAGCCGTGGCAGCTCCAGCAGCGCATGTCGCGGTGGTGGTTCTCCGGGACCTTGTGGCAGCCCAGGCAGCTCGTCTGCCGCGCGTCCCAGGTGTGGGGCTGGTGGCAGGCCATGCAGTCGCCGTGGTCCGGGTGGGCGTGCAGGCCGTGCCCGCGCGTCTCCGCGTGACACTGGTCGCAGCCCACGTGCGCGTTCGAGGCGTTCTCGTGCGGCCGGTGGCACTTGCCGCAGGCCATCTTGCTCATGGGCGCCCCCTCGGGGGTCGGCGGGATCTCCACGTTGCGCCGCTTGTGGCAGTCCACGCAGCGGTCGCGCGTCGGGGCGAGCGTGTCGTCCGTGGTCAGGAAGTTGTGGCAGGCCAGGCAGTGGTCGTCCCCGAGTTTGTCCATGGCCACGCTGTGACCTGCGTGGCACTCGCGACAGACCTCGACGGGCCCGCGCACGCCGTGGATCGACTCGCCGTGGCAGCGCAGGCAGTCCTGCCCCTCGCGGTTCACGTGCACCACGTGGCCCGTGGACTGCCCGATCTGCGGCCAGCTGCGGTCGTGGGACAGATGGCAGCTCGCGCAGGAGTCCATCACGAGCTTCTGCGTGTGGGGCCCGCGCGAGGAGCCGTCCGGGTTGGTCCCCTTGAAGGCGAACTCCATGAGGATGCCCACCGCGCCGTCGCTGCTCTCGTGGTGGCAGGACTGGCAGACGATCTTGCGGTGCTGGCTGCGCGTCCAGAGCATGAGCTCCGGGGCCGCCGGGTGACACTGCGCGCAGAAGCGCGGGTCCTTCTCCACGTAGTCCGTGAAGGCGCCGTATCCGACGAACGCGGCCACGAGCAGCGCGGGCACGACGAGCCAGAGCAGGCGCCACCAGCGACGCCGCCCCGGGCGGTCAGGGCGGGTGGCAGGTCCCACAGTGTTCCTTCCGCACGTTCACCTCGAAGTGTGAACTGAAGGCATGGCACACGTGGCAATGGCCGGCGGCTTCGTGCACGCGGTGACTGAATCGGGTCTCGTCGAGGAACCGCTGCCGGCTGTGACAGCCGAAACACGGCAGGTTCAGCAGGATGTCCTCGGGGCTCTTCGCCTGGGGCGGCGGGGCCGGGGCCTCGGGCGCATGGGGCCTGGCCACGTGCGCGACGAGGCTGCGGGCCTCGGCCAGGGGGGCGAAGTCCGACCAGTCGACCGTCACCACCAGGTACATCAGTCCGGTGGCGGCCGCCGCGCCCACGGCCACGGCGAGCGGGCCTGGGGCTTTGCGGGACATGTCACGCCTCCCCGCCGGGTTTCGGGGCGGCCGCGTCCTTGCCGGCCTCGGCGGCGGCGCGCTGCCGACGCTGATGCTCGGCGACCAGCTCGTCGTACTCGGCGCCGTGCTCTTCTTCCAGCTCGGCCGCGCTCATGCGGCCCGTGATGAAGACCCACGACATGGGGAAGATCTGCGGCCGCAGGTGCACGTTGTAGAAGTGCCACACGAAGATGGCCAGGGCCGCCAGCAGGGCCTCGTCCGCGTGGGCGTGCAGGCCCACCTCGTACACGAACGGCGGGAAGATCGAGGTCGTCAGGTCCGGGTACCAGCGGATCAGGCCGGAGCCGACCATGATGGCCACGCCCCAGAAGACCGCCCAGTAGTCGAACTTCTCGAAGTAGGCGTACCGCGGGAACCGCGGGCGGTGCTTCACCTTGCCCAGGAAGTACGACAGGTTGCCGAGCAGATCGACGGCGTCCTTCGGGCCGGGGAGCATGGTCAGGCGCAGGCGCCGACGCCGCGCCAACAGGCCCAGGTACATCAGGTGGTACACGGCGGCGACCAGCATCACCACGCCGGCGATGCGGTGGACCAGCGCGCAGCCCTCCATGCCGCCGAAGAAGCCCACCAGCGACTGCGAGGTGCCCACGCCGTGCGTGGTCAGCGGCCAGCCCGTGAGGACCAGCGTGATGAACGAGCTGGCCATCAGCCCGTGCTGCAGGCGCTGATGCAGATCGAAGCGCTGGATCTGCATGTGGGGGTCGAGCGCGGGTCCGCGCTCCCCCGGGGCGTGTTTACTCATGATTCGCCTCCCGGCGTCTCGCTGCGGCGGCGGGCCAGAATCACCCGCACCGAGCGCCACACGTCCAGCAGGACGTGGAGCGAGAGCGCGAAGATGGTCAGGAAGGTCAGCCAGCCGAAGAACTTGAGCGTGAAGAAGCTGACCGGCCGCGCCTCGCGCGTGAACGGCCGATGGTCGCCGAGCGTGACGAAGTCGGCGTCGGCGCTGGAGTGGCACTCGCGGCAGACCGTGGCGCCGTCGTTCTTCAGATCCTTGTGCTCGTGGCCACCGTGGCAGTCCACGCAGCCCGGGGCGCGCTCGCTGCCGAGGTCGAGCTTGCGGCCGTGGACGGAGTGGTCGTAGGCGGCCACCGTCTCCGGTCCGGGCACCTCCGCGCCGGGCTTCGCGCCCTTCTGCATGCGCTCTTCGCTGGCATGGCAGGCCGTGCAGCGCTGGTTCATGGAGCGGCGCCGGTCCGTGGCCGAGAGGGTCTCGGCCTGGACGATCTCGTGCGGCTCGCCGTGGCAGTCCCGGCAGGTGGGCGTGCCCTCGGCGCCGGGGAGCCGGTCGCCGTGTTTCACGCCCGCCGCGGGGACGTCGTCCTCGTGGCAGGGCTGGCAGGTCTGCCAGGCCGCCGCGCGGCGCTTCTCCGGCGTGGCGCCCTCGTTCGTGGTCGCGGCTTCGGGGCCGAGGTCCACGGGCAGATGCGGGTTGAAGTGGTACCCCGAATGGCAGTCGCGGCAGACCTGCTCGCCGTGCGCCGTCTTCTTCCAGTTCGTGGGCTCGAGGTGAGCCCCGTCGTGGCAGAGACGACACCAGCGCGTGTCGCGGAGCGGATCCGGCGCCGGCGCGGGGATGGCCTCGCTGCCGGTCAAGACGTCGGGCGCCGTGAGGTCCGCCGGCAGCTTGCCGGGGCGCCCCCCCTCCCCGGCAGCGCTCGCGGGGCCGACCAGAAGGCCGAACATCACGATGCGCCCGAGGAGGCGTGCGGCGCGGGTGAGCGGCGTCGCGGGGGGAGAGAATGGGTTCGAGGCTACCAGGGCGCCCTGCGATGCGAGCACGGGGCGCCGCGGCCTCTCGGGCCGCTGGACGCGCATGGAGCGAGCCTCCGCACGGAGAGTTGACCACCAGGGCACCAAGACGGCACCCGCCCGACTCCAACGCAAGGAGCGTGCCCCCCGCATGGCAGGCCGTTCTCCTGGATTCGCGCCCCCGAATCGACGCAAACCGGGCCGTTCCGGTGACGCCGGACGGCCGCCCGGGTTACGCCCCCGTGACGCGGCGCTTCATGTCGAGATTGACCCTCCCGCGCACCACGCGTCTAATCGACCCGTGTCGGACTCCGCCCCGCAGCGCGCCCCCGTCCAGGTGGGCCGGTTCGTCTTGTTCAAGACGCTCAAGAAGGGCGGCATGGCCCGCGTCTTCCTGGCGGTGGACCCGGCGGAGCCCCAGCGCCTGCTGGCCGTGAAGACACTCCTGCCCGAGCTGGTCAAGGATCGCGTCTACCGCGAGATGTTCGCCACCGAGGGCAAGGTCGGCCTGCGGCTGCAGCACCCGAGCATCGTGCGCACCGTCGAGGCCATGGCCGATCAGGGCACGGCGTTCATCGCCATGGAGCTGATCCTGGGCCACGACCTGAGCACGCTCATCCGGCGCCTGCGCCGCCAGGGCGACGTCATGCCCCTGCCGCTGGCCGTGGGCCTGGCCCGGGACGTCGCCGCCGGGCTGTGCCACGCCCACGAGCTGCTGGACGAACACGGGCAGCCGCTGAACATCGTCAACCGCGACGTGAGCCCCGGCAACATCATGATCGGCTTCGACGGCGCGGTGAAGCTCATCGACTTCGGCATTGCCCAGACGACGATCGACGTGAAGAACCAGATCGGCACCATCAAGGGCAAGCTGAGCTACATGAGCCCCGAGCAGGTGCGCGGCCTGCCCGTGGACGCCCGGTCGGACGTGTTCTCGCTCGGCACGGTGCTCTACGAGATGCTCACGGGCGTGCACGTCTTCCACGACGAGGGCGACTTCGCCACGATGGAGCGCGTGCGGCGCGCCGAGTGCCCGCCGGCCTCGGCCCACAACCCCGCCGTGGACGCCGAGCTCGACGACATCCTGCAGCGGGCCATGGCGCGCGAGCTGTCGATGCGGTTCTCCACCAGTCGCGACCTCTGGCGCGCGCTGAAGGAGTACCTTGCGGGGCGCGGTCTCACGCCGACCCAGGCGGACGTGGCCGCGTATTTGCGGACCGTCTTCGGTGCGGAGGTCGATCAGTTGGTGCGCGACGTTCACCAGGCCCGGGACGAGGCCCTCCGGGGCGACGCCTCGGCCCCCCCGGCGCCCGCCGCCCCCGAGATCGCCCCAGCGGATCCCCTGGCCCCCGTACCCGGAGAGCGCGCGCCGCGCCACGCGCCCGCCGAGGGCGCCGAGCCGCCCGAGGAGACCACGGGCGCCCCCGTGCACCGTCCGCTGCACATCTACGGCCTGTGGGCCGCGGCCATCGCGCTCGGGTTCCTGCTCGCCGGGGTCACGATCTGGTTCCTGGAGAACCGCTGACCCATGCAGGACACCCGGCCGGCGTCCACGCCCGCAGCCCTTCTTCCGGACGAAGACGCCTGGCGCCGCCTGGCCGGCTGCCTGGAGCGGCGCGCGCTGACGCTCCGCGACCCCCAGGACGTGGCGCGTCAGGCGTTCCAGCGGGCGGAGATCCTGGCCGGGGAGCTGCGGGACGACGAGGGCGCCCAGGTGGCCTACGAGGCCGCGCTCGACGCCTGGCCGGCCCACCTGCCCGCCCTGCTGGCGCTGCGCGACATGGCCATCTCGCGGGACGATCCGGCCCTCGCCGCGGCCATCTTCGACCGCGTCGAGACGCTGCTCCGCGGTGAGCTGGAGGCCCGCGACCGGGCCGAGCTCTCGCAGTCGTTCCTGCTGCTCTGGGTGTTCCGCTGGCGCGACACGGCCCGCGCCGGGCGCGCCGCCGACTGGGTGGAGACGACGGACGGCGGCCCCGAGCTGCTCGCGCTGCTGGAGCCCTTGCTCTCGGATGCGCAGCACCGCCGCGCCCGCCTGGAGACCCGCGCCGCGCGCCTGGGGGACGCCGAGAGCCAGCGCCGCCTGGGCTGCCTGCTGGCCGACGAGCTCGCCGATCCGGCCGCCGGCTTCGACTGGCTGGCGCAGGCCGCCGACGAGGACGCCGCCGCGCGCTGGCGCCTGCTGGAGGCCGCCGTCGCGCGGGCCGACCAAGCCGCCGTCGCCGACCACCTGGAGGCCATGACCGCCTTCGTGCCGCAGACGGTGGCCGCGGCGTTGCGATTCCTGGCGGCGGAGATCTGCGAGCTGCGCCTGGGCGACGCCCTGCGCGCCGACCTCCTCTACGGGCAGAGCCGCGGCGGCACGCTGCACGCCGTGGTGGGCCTCAAGCGCGTGCTCTCCGCCGTGTCCGAGGGCCCGCAGGCCCTGCTGCGGCGCCTCTCCGAGGAGTCCGAGCAGCTCGGCGAGGTCGGCCTGGACCGCGTGTTCGCGGTGCGCGCCATGCACCTGGCCGCCCAGCGCGGGGACGACGCCGCCACCGAGCGCGTGGCCCGCGGCGTGCTCGCCCGCTACCCCGAGGAGGAGGAGGCCGCCGAGCTCGTCGAGCGCCTGTGTTACCAGACGCGCCGCTGGCCCGCCCTGGCCGAGGCCTGGGAGCGCCACCGCACGGCCGACGCGACTTTGACGGGCGAGCGGCCGGCGATCGACCCCGGCGCGCCCCGCGCCCCCGTCTCGCCGCAGGCGCCCGTCGCGCCGCAGGCAACGGATCGCGCGCTGCGCCTGGCCTCGAGCGCGCTGCACGAACACGCGCGCTTCGACCCGGACGCCGCCCTCTCCGCCCTGCCCCGACGCGGCGGGAGCCCCGGGGGCCACCGCGTCGAGCGGGACGCCACCGTGCTGCGCGCCATGCAG
This sequence comes from uncultured Myxococcales bacterium, assembly GCA_903847385.1. GTDB lineage: Bacteria > Myxococcota_A > Bradymonadia > UBA7976 > UBA1532 > CAINDO01. Next base: position 10,984 of record CAINDO010000595.1, read on the forward strand.
CGCCTGACCGTGCGGGCCAGCGCCCCGGAGCGCGTGCGGTCGTGGCAGTTCGAGGCGGACGTCTCCGAGTCCCCGGAGCGCCGCGCCGACCTGTTCCTGAAGATCGGGCGCACGCTCTTGCGCCACACGAACGAACACGAGAAGGCGCTGACCTACCTGTTCTGGGTGCTGGATCAGCAGCCCGAGAACCTCACGGCGCTGCGCTTGATCGAGGGCGTATGCCGCGCCCGCGGGAGCTACAAGCCCCTGGCGGAGATCCTGGCGCGCGAGCTGCCGCTGTTCGACCGGCCCGAGGAGCGTTTCCCGCTGGCTCGCGAGCTCGGCGCGCTGCACGAGACGCAGGAAGGCGACCCGGAGCGCGCCATCGCGCGGTTCGAGGAGGCCCTGGCCGACCAGCCGGGGGACGCCGCGACGGCGCGCGACCTGATGCGCCTGTACGCGGCCACCGACCGCACGTCCGACCTGCGGGCCCTGCTGGGCGACCGCCTGCGCCTCAAGCTGCCCCCCGGCGAGCGGACCGAGATCCTGCTGCGCCTCGGCGAGCTGGCCGAGCAGCACTTCCGCGATCCGCAGACCGCGCGGCAGCACTACGACCAGGCCATGACCACGGCGCGCCTGCCCGGCGTGCCCCCCGCCACCCGCCGCGCCGTCGAGGCGGCCCTGACCCGCCTGCACGTCGCCGGGGCGCCGCCGCCCGATCCCGTGCCGGTGCCCGCGCCCCCCGCCGCGCCCCCCCGGA
>CAINDO010000596.1 GCA_903847385.1 uncultured Myxococcales bacterium
GCGGCCTCGGCCTCGGCGGCCCGCTCCGTGCGCACGTGGCGCTCGCGCTGGGCGGCCTCCAGCGCGGCGAGCGCCGTGCGGAGCGTGTCCACCGGCACGAGCGCGCGCGCCGCCACGGTCGCGGGCGTGACCCCCGGCCCCAGCAGGCGCGTGGCCTCGACCTCGAAGCGCGCGGCGTCCCCGGCGTGGCGCTCCTGCTGGTCCAGGAACCGGGTGAGCAGCTCGCGGTGCGCCCGCGCGGCGGCCAGGAGCTCGCGCAGCCGGCCCTCGCTCTGCGGCTCCGCGGCGTCGTTCGCGCCGGTCCCCGACTCCGATGCGTCCGCGGCCGAGGTCACGGCCCGCAGATCCCGCTCGGCCGTGGTGAGCCGCGCCTCGGCCTTGGCGGCCTGCGCCCGCTGCGTGTCGTGGTCGCGCACGAGCTGTTCGAGCTTCTTCAGCGCGGCCTCGGCCGGCGTGCCGCTCGCGTCCAGGCGCGCCGGGTCGGACTCGAGCTGCTCCGCCAGCGTCTCCGCCGTCGCCGAGGCCCGCTGGGCCTGGGTCTTGAAGCCCTCGCTCTCGTGCGCGTCGCGCTCGAAGGCCGCCTGCCGCCCGCGCAGCTCCTGGATGGTCTCCAGCGCGTCCGCCCGCGCGGCGTCGAAGTCCAGCGCGTCGCGCTCGTCCTCGGCCGCGGCCCGGCGCCCGGCCAGGTCCTCGAGCTCCCGCGTCGCCGCGTCCCGCGCGGTCTCCGCCTTCACCCGCGCCTCGGCGCGGTACTCCGGCGGCAGGGGCGTCACGGCGGCGGTCGCCTGCCGGGCCGCCTCCAGCGCGGGCCACTCCACCAGGATGGCCCGGATCGCCGCAAGCCGCTCGACGTCGCGCAGCGCCCCCTCGACGCCGGAAAGCGCCGCCGCCCGCCGCGTGCCCTCGGCCTGCGCGTCCGCCAGATCCCCCTCGAGCCGCGCGAAGGCCTCGGCCGAGTTCTGCCGCGCCGTGACGGACTCCTTGAGGCCCTTGAGGCGCGCGATCGACTGATTCAGGCGCGGCTTCTGGCCGCCGGGTTTGAACAGCTCCTCGGCCTCCGCCACCAGCGCGGCCTGCGTGCGGGCGAGCCGCCCGGGATCAACGCCCAGGCCCGCGGCATAGAGCATGGCGCCGGCCTCGCCCTCCGTGGCCAGCAGGCCCGCGCCGCCGGCCCGCAGGTGCTGGTGCCCCAGGAAGAACCGCCGGTTGAAGGCGGCCTCGTCCAGCCCGGCCAGGTACGGCAGCAGCGCGCCGTCGGGCAGCGGCGAGTTGCCGGCGCCCACGAGCGAACGCTCGCCCCGGCCCTTGCGGCGCGTGGCCGTGAGCGTGCGCGGCCCGGCGCCGGCCTGTCCGGCCGTGAGCGTGGCCGTGAGGCGCAGATCGCCCGCCTCGTGGCGCCAGTCGTCGATGACCTGCGCCTGGTGGTGCGGGAACCCGAAGAGAAAGCGCTGGAACGCGCGCAGCAGCGTGCTCTTGCCCGCCTCGTTCTCGCCGAAAACGCAGAAGATCCGCCCCTCGCCCGCCGCCAGGTCCAGCGACAGATCCTCGAAGGGCCCGTAGGGGTGCAGGCGCAGCGTCTCGAACTTCATGCGTCGCGGCCTTTCGCGTCCTTCGTATCCGTCGCCGCCAGGCGCTCGGCCAGCAGCGCCAGGCCCTCGTGGGGCAGCGCGCCCAGGTCCGCCGGGTCGACGAGCCCGTGCTCGTGGCCCTCGCCGAACGCCCGCATCAGCGGCTTGAACCGCTCGTCCAGCTCGGCCAGCTCCGAGCCCAGCAGCAGCGGCGCGGCGTTCTCCGGCGCGTCCGCCAGGCGCGACAGCAGGCCGAGCAGCTCCGTCTCGCCGGCCGGCGCGGCCTCGAGCGGCGGGCGCGTCTCCAGGCGCAGCTTCTCCAGCCAGGCCTCGCCCTCGCCCTGCGCCGCCAGCGCCAATCGCTCACGGAGCGACTCGGCGTCCGAGGCCAGGCGCCGGTGCACGGGCGTCTCGCCGGTCAGCACGACCCGGGCCGCGCAGGGGTGCCCGGCGTGCTCCGTCATCACCGCCCGCAGCGCGCGCTGGAAGCGGTCGAGGACCTCGCCCTCCGTCTCGGCGCCCGTCACGTCCACGGTCAGGCGATGCCAGCGGAGCACGTCCAGCGGAACGGGGGTGACCGACACGATGCGGTCGCCCTCGCACTCGACCTCGACGCAGCCCTTCACGCCCGTCTCGCGTACGTTGCGCCCCTGCAGGTTGCCCGGGAACACGATCCACGGATCGCGGCTCAGGGTGCGGGCCTCGTGCACGTGGCCGAGCGCCCAGTACTGATAGCCGTGGGCGCTCAGACCGGCGACGGTGCACGGCGCATAGGTGGCGTGCTCGGCGTAGCCCTCGGCCGAGGTGTGCAGCACGCCGATGTTGAGGAGCCCCGGGCGCGCGGGGGGGTAGGCCCGCGTCAGGTCCGACTTGATCTCGCGGCGGCCGTAGCTCTGGCCGTGCAGCACGACCGGCAGGTCCGGGTGCTCGAAGCTCGCCGGGGCGTCCGAGGGGAACACCGTCAGGTTGTCGGGCAGCCGCCCGCGCAACTGCTGCACGATGGCGCTCTGGAAGTCGTGGTTGCCGTGCAGCACGTACACCCGGATGCCGTGTTCGCCCAGGCGGCGCACGGCGCGCAGGAAGTAGTGGCCGGTGTTCACCTCGCGCCACTCGCCGTCGTACAGGTCGCCGGCGATGGCCACGAACGCGACGCGCCGCTCGATGGCGTGGGCGACGAGCTTGTCGAAGGCCCGCCGCGTGGCCCCGCGGAGGGTGTCGACGGGGGCGTCGTCGTAGGCCGCCAGGCCGCGCAGCGGGCTGTCCAGGTGCAGATCCGCCGCGTGCAGGAATCGGAAGTGTGCTTCGGGTGCTCTGCCCATGGCGTCTTGTAACACACATCAGAACAAGCCACTGGCGCCGACGCCGGCTGAAGGGCAGGATCTCGACCCCGTGAGCACCGAATCGACCCGATCGTCTCGATCGTCCCCGTCGCCGCAAGGCGGCGCCAGCCCCGCCCCCGCCCTCGCCGAGATCGGCGAACACTTCGCCCGGGGGGACGACCAGGCCGCCCTTCAGGCCCTGATGGCGCACTTCGGGGACGCCGTGCTCGCGCACTGCACCGCCGCGCTGGCCGATCTGGGCGACCCCACGCTGGGCGGCGAAGCCCGCCACGACACCTTCATCGAGGCGTTCCGCAGCATCGGCCCGCTGAAGTCCCTGCCCGATCCCCAAGCGTTCCTGATGGAGCTGGCGGACCTGCAGTGCGCCACGATCCGTCGCCTCGAGAAGACGCGGCGGCTGCCCCGGGACCCGCTGCCCGAGGCCGCGGTGGTCGGGGACTGGAAGGCCGCCGTGCAGTGGGAGGTCGAGGTCCTGCTGCAGGAGCGCCCCGAGGGCCCCGATCGCATGGCCGCCCGCCTCAAGAAGCGCCGCGGCCCCTCGATCTGGCCGGCGGTGATCCTGGGCGGATTGACCGTCGCGCTGCTCCTGGTCCTTCAGCGGTACATCTGACGCGATTGCCCTGAGTCAGGCGCGGGGCGGCCGAAGCGAGAAATTCGTTGACACGCGGGGCGCCGCCGCCAGAATGCGCGCCGTTTCGAACCCAACCGCCGGCAAATCAACATCACATGCCGGCTCAGGAGGATGTCATGCGTCTCTCTCTCATCGTCACCAGCCTCGCCCTGACCAGCCTCACCGCCTGCAGCGGTGGCGGCGAGGCCCCCAAGGCCCCCGCCGCCCCGACGAC
>CAINDO010000597.1 GCA_903847385.1 uncultured Myxococcales bacterium
CTGCGGGCGCAGGACGCGGCTGAGAAGGAGGACCGGGCCATCAACGAGAGCCGACAGTTCAACGTCGACCGCGTGGCCTTCGAGCAGGAGCTCGCCCAGCTCGCGGACGGCCAGGAGTCACAGCTCGCCGACATCTGCGGCACGTTCACCGGGGAGAATGGGCGGGTGTATCCTGCGATTGCCAAGTATGCGCTGCAGAGCGCCTTTGCGACGGCGTTGGGGGATCCGTGTGGGCTTGTTGGCAATGGCACGTTCCACCAGAAGCTAGGAGAGTTGGAACTCAAGCACAACGAGTTGCGGTCCCTCGTGGACGATCACGGAAGGAAGCTCCAGCAAATTGAACTCCTCGCCGATCGAGCAGAAGCAAGGTGCGACCAGATTCAACGCGACGCGGACATCAGCTTCCGATCAGCTCAGGGGGAGATTCGGCTCACCCGCTACATTCAGACACAGCAACTCATTGTCGAACAGGCCAACCGACTGGTCGCGAAGGGCACAAAGCTTGCGGATTACATCAAGTGTACCGTTGGCACTTCCAGCGACTGCGGCACTGCAGCAGCCGCCGCATCGGCATACATCTCCACTTGGAGTGTGCAGGAGGCCATGACGAAAGTCGCCGAACTCAACCGGCAGCGTGTAGAGAACGATATGGCGGTCCTTAGAGCCGATCAGGCTCGAGATGCCGCCCTTCGACAGTGCGACGATGTCCAAGTTCAGCTCAAACAAGACATCCGGAGCGAGATGCTCGCCCTCGGCGGCTACGGCCTAGACCTCGCCCGGCTCGACATCGAGATCCAGCTCAAGCGGGCCGAGATCGTTGCTCTCCGCAACGAGGCGAAACGCCTGCAGACCGAAGCCTCGGAGAACGAGCGCCTGCGCATCGACGTCGAGGCCGCGCGCAATGACCCGAACACGCGAATCTACAAGAACGACGCCGTCGTTGCGGCGGATCGGACGTTCCGCAGCGCCGTCCAGGCAGCCTACAAGGCGACCAAGGTCTACGAGTTCTACACGAGCCAGAGCTACGGCGCGCTGCAGGACCTTTTCCTGGTCCGGATGATCACGCGCGGCCAGCCGAGCCTCGAGGAGTACCTCGACGGCCTCGATCAGGCCTACGAGGAGTTCCAGGAGCAGTACGGCAACCCGGACACGCGGGTCATGCGCATCTCGCTCCGCGACGACATCCTGCAGATCCCGCGGACGAACCCGGACGACGGCGACGTCCGCAGCCAGCGCGACCGGATCGACGAGTTCCGCGCGGCGATCACCGACCCGAAGTGGATTTCGTCGGACGGCTACCGGACGATTCCGTTCGACACGAAGCTGGGTTTGCTCTCGCCCCTGACCCGCGTACACAAGATCCTGGGCATCGAAGCGGACATCCGCGGCGCCGAGACCGGCGACGAGGTCGGGCGCGTGTACGTCCGTCAGCGCGGCACCTCCACCGTCAGCCCCGTCGCCGGGCGACTCCAGTACTTCCGGCTGCCGGAGCGCATCGCGGTCATCAACCCCTACTTCAATGGCCGCAAGCTCTTCGAGCCCACGCTGTACCGCAACGAGCGCCTGCGCGACCGACCGCTGGTCAACACGCGTTGGGAGCTCGTCTTCAACGACCGGGACGAAGCGGTCAACCGCGACATCGATCTCAACCGGCTCGACGACATCGTTCTCTTCGTCTTCTACACGGACTTCACGGCACAGGAGTGACCGAGGCATGGCACACGACATGACACGACGAAAAGGCACGCACGCGCTTCTGGCCGGCTTGCTCGCCTTCGGCACGCTCAGCTGCGGGAGCGGCGGCGGCGATGGGGGGAGCGGCACCGGCGGTGGCGGTGGTGCGACCGAGCGTCCCGACGGCGGTGGTGGCACCACGACGGACGCCGGCGGCGGAAACGCCACGGGTGGGACCTCCGGCGGTGTCGTGGCTGGCGCCGGTGGCTCCGGCGGCGCCTCAGGCGGGAGCGGTGGAGCGGGCGGCTCGGCCGGAACGGGCGGCGGCGGCTCGGCCGGGGCAGGTGGCTCGTCTGGCGCTTCCTGCACGTTGCACGCGGACTGCGACACGGGCGACACGACGGGCTACGTCTGCTTGCCGGTGAACGGAGTGCAGCAATGCGCCCCCTGCGACGCGGACGCGCGCTGTGCTCGCGCCGAGCACTATGCCGGCACCGAGCGAACCAGCTGCGTCGAGGGTCGCTGTACCAATCCCTGCGACGTCGAGCGTGGTCCTGGCTGTGCTTGCGGTCCGGACCGCAACTGCGTTGCAGGCCTGACCTGTGATGGACAGTTCTGCATCCCGGACCCCTGCGAAGCGGATCGCGCAGAAGGGTGCGAGTGCGACGCCGAGCGCCCCTGCGCCGGTGACCTGACCTGCCCGGCCGGTCGATGCGTCCCCCCGGCAGGTCAGTGTGACGACCGCATGGCGCTGCCCGCGGCGTGCGCCTGCGATGCGGCCGCGGGTGACCAGTGCGGCCCGGGTCTCTCGTGTTTCGAATTGGTGTGTACACCGGACATGTGCCGAGACCTCGGCACGGACGGTTGCCCCTGCCGTGAGGCCGCTCCAGCCTGCGACGATGGATTCGTATGCCACGTCGGGAACGTGTGCGACGACTGCAATGGTGACGAAGGATGTGCCTGCGGCGCGGATCTCGCGCCGTGCGTGGTTGGGCTCGAATGCGACGACACGTTTCATTGTGCCTCCCCCATCGGGCCCGCGCCCGGTGATCTGGACGGCCAGTGCCGTCCAATGAACGACGCCGCCGGCCCATGCAACCGAGACCTGCGATGCGACGCTGCGACAGGGCTCTGCACGGCATGCGCTGCCGACGCGATCGGCTGCGCGTGCCAGGCGGGCGCCTGCGTGAACCTCGTTTGCGACGCTGATACCGACCTATGCCGCAATTCGATCGCCTGCGAGCAGGGCGACATCACGTGTCGGGCCCAGCACCGCGAGTGCACTTCGGCGACGCCGACGACCGACGGCGTTTGTGGCGACTGCAGCCCCGGCTATCACCCAGCCGGCGCGACGTGTGAGCAGGATGTCGGCACGACCTGCGTGGACATCGAGGCAGCATGCATCGCCCTGGGTCAGGTTTGTGACGAGGCCGACGGAACGCCCGACTGCGTCTGCCCTGCGAACACCCACATGGTCAACGGTCGCTGCACCCCCTACGCCAGCTGCGGGAGCCTGCAATGCGGCGCGATGCTGAATCGCGACTGCATCGACCCTCCGGCCAACACCGACGCGGTGTGCGGCGCATGCCTGCCGAACTTCGTCGACGGCCAGCCGAATACGCCGTGCGTGCCCAAGGTCGCCTGCGGCCTCGGCGGTCTGGATTGCGCCGGCCTGAATCGGGCCTGCGCATCCGGCGGCCCGAACGCCGACGACCACTGCGGCGGCTGCGAGCCGAACTTCGAGCTGGCCGTCGCCGGCTGCCAGGGCGACGCATGCACGTGCGTGCCTGTTGTCGACCCGCAAAGCTGCGACGATCTCCCGCCCGGCGGCGGGCGGACGATCCGTCAGGTCTGCGCCGACGATCAGCACAAGCCCTGCGCCGATGTGGGCGGCGCAGGCGCTTGCACCCGTGCCTGCCTGCCCGGCTTCGTCTACAACGTTGCCGGGGACAGCTGCACCTCCAAGGTCACCTGCCTCTCCCCGGCCCTCAACTGCGCCGGCCGGCACCGCGATTGCGTCGACGGAGGCGTCAACGCCGACGACACCTGCGGGGCGTGCGCGAACGGGTTCGTCCAGGATCCGGCGAACCCAGCGAACTGCGTGGCTCCGCCGAGCTGCAACGGGGTCGTCTGCGTGGGTGACACGTTCTGCGTGGTCTCCAACAACGCCGCCGCCTGCGTCGACCGCTGCCCCGATCCTCGCGATGCGTACAACCCGGCCTCGCGCCAGTGCGAGCTGTGCGGCGACCCCGCGGCGGTCTGTGCCGCCCCGGGGGCCTCGGGATTCGCCCCCTACCGCACTGCCCGCGGCCGCTGCATCTGCGACAGCAATGACGGCTACTACGCACTTCCGGACGCCCTCGGCACGCAGGCTTGCGATGCCGATGGCGATGGTTGGACCCGGGCAGAGGCCTGGACGGTCGCGAGTTCGGTCGATCAGCGCGTGCGCGACGAAGCCCGGTGCCACATCCGAACGGCGAACCTCGTTCGGTTCGAGCCGGACGGAGACGACTCGTTCACGGCGACCGTGACCGAGATCAACGCGGCGGACCGCTGGTTCCCGCTGCTCGAAACCGCGCGCAATGACGTCCAGGCGGACCTGGCGCGCGCGGGCAATACCGTGCCGGCGCTGCCCGGTGGCCGCGCTCTCCAGGCCCGCGAGGTCAACTCGACGACCAAGTACTGCGTGACCGAGGGCGCCGCGGACTACAACGGCAACGGCTTCGTCGACGTCCTCGAAGACCGGCTCACCAACGCCGGCGGGCTCCCGGGCCAGGCTGTTCTGAATCAGCTCAGCGTTTTCGCGGAGCTCTTTACGGGGCACTGGGAGGGGGGCGACGTGCCGCCGGGGCTGCCCAACGACAACAGCCCCCACGGCACCTGGGTCATCACCGAACGCGCCCGCGCGGCCAACGCTGGCGGTCTCGACCTGGGCTTCACCTACGACGACGCCGCCGGCACCTATTGGCGCCAGTGTCGTCGCGACACGGACGCGACGTACGTTCCGGCCCCGCTCCCGGGCGACACGCAGCGCGGCCTCGACCTTGCCGCGTTCGGCAGCGACATCGCCCCGAACGCGCCGGGCCTGACGCGCTCGATCATGGGCCACCACAGCGAGTTCAAGTGCATCGTCACCCGGCCCGGGGCGGACGCGGTGTTCGACCCCGACGTCCCCGGTGGCGCGCGCAAGCTCGAGGAGCCGCCCTACGTCGAGAACACCAGCGCGCGTCGGCTCTTTTCGCTCCAGCAGTGCACCGCCCAGGCCAACGGCATCGCGCCCGTGCCCCCGATGCTCGCCGAGAACCCTACGACCGTCGATTTCAACTGCCTGGCTCTGCCCGCGCAGGTCGGCGGCATCGACCCCGTGGCCAATGGATTCGTCGGGTTCGGCATCCTCCGGTACCAGCCCTACGGTGGCGTGGGTGTCAAAGTCTGCCGCAACCCGAATCTGCCCGAAGGCCAGCAGAACGACAACGCGCTCTGTGCAGCCAACGAGACGTGCACCGCCGGCGTCTGCGTGCCGGACTCGCAGCGTTCCGGGTACCAGCGCGGCTGCGTGAACGAGTGCGACGCCCTCATCACCGGCGATTTCGACGTCGGTACCGCCCAGGCGCCGGGCGCGGATATGGCCTACATCGGCGGCGCGTGCCCGCAATACACCCCAGGCGCGGGTTTCGGCGACCGCCTTGCCTGCCTGGGCAAGCTCAACGACTTCGGGCGGCTCACCTGCGGTTGCGGCCTCAACTACGCCGGTGCGAACTGCGAGCTGTCGTGCCCCGACGCGGACCTCACCTTCTCCGCCGGCCTCGACCTCACCACCCGGGAAGGCGTGTGGATGTGCGCGAGCATCGCAGGTTCCGAGGGCACCACGATGGACTCGGGTGGCAACGGCGGCATCGTGCTCGAGGGTGCCGTCCCGCTCTCCGCCGTCGACCGGTCCCTCGAGAGCGTCTCGCCCGGCTGCGCCGATAACGACCCCGCCACCCCTTGCATTCGACTCCAGTGAGGTAGACACATGCGCCTTTCCACGCTCGTTCTCGCAATCACCGCCGCGCTGAGCGGCTTCGGCGCGTTCGCCGGGGCCGCCCACGCCGTGCCCACATCCATCCCTTACACCGGTGTCCTCCAGGTCGGCGGAAACAACGGCAACAGCCCAGTCGACATCCAGGTTCGCATGTTCGACGCTCTGGCGGCGGGGAACCAGATCTGGCCGGCCGGCAACGCCCTCGCTGCGTTCCCCGCCACCCCGCTCCGCGCAGGCCGCTTCTCCATCAACCTCGGCTCGGCAAACCAGCCGCTCGACGCGTCGGTCCTCGGGGTCGAAGGCCGGAACCTGTACCTGCAGATCACGGTCAACGGCACGACGCTGAGTCCCCGGCAGCAGCTGCTGGCGGTGCCGTATGCCGTTGATGCGGGCTCCGCGGCGATTCGCGCGGAGATCGCTCTGGTTCGCAGCGAGCTGACCGCATCGCGGGAGTTCCACGTCGGCGTCCGCCCGCCGTTCCAGGCCGGTAGCGGTGTTCCGCAAACCGGGAGAGACTGGACGCCGGTACCCGTCGACAGCAACCCCACGGTCACATTCACCCCCCGTGCCGATGGCGTCTTTCGCCTCGCGACCGCGCTCTACCTCCTGGGTGACTGCACGTACGTTCGGATTCGGCTCAGGGGCGCGGACGCAGTTCAACTCGCAAGCTCTATGGGGTTCGTTTGTGGCACCGGGGGCAGCGCACCCACGGAAGCATACTTTCGGCTCCGCGGAGGCACTGAGTACACGGCCGACGTCGAGTACCTGACGCCCGACCAGGGCGGTGCGATCGGCAGTGACGGCGACACCCGAATGGTTGGATACCGGGTCGAATGACCCCAGTCTTCAGAGAGGAGCAGAGTCAATGAAGTCGAATACACTTGTGATGGCAGCCGCGGTCACGTTCGTGATGGCAACGTCACCGGCGTCCACCCACGCCGCCCCTGTCCAGGTGCCTTACACCGGGACACTCTCGATCAACGCCGATGCTGCCGGTGCCGCCGATATCGCGGTCCGCATCTACGACGCATCCTCGAACGGCAACCTGGTCTGGCCGGCGGCCGGCGCGACGGCCGTGTACTCGGGCGTCCCGCTACGCGCGGGGCGCTTCTCCATCACGCTGGGTGATACCACGGGCGGAAACTCGGGCCTCGACTCGGACGTGTTCGCCGATCCGGCGCGGACGCTCTGGCTCGAGCTGGAGGTCGGCCGGGCTGGTGCCCAGCGCGTACGGCTGTCGCCGAGACAGCGACTCCTGGCGGTGCCCGTGGCGGCCGAGGTGCTCGGCGGTGCCGCAATCCGCAACGTGCTCGGATGGCACATCGATGGGCGCTTGACTGCCGGTGGTGGCACCGAGCTTCAGTCCGATGGCAACGCCGGGACCCCGGAGCAGCCGCTCGAGATTCGGTCGCGCGTGACTTGGACAGGTCACGCGACGAGTCAAGCGGCCCACACCGTCTGCGTCGGAGGTGGTGCCCAACCGAACGGATGCGGAAACGGGAGCGAGAGCCTTGCCATCGGATTCACCGGACCGACGAACGCACGGGCGGTCGAAGCGTGCTTCGACGTGACCGTGTTCATGCGGGCGATGTGCGGGGACTTCCACCTGATGCTCGCCAAGACGAACCCCAACGATGCCACCGTGGTCGAGCGCGGCACCCCGAATCAATTCTACAACATCAACGGCGAGTTCCTGAGTCACGTCCAGATCTGCGACACGTTTCAGACGACCCCGGGCGCCGAGACCGTGATTCGCCTGATGCGTTGGCAGAATTTCAACGGCTGCGGCAGCGCGTCCATCGAACCCACGCGAGGCCTTCGCGTCGCCATTCGCCCGCTGCTCTGAAAGCACCCACGGAAGCTCCCCCTACCGCCCCGGCAAAGGCAGCGGCGTGAACGCCGGCAGCGGCTCGGTCTGGTTCGCCGCGTTCCAGACCAGGTCGGCGATCATCTCCGTCCGCGCCTTCAGCCTCGGGAAGTCGAGCTTCTCGGGCACGTCGTCGGCGGTGTGATATTGGCGGGGCTCGGCGTCGCCGAAGAACACATGCGGGACTCTCACCTTCTCGAAGGTGAAGCCGTCTCCGCGACCGTAGCTCCGCTTCCAGATCCCGTCGCCGATCCCGGGCACGTTTCGCCCGCTCAGCGCGAGCAGGCCGTGGGCACGACAGGCCGCGTCGACCAGGGCCTGCAGCGCTGGCCGTGTCTCCGTGCCCACCGTTCCCACCGCATTGGGCGGCAACAGCACCGAATAGGGCTGGTCGGCGCCCACGGGCAGACCGACCATGTCCAGATTGACCATGAGCCGGACGGGCTCGAGTTTGGGCAGGTCGGTCGCCACGAGCGCGCGGCTGCCGAGCATGCCGGCTTCTTCGCCACCGAAGCCGACGAAGTAGATCGTCCGCTTCGGCTTGCTGTGGGCGCCCAGCGTGCGCGCGATCTCGAGCATCGCGGCGACACCCGAGGCGTTGTCCTCGGCGCCCCGAAAGACGAGCGGTTTCCCCTCGGCGTCCGTCGCCGTCCCGAGGTGATCGATGTGCGCGCCCACGAGGATCGCGTCCTGCCCCGGCGCCCCTCGAATCGCCGCGAGGACGTTTACGCTCTCGGCGGGCGGGCAGTCGGCGCCGGGCCGCCGGCGGAGGCCCCACATCGACCCCGTGCCCAGGCGGCGGGCCTCGACGCAGGAAGGCACGGGGAAGGGGCGAATCATCGTCACCAGCGGCGCGGTCAGGCCCGCGTCGGCGAAACCTTTCTCGACGAGTTTGCCCGCGTCGCGCTCTCCCGGGCTGCCCATCCTCCGACCGAGGAGTTTCGGATCTGCGAGGGCGGTGACGGTCGCCCGCAACCTGGCCTCGTCCGCCGGAAAGCTCGGTGGGGCGGTGGGTGGGGCGGTGACGGGGGCGTTCGTCGGCGCGTTCGTCGGCGCGGCGGTGGCCGGGGCCGACGTCGTGGCCGACGTCGGTGCCATGGATGGGGCCGGCGCCGGCGCCGAGCTGGGCGTCTGGGCATGCGAGGCGAGTGTCAACGCGAGCGCGAGTGCGCCGCCCGAGGCGAGCGCGACGTGAAGTGCGAGCCGTTTCATGTAGCAACCGTGCTCCGATGGGTGGGGCGGGCTCGTTGCAAGCGCCGCACCGAACCGGTCAATGGGCGCGACCCGGCCCCCGGCGCCCTCCGGCGCACGCCGACACAGCGCGTGAACAGTTCACGATGAGTCATCCCTCCCCGGCGTGAACGGTCTCGACCGGCTTGCCCCGACCGCCCACATCCGCGATAACCCGCGCACGGAGGGAGACCGTATGCGCGCCTTGTACCTTGCCGTGCTGCCACTGACACTCGCCTGTGCCGCTTCGCCGTCGGACTCGTCGACGCCGGGCGACACCGGCGCCGCCCCCACCCCCACGGACGCATCGCTCCCCGACGCCATGCCGGACGACGACGCCTCCGGCGGTTCCCCCGGGACCGGCGGGACGATGGCCACGCCGGACGCGGGCATTGCGGACGCCGCGGACGCCGGGGACGCCGCGCTACCCGACGCCGGCTCGACGCTGCCCTACGACGTGCCGCTGCGCTGCGCGGACGTGCTGCGCGATCCGGCGACGGGTCGCTGCGCGCCCTCGACTGCGGCGTGTGCACCCAACCAGTCGGTGAGCCTGCTCACCGGCTGTCTGGCCATCGGCCTGCTCGACGGCGCCTGCCCGCGGGAGTTCCTCGCGGCCGACGGGAACTGCGTGCCGCGCCCGGAGGCCTGCCCCCCGGGCTGGCACCTGGCCAGCGCCGAGGGCTGCTTTCCGGACGAGATCGGCTGCGGCCAGGGACCATTCGGCAACATCGCCCTCGACCCGGCGCGCGACCTGTACGTCGACGCGAACGCGCCCGAGGGTGGCGATGGCTCCCTCGAACGGCCCTTCCAGTCACTTCAGGCCGCCTGGCCGGCCTTCCGCGAGGTTCAGGACGCCCGCCTCGTGCTGGCGGCAGGGCGGTATCCGTTCAGTCCGCGGCTGCGCTGGCGTCAGAGTCTGGTGGGCGTGTGTCCGGGGCGGGTCGTGCTCGCAGACGATGCGACCCCCATTGGCGAGAACGGCGAGCTCTGGGGGCGATATGTCATCGCGGTGAATCGCGCCGAGGACGTCTTCATCTCGGGCGTCACGCTGGAGGGGGCGGCGGGCATCGGGGTCCTCGATTCGCCACGGGTGAGCATCGAGAACGTCGTCGTCCGCAATGGCCCGCCCCCGGCGCTGTATGTCGGGCGTGACTCGAACGTCGGCGTGACCGCCCTCTTCGCGTCGAACATCGAGGCGACGCCGGAGCACCCGCAGGGGGACGCGCCGAGCTTCGGCGCCGTGGTGGCCGAGGACGCGGGCGCGGTTCTCAGCATCGAGCGCTCGTCGATCCTGGACGTACACACGGGCGGTCTGGTCGCCCGGAATCACGGGTCGATCTACGCGAGCCGCGTGGTGGTCGCGACCGCCCCCTCGGCGGACGTGGCGCATGCAGCGCTGGCGGCCCAGCGCGGGGGCGAGCTGGACGCCGTGAGCGTCGCGGCGACGGGACACCACGCGCTGGACGCCGTCGACGAGGGCAGCCACGCGTCCGTGAACATCAGTCTGTTGGTCGGCAGTCTGCGCACGGTCCACGTCGAACGCTCGGCCTCCGCATCGACGCGCGACTCGCTCCTGCGCGGCGGCGCCGAAATGGGCGTGTACGTGAGCGACCGAGCGACGTACGGGAGCATTGGCGACCGGATCGAGGCGAGCGCCGCTTCGTCCGAGGCCATCGGTGTGTTCGTCAGCAACGAGGGCGAGGCGGAGGTCGCCGGGGCCAACGTCATCGGGCCGTGGCGCGTCGGCCTGATGGCCCGCGATGACCACGACTCTCTGAGCTACCTGCGGGTCGAGCGAGTCCTGGTCGAGGGCACCGCCGGGCAGGGCGTGGTGGCCGCCGAGGGCTCGGACACGGACGTCTTCGCCTCGGCGATCATGGGGGCGTCCTTCGCGGGCGTTCACGCGACCGGGGCGCGGACCCGCCTGCGGCTGCGCGAGTCGCTCGTCTCCGGCACGCGGCCCGAGGCGTCCCGCGGCCTGATGGGCGTGGGCGCCCTGGCGACGATGCGCGCGGAGCTCCAGGTCGTCGGCTCGTCGCTGGTGGACAATACCGTGGCGGGCGCGCTGGTGTCCGACCTGGCGTCGCTGCGGGCCGAGGGTCTGCACGTCGCCGGGACGCGGAGTGGCCTGGCGCTCGACGACACTGCGGCGCCGGTGCCCGTCGCCGGCGATGGCATCGAGGTGCTGCGCGAGGCCACGGCGCTGCTCCTGGACGTGTCCCTCGCGAGCAACGGACGCGTCGGCGTGCTGGTGGACGAAGGCACGGCGAACATCGAGGCCTGCCAGGCGGTCGAGACGCCGATCGCGGTCGCGAGCCAGCGGGGCGGCGTCGTGACACTCTCGGACGCGGCCGCGCAGGGCTGCCCGCTCAACCCGCCCGCGGAGACACTCTCCGTGCCCAGCGAGGCGTCCCTGGCCCCGCCCTGAGCGAGTCGGTGGACACAGTCAGTCGACGAGGTCTTCCAGGGTCGCCGGGCGCGCCTTGAAGGTGAGCGCGACGGAGAACGCGTCCGGGGGCCCGCCGGGTCTCAAGGACACATCGGGCGCCAGGAGGCCTGGCTGCAAGGGACAGTCGAGCCCGAGGTCGGCACAGTTGGACTCCACGTGGGCGTCGCCGCGGTCACACGCCTCGGCCTCCCCGGGGAGGGCCGCGCAGGTCAGGCGTCCGGTGGCGGCGTCCACGCCGAAGAGCGGCGTGTCGCCCAATGCCAGGCAGCCGCACTGGGACGCGACGAGCGCGTTCACGTCCGCGGCATGGTCGGCCAGCGCGACGGCGCCCGTCCAGCGGCCGTGGAGCTCCGTGATGCCCTCGGGTGCGTCGACGAAGCGCAGGTCGAGGGCGCTCCGGCGCAGGGCCAATGGGATCGAGAACTCCAGCGCGAGGTCGAAGCGGAGCGGCGCCGGGTCGCGCAGGGGAGCGCGGAGCGAGCGCCCGTCGGCCTCGACGCGCAGCGACCGAACCCGAGCGTCGCCCGTGCCCTCGACGTGGCTCACGCGCCGCAGATGGAACCGGTCGGGGCCGGGGAGCGCGGGGGAGAGGCGCAGGCCGTACAGGACCTCGACCGCCGCGGGGACACCGGACGGCGCGTGCACGGCGAGCAGCAGCACGTACTGCCGCCTGTCCGCGCCCTGCTGGAGCGTCTCGTAGGGGAACTCGTCGACGGCGAACTGCGAGAAGCGATGCATCGCCTCGCCGAAGCGGTTGTCACCGCGGCCGTCGCCGTCGAAGTCGACGCAGCAGTCCGGATCGGCCTCGGGGAGCGTCAGGTGTAGGTCGTAGGCGAAATACAGCGCCGTGTCCGGCCCGGGCAGGCGCGCCGGGCCCGCCGGCAGACACTCCCCGCGGTCGCACACGCCGTCGCACTCGGCTTCGACGCACGTCGGGCCCACGTCCGGCGCTGGCAGCGCGTCCGAGGCCGGCGTCGCGTCGGCGACCACCGCCGCATCCCCGACCGCCGGCAGCGCCGCGAGGTCGTGGAATCGGAACGCGTCGGGCGAGGGCGCGGCGGCGTCGGACGGCCGCGTTTCGGCCGGGTCCCGCGCGGTGGCGTCGTCCTGGCAGGCCCACACCAGCAGGCAGAACGCCGCAGAGAGACGACCCGTTGGCCGTCGAACGGACGCCATCACCGCCCTCCGCACATCTCTTCTCCCCCCCGACAAACGCGCTCTCGACGCGGACTGAGGCTATCTCCGCCCGCGCTCATCCTTCAACGGCCTCGGACGTGGTTTCGCGTCGCCGCCCAGGACGTTGCCGCCACGCGCGTTAGTTGCTAACATTCGACATGACCGATGGCCGCCCCAAGAGTTTGCGTGAACGAGAAGAAGAACCCCAAGCTGGATCACCCGAGCCTGCTGGGCAGGGTCCGCGCGGCCGTCACTTCTGGCGAGTACCGGATCCTGCCCCACGCCCGGCAGCGGTGTTCCGAACGCGACGTGGCGGCGCCGGACATCGAGAACGCGCTGGTGACCGGGCGGCACGTCCCTCGACGCGACCGCTACGACGAGCCCCATCAGGCTTGGAGTTACTGCTTCGAGGGAGCGTCTGTGGACGTTGACGCACTTCGCGTCGTCGTCTCGTTCGACGACTGGATGTTGGTGGTCACCGTCGTCCGGTTCGGTGAGAAGGACTAGGCAATGGCGAACATCGTCTTCAAAGAACTCGGCTTCCCCGTCCTGCTGGTGGATGTGCCCGTGGTCGAAATCCGCGGCGAGCAGGTGCCCGACGTGAACCTGAAGGCGCTTCAGGACTCCGTCTTCACCCTGCTGGTCACCAAGCCGTCTCGGCTGACCGGGGCGGAGGTCCGCTTCATTCGGAAGCACCTTCGGCTTCGCCAGGCCGATCTGGCACAGGTGCTCAACATGGCGAACCACTCGGTCGTCTCCCAGTGGGAGTCCCGCGAGGATGCCCTCACCGGGATGGACTACAACACCGAAGTGCTACTCCGGCTCTGGATGGCCGCCAAGAGCGGCCGCGCCCATCAACTCGTCGAGTTGCTGGAGTCGAGGCTCAAGAACCTCGAAGCGGTCGGCGGCGTGCTCGAAGTCCCGACGCCCCACGCTGCGTAGGCGGGCGCCGCACGCTCCGGCGATCACGACGGCTGGGCCGACCTTTCCGCCGTCGGATCGACGCGATCACCACCCCTCGCACATCTCTTCTCCGCTCCCGCAGACGATCTCTCCGTTCGATCAAACGTTTCATCGGCGCACGATCATCTCTCAACGGCCTGGGATGCGGATCCGCGTCGCGAAGCCGGGACGCGACGCGTCTCGAGGCGATCGGGGCGCGCTGAGGGCCGTGACACTCGAAGCATCGTCATCACCGCCCGCCGCAACGTGATCCGACGCGGAGCGATCGTCACCACGCGCGGCGAAAACGCCATGCGGACCGGAGAAAACATCTCCACGACCCGTTGCAAGACGTCGGCGCCGCGTCACCCCGCGACCCCCAGCCGCTCGGCCAGGCGCCGCGTCTCCTCGAGCTCGCCCGTGAGGCCCGCAGCGGCGAAGTGCCGCTCTGCCGCGGCCAGGTGTGCGCCGATCTCCGGGTCGTCGGGGGCCCGCGCGTGGGCCACCCGGGCGAGCGCCCGGTGCGCGGCGCCGCGGAAGTAGGGCGAGCCGGTGCGCTCGGCGGCGTCGAGCGCCCGCGCGGCGTTGTGCGCGGCGGCCTCGACCTCGCCCAGGGCCAGCACACACTCGGCGAGGATGCGGTGGCCGTCGGCGCGGCCCTCGTCCGAGCCGAGGGCGGCCTGGAGCGCCACGGCCCGCTCCAGTGCCGGGCGCGCGGCGGCGGGGCCGTCCAGGTCCAGCGTCACCTCGCCCAGGTTGTTCTGCAGGATGGCCTGCTGCTGGAGCAGACCCGCGCGCTCGGCGGCGTCCAGGGCCGCGGCCCAGTGCGCCTGCGCCTCGCGGGGCACGCCGCGGTAGTAGGCCAGCGCGCCCAGGCCGATGCGGGCGTCCACGACGGCCACGGGCGAGCGGACCAGCTCGGCGAGCAGGTGGCTGCGGGTGTAGGCGCGGGCGGCGGCGTCCAGGTCGCGGCCGCGCACGTTGGCGTTGCCGAGCACACGCCAGGCCACGCTGCGGGCCGTCTCGAGCTCCACGCCGCCGGGCGCCGCGTCCGGGTCCAGGTGCGCGTCCAGGAGCGCCACGGCTCGCGCGGTCTCGCCCAGCTTCAGGGCGGCGCCGGCCTCGGTGGTGCGCAGCATCAGGGCCACGACGGCCCCCTGCGTGTCGGCGTCCGGCGAGGCCGCGCGACAGATGTAGAGGGCCTCGGCGTAGTGCCCCAGGCGCTCCAGCGCGCGGGCCCGGCAGAGCGCCGCGCGGGGCGCCAGGGCGGCGGCGCCGTGCGCGTGCACCGACGCCGCCAGGCGCTCGGCCTCGACCAGATGCCCGGCCAGCAGGTGCTGCTCGGCCAGCTCCAGCGACACGGCGGCGCGCTCCGGCGAGGCCGCGTCCAGACCCGCGAGCGCCGCCTCGAACCGGCCGATGGCGGCGTCGAACGCGAAGGCGCGGCAGGCGCGGCGGGCGGCCCGCAGCAGGCTCGGCGCCGCGCGGGTCGGTTCACCGGCGGCGAGCCAGTGGTGGCCGATGGCGGCGTCGCGGCCCTCGAAGCCGGCCAGGGGCGCCCGCTCGAACCACTCGGCGGCGCGCCGGTGCCAGGCCCGCGTGAGCTCGGGCGGCCGCTGGTCGGAGAGCCACGCGCCCAGGGCGGCGTCCGCCAGGGCGAAGTCCCAGCCGCCCCCGCACCGGACCTCGCGCAGCGCCCGCAGGTGGCCCAGATCCATCAGACGCAGCACGGCGGCCTCGGCCTCGGGCTCGTCCGCCAGGGCGCCGAGCAGATCGGCGAAACACCGACCTCCCACGAGCGCGGCGGCGCTCAGCAGGCGCACTTCGCGGGGGTCCAGGCGCGCGAGGCGGGCGTGGAGCCGGGCCTCGTGCGAGGCCGCGACGGCGGGCAGCGCGGCCCCCGGCGTCCAGTGCCACGCGCCGGCGCCCTCGGTCAGCACGCCGGCCTCGAGCAGGTCGTCCATCAGGGCCTCGAGGGCGCCCGGAAGGCCGCCTGCGCGCGCCTCGAGCCAGGCGGCGAGGCCCGCGGGGGGCGGCGAGACCGCGGCGGCCAGGGACTCGGCGAGGCCACGGAGGTGCGCAGGCACCAACGGCCCCAGGGTGATCTCGACGGGGCTCGCCTCCGTCGGCGGGAGCGCGACGCCGGCCCGCGCGCAGAGCACGAACCCGACCGGGTGCAGGCGAAGGCGCCCGAAGAGCCACGCCAGCAGCGCGCGCGCGGCGGCCCCTAGATGATCCGCGTCGTCCACCACGATGATCAGGGGGCGCTGCGCGGCGGCCTGCGCCAGGAGCGTCGCCAGGGCGCCGAAGAGGGCCGCGCGACCGCCGTCGTCCGCGACCGGGGGCGCGCTCGTGGCCGGGTCCAGCGTGCGGCCGTCCTGCGCCAGGCCCAGGAAACGCAGGAGCGCGACCTCGACGTCCGGCAGGGCGGGCGCGTCCGCCGTGCCCGTGAGCGTGCGGCGCACCAGCAGCTGGGCCTTGAGGGCGGCGTCCTCGGGCGTGTCCGCGGGCACGATGTGCGCGAGCTCGCGAAAGACCTCGGGCAGCGGGTCGAGATCGGCGTGCTGGGGGCCCGAGCGTGCGATCGTGAAGAGGGCGCGCGGCGTGGGCGACTCGGCCGCCAGCGCCGCCAGCCACTCGGCGACCAGGCGGGACTTGCCGACGCCCGCTTCGCCCACGATCTGCACGACGCGGCCCGGGCCGCCGGGGCGCGGCGTGGCCGCCTGGAGCGCCGCGCGCTCGGCGTCCCGCCCGGCCATGGGCACCGGGAGGCCGGCCAGCGTGCGCTCGTTCTGGCCTCCGCGGTGCGCGCGCCGCTGCACGGCCAGGTGGCCACCCAGAGGGACGAGCTCGAACGCCCCGCGCAGGCGATGGCGCAGCGTCGGCGGCGCGAGCAGCACGGCCTCGGCCACGGCGGCGGCGCGCAACGCGGCGCTCACGGGCGCGCCGGCCAGCACGGGCAGGTCCCCCGGGAGCGCGAGCACCGGCCCCGCATCCAGTCCGGCGCCGAAGCGCAGGCCGCCGCCCGTCGTCTGCGA
>CAINDO010000598.1 GCA_903847385.1 uncultured Myxococcales bacterium
ATCGACGCCGCGGTAGTACTCGGTGTTCGCGCCCTCGAAAGGGCTGACTTCCCGGAATCCCGGGCCGAGCCCGAGCGGGTTGGCCAGCATAAAGCGCCCGACCTTGCCCTTGAGCACCACGTGCTTGAACACGGCGCCCCGAACGAAAACCAGCCCACGCGTCTCGAGCCCGTCGACGACGCAGTCCTCGACGATGGCCGTGTTGATCGAGCAGTTCTGCCGGACGATGCAGCGCTCCAGGCGGCAGTTGCGCAGCGTGCTCCGGAGCTCGGGGCGGGCCGCCAGCGAAATCTCGCAGG
Source organism: uncultured Myxococcales bacterium (assembly GCA_903847385.1). Classification (GTDB taxonomy): domain Bacteria; phylum Myxococcota_A; class Bradymonadia; order UBA7976; family UBA1532; genus CAINDO01. Next base: position 300 of record CAINDO010000598.1, read on the forward strand.
CGTCGAACTCGCACCGGGTGAACCGGTAGCTCACGAAGACCCCGCCGGAGTCGAAGTCGGAGGACCCGTCGAAGAACTGCTTCTCGAACTGTCGTTCACCCATCAGAAACCCCGGTGCTCCCTCGCCTCGGCCTCGCCCCCCACCGTCGGGCGTTGCGCGGCTTTTCGGCGTCCGCCGTCTCCCCGGCTGCCCCGGAGAGTCGACGCCCGAATCACACGATCCGCAAAGGGAAACAAGTTCGACCGGGCTCCTGTCCCTCGATGGCGCGCGGGGTCACGCGCCCATGGGTCGTCCGCGGAACGCGAGGCCAAAGCGGCACGCGTCGTGCATTGCACCGCCGCAGACATCTTCGGAGTGACCCAGATGCGACAGGTCGCAGCGCACCGGACCACCGCCCAGCGGGGCGTCACCACGCTGGAATACATCGTCCTCGGCGCCGTTTTGGTCCTCGGCCTGGTGGCCGGGATCTCCGCCTTCCGCAAGCAGGTGGACGCCAGCGCCGCGACGGAAGGCGAGGCCCTCCTCCAGGTGGCCAGCGGCCAGATCGCCCCGGTCCGCGACCGGTATGGCGACGGGGCCGGCGGGCCCGGAGCCGGCGGGCCCGCGGCCGCGCTCGCGGCGGAGCCGGAGAACCGCGTGCTCCACGCTCAGGGCGGCGGCGCCATCGGCCCCGACGGCGCCGCGGTCGTCGCCCGAGCCCTCGACGCGGCGGGCGACTTCATGGGGAAGACCCGCGACTACTGGCGCGACTACGCCCAGGACTGGAAGGGTTTCATCGCCGACGCGAAGGAGGGCCTCGAGCGCGCCAAGCCGTATCAGGCGACGATCGACCGGGCCCGGGAGAAGGTCCAGAAAGGCCAGCGCCTGGGCATCAAGGAGCGCCTCGTCTGGGGTCAATACGAGAAGGGGCGCAAAGAGGCCGAGGCCCGCGCCCAGGAGCTTCTCCAGAAACCGCTGAAGGACGGCGCCGAACTGTGGCGCTCGCTCCCGCCCGGCGTCAAAGTACTGCCTGGTCTGCTCTGACCCGGAAGCGTGGTGCCGATGTCTCGCATGCGTGACACTCTCGTCTCATGGGCGTGCAGCTTCGCGTTGACCTTCGGCGGTGCCGCCTGCTCGCCGACGGCGGCCGTGTCCGATGCGGGCGTGGGCGACGCCGGCTCCGGTGGGGGTCCGTCCGGGACGGGCGACGCATCGGCCGCGGGCGGATTTCCCGAGGTCGAACCCGCCGACGATCCCTTCGCCCCGGATTTCGAGGACGAGCCCCCGGCAGACGATCCGGCCGCGTCGGGGCCCATCGGCCCTGATCCGGCGGCCTGCGAGCTCGAGGACGCGCCGCCCGCCGGCGCCTGCGACCTCGACGACGGCGCGGGCGAGCCCCCTCCGGCCGACTGCGCCGTGCCGGACGAGATCTGCGACGAACCGGAGTTCTGCCCGATCGGCACGGATCCCGACTGCGCCGACAGCAGCCCGGACCCGGCCGACGACGCGGTCATCGACCCCGATTGCGCCCTGCCGGACGGGATCTGCGACGAGCCCGAGCTGTGTCTGGAGGGCACGGATCCCGACTGCCTGATGAGCGCGGCCCCCCCGGCGGTGGACCCGGCCTGCGCCGAGTCGGACGGCTTCTGCGACGAACCCGAGCCCTGCCCCGAGGGCACGGACCCCGACTGCATGATGAGCGAAGAGCCGGTGCCGGAGCCCGACCCCCTGCCCGACGCCGGCGACGATCCGTACGGCGGCGTCGACGACTGCGGAGAGAGCAACTTCGACGGGGTGTGCGACGTCGACACCGGCGTCTGCCCGCCGGGCACGGACGCGACGGACTGCGGCGGGGCCGTCGACGACGGCGGGGGCGTCTGCCCCGACCCCTTCGCCGCCGCGGGCACCTGCACCGTGGTCTGCTGCGACCGGACGCTCTTCGCGTTCCAGGCACCGGACGCGGGCACGTGCGCACAGCAGTACCGGAAGTGTCGCAGTCACCGTCAAACGGTGGCCATCGGCTATGCCGCCCCCGACTGCGGCGCCTCGACGCTGCTGTTCCAGCGCGGGCCCGCCTGCCGAAGCTGCTGCGCGAAGTGCAAGAAGAGCCGCCGCTACAAGTTCGTCGACGTCGACCGCAAGTGCACCGCCGCCGCCCGGATGTTCTGCGACGACGACCGCCGCGGCGGCCTCCGCCGTGCCCGCTGGGGGCAGTGCGGCGGGCCGACCCCCGATCTGGATACGATCTTCGGCACGGGCCTCGGGGACACCGGCGATTCCGAAGAGGAGTTCTGACCATGCGCCAACGCCCACCTCGCGCCCGCACCTCGCAAGGGGGCGCGATCTCGATGGAGTTCGTCGTGACCTTCGCGACGGTCCTGACCCTGCTGATGGGCCTCCTCCAGGTGGCCCACGGCTACGTCGCCCGGATCATGGTCACGAGCGCGGCGGAGCGCGCCGCTCGGGCGGCCGCCGTGTGGTCCCAGGAGGTCGCCATCGGACAGGCCAGCCAGCAGGACGTCGTCGAGCACGCCACCGCGGCCGCCGCGCTGGCGCTCACGCCCATCTCGCCGCCCATCGGACGCACGACGGGCCGGGGTGCCAAGGCCCCGCCGTTCGTGCAGGCCTCACAAAGCGTGGGCGCGGGGCAGCAGGCCGCGCCGCAGGCCTTCGCCGGTTGGTCCGCGGACCGCGCGCTCGACGCGGACACGGAGCCCCGCGGGCGGCCCATGTCCAAGCTGGCCTACGCCTTCCACGCCACCCAGGTCGAGGTCCAGGGCGGGGGGTCGGGCAGCGACCGCGTGAAGGTCCACCTGGAATACGCCTACTACTGCCCCTTCCCCTTTGCCAACGTGCTCTACGGGCTGACGCTCGGCGAGGCGGGCAGCGCCGGGGGCGAGTCCTGGGCGAGCCGGCTCATCCAGGGCGGGGCGCCGAACGCGTCGCGGGTCCGCATCATCAAGGCGGAACAGGAGCACTTCGTGTCACCGGAGCCCCAGGGCTGAGACCTCGATGACTCGAACTGGGGTCAATCGTCCCCACGTCTCGAGTCTCGCTCGTCCCGAAACCGGGCCTCGTCACACCTCGAAGCGGGCATTTTCGGCCAAAAACGCCCTTTCTCGGCTCGGCACGAAACCTGCTAACCAAGCGAGACGCCATGCGACCCCTGCCCAAACGAACCTCGATTTGCCGCCCACTCCGCCAGCGCGGCGTCACGACGATGGAGTACATCGTCCTGGGCGCCGTCCTGGTCCTGGGCCTCGTGGCGGCTGTCTCGATGTTCAAGGGCAAGGTCGGCGAGAGCCTGAAGACCGAGGGCGAGGCGCTGAGCCAGGTCGCCTCGGGCAGCATCGCCGGCGTGCGCGACCGCTACAACGAGGGCGCCGGCGGGCCGGGGGCCCAGACCGGGCAGTCCGGCCAGGCGCTCGGCCCCGGCCAGGAGCCCGAGCGTCGCGTCGGTGGCGGCTGGGAGACCTCGGGTCGCCAGGGCAAGATCGAGTTCAACGATAAAGACGGCGACGGCACCACCGACAACGTGCGTGTCGAAGGCAGCGTCGGCAGCGCCGAGCGCAAGGACGAGTTCTTCGGCGGCGCGGTGAAGACCGAGGTCGGCGGCAAGGTGCTCGAGGGCAGCGCCGAGGCCGGCATGCGGGTCGGGAACGGCACGATCAGCGGCAACGGCAGCGTCGAGGGCAATCTCGCCTCGGGGAAGGCGAACGCACGCGTCGGCGACGTGTTGGGCCTCGAATCCGAGGCGCAGCTCGGTCACGTCAAAGCGGAAGGCCGCGGCGGCGTGGGTGTCTTCGGCGGTGGCGGCAAGGGCGAGGCCGAGGCCTCCGTCGCCCAGGGCAAGGTGGCCTACGGTCTCGGCGACGAGGTCAATCCCTTCGTTCGCGGCGAGGCCGAGGGTAAGGTCCTGCAGGCCGGCGCGAAGGGCGACGCACTCGTCGGCTACGACGGCAAGCGCGTCGGGCTCGCGGGCGGCGCCGAGGCGCAGGCCTCGCTGGCCAGCGGTCGCGCGGGCAGCGAATACAACATCCCCATCCCCTTCACGGGGCTGTCGTTCCAGCTCAAGGGAGGCGTCAGCGGCTCCGCGGGCGGCGTCGGCGGCGGCGCCGGCGGTCACGGCTACTACGACACCGAGGAGGGCCGCGTCCACTTGGGCGGCTTCGGCGAGCTCGAGGTCCTGGCCGGGCTCGGCCTCGACATCGACCTGAGCTTCGGCAGCAAGCCGACGAAGCGGAAGTGAGGTCGACCATGAATGCACTTCACAGCCTGCGCCGATGGACCCTGACGACCCTGTGTGCCGCCATGCCGCTCCCCGCCTTTGCCGCCGCCGGTGATCTGCCCTTCCCCGCGGACGACGGCCCCGCCGTCGTGGATGCGACGCTGCGGGCGGAGAAGTTCCCGACGACGACGATTCGCGCCTTCGGGGACGCCGCGTACACCGTGACCCTCGCCGTGCCGGCGGGCTGGAAGAGCCTCGAGGGCGCCGCCAAGGCCCCCGTGGCCGGCGGGCCCCCGGTCACGCTGCGCGGCTTCCGGCATCCCGATGGGCCGGCGGCGGGCGAGCTCGAACTCCAGGTCGCCCGGCTCCCCCAGGAGATGTCCGCGGACGACTGGCTGCGCATCTCCATCGCGCGTCTGGGATTCCAGACCGTCCAGAGCCGCATCCGCGTCGGCCCGACCGGCCCCGTGGCGGACTTCCTGGTCCGCGGTCAGGCCGCCGGGGGTCCCGTCGTCCTGCGCCTCCTCGCGCTCAAGGACGCCGATCGCCTCTTCCTGCTGACGGGTCGCGCCAGCGCCGCGGCCTACGCCGGCGTGGCCGAGGCCTTCGCCGCCGCGATCGTCACGCTGCGCCCCGCGCCCAGCGGGCAGGTCTACGCCGAGCGCCTCCTGAGCCACACCGTGGGGGCGCCGGGCCGTCCGACCTTCAACTACTTCGGCAGCTGGAAACTCCAGACGCCCAAGGGCGACATCGCCCCGGGCATCGCCGGCGCGCTGTTCAAGCACTTCACGCGCGCCACCGGCGGCGGGGAGGACCTCCAGGGCCTCCTGACCGTGAAGGTCGTGCAGAAGGCGGAGAACCCCGATCTCGCGCCCGACGACCTGCTGGCCTTCATGCGCAAGGATCTGACGGACGCGGGCATCGCGCTCGAGGCCGAGATCGGCACCGTGGACTTCAACACCCAGGCGCTGCCGCTGGCGGGCAAGGCCACGCGCGCCGAGGGCACGCGGGGCAAGGCACCCGTCGAGTTCCGCGGCGTCGTGCTCCAGGACGCCTCGGCGTGGTACACTCTCTCCCTCGTGGGACCGACGCAGACCGTCAATCCGGCGGCCTGGGCGGTCAATCGCCGGGCCCTCGAGGTCATGGCGCTCAACGCTCATTCCGGCCGCTGACAGCGAGCCCACTCTCACGCGCCCCCCGGATGAAGCCGGGCAGATTTTCGGGCGAAAACCGTGCCGTAACCCGGCAGAAAGGTCGACGAAGATGAAGCTGAACCTGATCCGCAAGCAGCGTGGTGTCACGACCCTCGAGTACATCGTCCTGGGCGCGGTCCTCGTGCTCGGCCTCGTGGCCGGCATCTCCGCGTTCAAGGGCAAGGTCTCCGACTCGCTCGACAAGGAAGGCAAGACCCTGTCGGACGTCGCCGCCGGCCAGACCTCGGGCGCCAAGAACTACGACAAGTAAGCGCGGATCACGGCCGTGATCCGCCCCCGACGACGCCAGGGCGGCGCAGTGCTGCCGCTCTATCTGTTCGCGATGTTCGCGCTCGTCGGGGCTTTCTACCTGCTTCACGGCATCGGCTGGAAACTCACCCAGCGACAGCAGGTACAGCGGGCCGCGGACCGGGCGGCTTTCTCGGCGGCCGCCGTGACCTCTCGAGCGCTCAACCTGCTCGAGTACGTCAACGCGGGCCTCGCCGCCGTCCGGGCGATCACGTCCGTCTACGATGGCATCCAGCAAGCCTGGGGACCCATCCTGGCCGACGCGAACAGTCGCTGCTATTTCGGCGACATCGAGTCCTGTGTCATCGCCGCCGAGATGGAGGGTCGCGGACCCTCGATCTTCGCCCGCATGGGACAGGTCCGGCCCCAGGCCCAGGCCGCCGACCAGGCGCTGGACATGCTCGGCGAGCACATCGTCTCGCTGACGCCGCAGTGGGCCTCTCAGGTGGCCACGCAGGTGGCCCTGGCCAACAAGGCGCAGGGCGCCTTCACGACCCCCATGCCGGGCGATCGCCTGCCGTTCGAAAAGGGCGGACAACAGGAGATGCAAGGGCGCGTCCGCCGGCTCTCCATGCGGGACTACGGCCCGGGTCAGGCGCAGGGCTGGGTGCCCGTCGCCACCACGGATCCGGTCATCTTCGAGCAGCGCGCCCAGTATCGCGAGCAGTACCGCGCGGCCATCCGCGGTGCGGCGCAGACCAACGCGGGGCAGCGCTGGGTCCCGAAGTACAAGAACGCCAAGGAGCGGCGCGAGATGCTCGCGATCACCGTCTTCGCCAGCCGCGAGAACGAAGATCGCATGCGCCTCCTGAAGATGGACGCCGCCGGCGGACAGAACACGGGCGACGTCTTCCCGCAGCGCCCGGAGGTGGCCGTCGCCCGGGCTGAGCCGTACTTCACGCTCAACGGCGGAGAACCGGACGGCCGCCCCGGCTGGTCCGGCCGCCTGCGGCCCGTCATCCTCGCGAACGACGACAGCGCCCAGAGCCTGGCCCAGGCCGCGAGCCGAGGCGGCGCCAACCCGGGTGTCGCCGCGTGGCAGCCGGCCTTTCGCGCCGTCGCCAGCGCCGACGTGAAGGTGCCGCACTGATGGCCGGCCATCCCTCGATCGCGGGGCGGCGCAACCGCCGGGGACGACGGCGCCGTCCGCGCGGCGTGGCGACGATGGAGACCGTCGTCTTCTTCCCGGTGCTCATCGTCTTCTGGCTGGCGTTCAGACACTTCGCCGCCCAGTGGACCCACGTGGCGCTGATGGGTCCCATCGCGGGCAACGCCGCCTATGACCAGGCCATGGGCAAGCCCCCGCCGGGCAGTCGGGCGATGGCCAACGACCGGACCGTGACGGTCAACGCCACCCTGCAGGGTCCGACGGACGGGAGCGACTACCCCTACCCGGTCCCCTGGCAGCACGTCGACAAGCCGCTCGCCAACCAGCGCGGGGGCACGGCGAAGGTGGACATCCGGCTCGTTCCCAAGCCCGATCCCAACGCCTCGATCTGGCGGCAGGAGCGTCCGCTCACGATGTCGGCGGTGGTGATGGCCCCGCCGACGCGCCCGCCCACGCAGCGGGTGGGCGCCAGCGAGAACGAGTACGACGAGAAGGTGCAGGACTTCCTGAACGGTCGCCTCCAGCCCTTCGCCTGGTGACGCGCGCTTGCGACGGAACATCCTCGCCGCGGCGCTGCTGACGCTCCCGGGCGCCGATCGCGCGGAGGGCGCCCCGACCCGCCCCCTGCCCGGATTGCACCTGCCTCGGGCCGTGAGCGATCAGACGCTCGACGCGGGACTCGTGGACCTGCCGGCGCGCGTCCGCACCATCCGGACGCGCATGGCGCCGCCGGAGACCCTGCGGGACATCGTGGAGCACCTGGATCTGCGCGGTTGGCGCTCCAGCCCAGGGCATCCCGGGCTGCGCCCCGAAACCAAGGACGGCGCCTTCCGCCTGACCGCCTACCCGGCGGGCGCCGGTGCCGGTGATGCGGCGTGGTTCGAGGCCCTCGGCGCCGGGGGCGGCCAGGCGCCGGTCTTCATCGAGATCCTGCCCGAAATGTCGGGCCGCGAGTCCATCGTGAACATCACGCAGGGGGTCCGCAGCCGCCGGATGTCGCCCCGCGACCGCCGCGTCCAGCGACTGCCCCGGTGTGCCGGCTGCACGCAGGACGCCGCGGTGGACCTCGGCTTCGCCGTCGCCGTATTGCAATCCGGCGCGGGGAACGTCGACCGAGGGTTGAGCCTGGCGGTGGACGCCTTCGAGCGCGCCGGTTACCCCCTGGCCGTCTCGCCCACCGGCGATGCCCGGAGCCGCCGGTTCATGGTCGAGGGCGCCCACGGCGGGTGCAGCGTCTCCGTGGAGGCGGCGACGGGGGACGCTCGCTTCCTGATCGCAGCGGTGTGTGATAAGACACCCCCCCGAGGAGCTCCGCCTTGAACCGCAACGTGCTCATCATTTTCGGCCTGCTCATGGTCGGTGTGGCGGTGGTCGTGAACTACCGCTGGCAGCAGTCCGTCATCGCCGAGAACGACCCGGGGCCCGTCGTCGAGGTCCTGGCGGCCAAGGAGCCCCTTCAGGCCGGTACGGAGATCACCTCGGCTCTCCTGGATCAGAAGTTTCGACTGGTCCCCATCCCGAAGAAGTTTCTGTACGAGCACTACATCGACCGGGAACGGCTCGCGCGCGTCCTGGGGCAGGCCCTCCGCCGCCCGCTCGAGGCCGGCGAGAAGGTCACGTTCTTCGACTTCGACACGGGTGACGGCGCGGCCGGGCGCCTGTCGGACACCCTGCCGACGGACGACCCCTCGCGCAGCGTGCGCGCCGTCAGCGTGAGCGTGGACGACCTGAGCTCCTTCGGCGGTTCGCTCCGGGCCGGCGACCGGATCGACATCCTGGCGACGATGCGCCACCCGACCAACAACGCGCTCGTCACGGTCTCGTTCCGCGACGACGTCGAAGTCCTCGCCGTGGCCGCCAGCAACGGCGCCGCCACCGCGGTGGTGCTGGCCCTCGAGCGCAAGGACGCGGCCATGATCGCCCTGCTCGAGCGCTCCGCCGAGCTGACGTTCCTGCTCCGCAACCGCAGCGACGATCGACCCGCCGAGCCCCTCGGCGAGTTGAACCTCGGGATGCTCTTGAACGTGCCCCCCGACCGCAAGCCGCCCGCCCGCATCGGGCCCATCATCATCCGCTCGGGAGGCATCCGATGACCTTCGGCACGCGGCTCGTGCCCGCCGCCCTCCGGTCGCGCCTGGTCGCGTGTCTCTTCGCCTTCGCCGCGGCGATGCTGTGGCCGGGTGCCCCCGTCCAGGCGGCCGGGGACGGCGAGGACGTGATCATGATCGTCGGCGAGAGCCGCTCGATCAGCGCGCCGGGGATCAGCAGCGTGGTGGTCGGCAACCCGGCCGTGATGGACGCCGTGGCCCCGCCCGGCTCGGACCAGGTCGTCATCTCCGGCCTGAGCGTCGGCAAGTCGTCCCTGGTGCTCTCCCGGGGGCCGCGCCGCGTCACGTACATCGTGCGGGTCTACAGCACGCCCCCCGCCGACCTGGTGCGGCAGCTCACGACGCTGCTGCGCGGTGTCCAGGGCATCTCCGTCGGTCAGGTGGGTGATCGCGTGATCATCGACGGCCGCGTCTTCAGCGCCGGCGACAAGGCCCGCGTCGACAGCATCGTCCAGCTCTACAAGGGCGAGGTGGAGTCCATCGTCCGCTTCGACGAGTACTCCGCCGCCCGCCGGGCGATGTTCGCGCTGCTGGTGCACGTGGTGGAGATCAAGACCGAGGACGCCCACCACCTCGGGCTCGACGTCCCCTCGCAGTTCGGCGCCACCACGGACGCCCGCATCGACTACTCCAAGGACCTCAATGGCGGCGGCAGCTCGTCGGTCCTGTCGGCCGTGGTGCAGTCCAACCCGCTGCTCATCGGCCTCAACCTGCTCTCGCGCGAGGGCCTGGTGACCATCCGGAGCACGAGCACGGTGGTCACCGAGGCCGGCGAGACCGCGCTCTACGACGTCGGCGGGCGCCTCTTCGTCAAGTCCACGGGCATCAACACGGGCTCCCTCGACCGCATCAACTACGGCACGACCCTGAAGATCCTGCCCACCTGGGACGAGGAACAGCGCGTGGTGAAGCTCACCATCGACGCCAACGTGTCGAGCGTCGACAACTCGCAGATCGTCGACGGCATCCCCAGCCTCATCACCAACGGCATCCAGACGCGGGTCAACCTGAAGGAGTCGGAGACGATCATCCTGTCCGGCCTCGACGCGCGCAACGAGGGCCACACCGACACGGGTCTGTGGCCCTTCGCCCGCATCCCGGTGCTCGGGTACCTGTTCAAGTCCCAGGTGGCCAACGACACGCGGCGGCGCACGCTGATCTTCGTGACGCCCAACCTCTACAAACCCGGCGACGACCTCCACCGCAAGACGCTGGAGCCCATGCTCGATCGGGAGAACGTCGGCACGGCCGATGACTTCTAGCGCGCCGGTCGTCACCGTACTCCGGGTGGTGGACCCGAAAAACGTCCCCACCACCCACCCCATCGACCCCACTCGACAGAACATCTCGGTGGGGTCCGCCCAGGGCAACTGCAACGTCAAGCTCGGCGGGCGCGGGGTCGCGGCCTATCACGCGGACATCAAGTTCATCGGCCCGAAGATCCTCGTGCGGGTCGAGGCGGGCCAGGTGGTCTACATCGACGGCAAGGCCGCCGTCGGACTCGTCGAAGTCGCCATCGGCGCCCCGGTCAAGATCGGCGACTTCACGCTCTTCGTGGAGCGGTTCTCCCAGGCGCTGCCCACGGCGGCGGTGGCCCACAACGCCGAGACGCTCCTCGGCGACGAGGAGGTCGACCCCAACCGGAAGTACCGGCGGGAGGTGCACCGCAAGCTCATCGACGAGCTCGACCTCCGCCGGCACGACATCACCAAGGCCGACCAGGGCGAGCTGCGGCTCCAGGTCGAGGCGCTGCTGCATCAGATCGTGCGCCGGCCGGACTGCCTGCTCCCGGCCGGGCTCAAGCACGCGCAGTTCGTCAAGGAGATGGCCGACGAGAGCCTCGGCCTGGGCCCGATCGAGGACTTGCTGCGGGACCGCGACGTCTCCGAGATCATGGTGGTCGACGCCGAGCACATCTACATCGAGGTGCGCGGTCGCCTGGTCCGCGTGCCGCAGAGCTTCTCGTCCGACGACGCCCTGGAGACGGTCATTCAGCGCATCGTTCGGTCCGTGGGCCGGCGCGTGGACCGCTCCCAGCCCATGGTGGACGCCCGCCTGAAGGACGGCTCACGCGTCAACGCCGTGCTCCCTCCGCTGGCCTTGCGCGGACCCTGCCTCACCATCCGCCGGTTCCCGCACAACCCGCTCCGGATGGAGGACCTGCTGGCCCTGGGCTCCATCGACGAACGCATGGCGCGGTTCGTGGAGCGCGCGGTGCAGTCCCGCCAGAACATCCTGATCTCCGGCGGCACGGGCTCCGGCAAGACGACGCTGCTCAACATCCTCTCGAGCTACATCGACCCGTCCGAGCGCATCATCACGGTCGAGGACGCCGCCGAGCTGAAGCTGCACCAGTCCCACGTCGTCTCCCTCGAGACGCGCCCGGCGAACCTGGAAGGCAAGGGCGAGTACACGATCCGCGACCTCGTCCGGAACGCGCTGCGCATGCGACCCGATCGCATCATCGTCGGCGAGTGCCGCGGCCCCGAAGCGCTCGACATGCTCCAGGCCATGAACACGGGCCACGCGGGCTCGATGACCACGCTGCACGCCAACGCCCCGACCGAGGCCCTGTCCCGCCTCGAGACGCTGGTCCTTTTCGCCGATCAAGGCCTCTCGAGCCGGGCCATCCGCGAGCAGATCGTCCAGTCCATCGGCCTGATCGTCCAGCAGTCCCGCCTGCAGGGCGGCATCCGCCGCATCACGCACATCTCGGAGATCGTGGGCATCGACCGCCAGGGGGCCTTCGTGGTGGAGGACATCTTCCGCTTCGTGAAGACCGGCGTGGACAAGGACGGCGTGCTGCAGGGCCGGTTCCAGCTCACGGGACACCTGCCGTCTTTCCTCACGGACCTGATCACGCTGGGCCTCGTGCGCGACGGCGAGTATCTCTGAGGGCCACGCGATGACCCACGACGCCCCCAGTCTCCTCGGGCCCGGCTTGCTCCTGGGCGGACTCCTGGTCGCCCTGATCGGGTTCGAGCCGAGCACGCGCGCGACGAGCCACCGCATGGTGGAGCGGTACCTGACCGGCCTGCGCGTGGTTCGTGACCGCTTCTACCTGCACATCAGCGCGGAGCGCATGGCCGCCCTGCTCGTGGGCGGCGCGGCGGCCCTCGGCCTGGGCTGGTACCTGGTGTCCGACGGCTTCTTCGAGTCGCTGGCCATCTTCGCCCTCGGCCTCGCCGCGCCGGCGGTGGTCTTCCACGTGATGTGGAAACAGCGACTCACCCAGATCCGCCTCCAGATCGAGCCGGCGCTGACCCTCATGTCCAGCCGGTGGCGGACCTCTCCCGCCGTCGCGGACAGCTTCGTGGCCATCGTGGAGCACATGGAGCCGCCGCTCAGCCAGGAGGCCAGCACGGTGGTACAGGAGCTTCAGCTCGGCGACATGGACGCCGTCCTCCGCCGCTTCGAGGAGCGCGTGCCCATCCAGCCCATCCGGCTGCTGTGCATGGGCATTCGCCAGGCCCTGCCCCTGGGCGGCAACGTGGCGAAGGTGCTCGACCAGATCGCCGGTGCGGTGCGCGAGTCGAACCGGCTGGAGCTCTTCGTCGAGTCGAAGACGGCCAGCGGCCGCTATCAGGCCTTTGCCCTGGCCTTTCTGCCCATCATCCTCGTCTGGGGCATGTGGAAGCTCGATCCGGCCACGGTCGAGCCGCTGTTCACCACCGAGACGGGCAAACTCCTGGTGTGGTTCGCCGTCGTGCTGGACGTGGTCGGCGTCCTGCTGGTGCTGCGCATCACCAAGATCGAGACATGACCGACCTTCTCGCCACCGGAGGCCAGCTCTCCACGGCCCTGGCCGTCGCCGTCTTCGCTTTGGGGCTGTGGTTCCTGTCGCGGTTCGCCCCGGAGCCCACCGCCCTGGCGGCCAAACGCCGCCGCGAGGCGCTGCAGAACTCGCTGTTCTTCGCGCTGACGCTCCCCTTCATCCAGGCCGTCGGCGTGCTGATCTCGCCGCTCCCGCTCCACGCCACCCGGGCGCGCCATCAGACCCTGCTGCGCCATTCGGGGTACCCGGGCGGGCTGCTGCCCAACGAGCTCATCGCCATCCAGTGCCTGCTCTCCGTCACGCTGCCCCTCATCGCCGGGTTCGCGTACGAGAGCGTCTTCGAACGCTGGTCCCACTGGGTGTGGCTCGGGTTGCCGGTGGGCTTTCTGATGCCGCCCGCCCGCCTCGAGGACCGCATCCGCAAGCGGGTCGAGGCCATCGAGCGGCGCCTTCCCTACGCGCTCGACCTGATCATCGTCTGCGCCGAGGCGGGCTGCAGCTTCGAGGACGCCGTCTTCCGCATCGTGGATGCCTCGCAGGATCGCGACGCGCTGACCGAGGAACTGCGGATCATGCGGCAGGAGCTCGAGCTGGTGGACCTGCGCTCCGCACTGCACCACTTCGCCGAACGGGTCCCCTCCGGCGAGGTGGCTCGCCTCATCCACGCGATCCTCGAGGGCGAGCGCCAGGGCACACCTTACAAAGACGTCCTCGCCATGGCGCGGGACATGATGCGCACACGCCAGAGCACCCGGATCGAGAAGCAAGCCGCCCGCGCGCAGCAGTTGCTCGTGATTCCGACCCTCTTGATCACCGGCGCAGTCCTCGTGATGTTGATCGGTGGCATGATCCTGCGTTCTTGTCAGGACACGCCGATCCATCCTTAGTCGCCCTCGTCAGTAGATCCGGATTCGAATTCTCGTGCACGAGCCCCGCATTGAGCTGACGGTCGAGCACCGCGGGACGCGGCATGAGGTCACGCTCGAGGGGCGCCTGCACGTCGTGGGTCGTCACGACGACTGCGATCTCGTGCTCAAGCTGGACGGCATCTCGCGGCGGCACTTCCAGATCGGCTTCGATGGGCGGGCGTGGTTCGTAGAACGTCATCCCGAGGCATCGCAGCCGGTGTACCTGGAGGGCCAGGAGGTCACGGGGCAAGCCGCGCTGGAGTCCGGGGACGTCCTGACCCTCGCCGGCGTCCAGGTCACGGTGCGCCCGCTGGGCGGCAGCTCCATGGACACGCTCATCCAGAGCCCCCGGCGCGGCGGTGCGAAGGCAGCCCCCGCGCCGTCGCCGCGCTCCGCACCGCCCCCGGCGATGCACCCGCCCCTGGAGGCAGAGGCGCCCCAGGGTCGCCCGACGGTGGACTTCGACGAGGCGGACTGGGCCCGAGACGGACTGGACACGCGCGCCCAGGCGGCCGCAGAGGCGGCGCGGCGCGAACGGCTCCGCCGGAACGCGGTCCTGGGCGGGGGCATTCTGGCCATCGTGGGTCTGGGCGCCTACCTGCTGTGGCCCGAGCCGCCGCCGCCCGCCCC
>CAINDO010000599.1 GCA_903847385.1 uncultured Myxococcales bacterium
CCCGCGCCGGCGCCGGCCCGCCCGAGCCCGGAGGCCCTCGCGTTCGCCGCTGCGCCCACGCCGCTGCCCGACCGCGCACCGGCGCGCTCGGCCCAGCGTCCTTCGCCGGCCCGCGCCCCCGAACGTGACAACCGTCCCGCGAGCGCCATCGTACCCACGGACCCGCCCAAGGAGCCGGGGGCACAGTCGATCCATCGACCCCTGCGGCCCCGCCGGGCCGGCGCGGAGCTGCCGACGTCGGCCGGGGGCCTGGTGCCGCCCTCCGGCGCCGCCTCGTGGTTCACCCGCGAGCGCATCCTGTTCGGCAGCGTGATCCTGCTGGTCCTCATCGGTGCGGCCGTGCTCACCACGCTGCTCGTTCGACCGGACGCCCCCGCGCCCAACCTCGAGCCGGCCACCGTCTCCATCGGGTCCACGGTGGGGCAGGGCAAGGTCATCGTCCGGTCCTTCCCCAGCGGGGCCAAGGTCAAAGTCGCCGGCGCGTGGCTCCCCGAGGGCACACCCACGCAGACGACACTCGCAGCGGGCCGGCCTGCGCGCATCCAGGTCAAGCTCGGGGACGACTACGAGATCTACGAGACCGAGATCACCCCGGAGGTCGGCCGCGAGACGCTGGTGGACGCGCAGTTGGTGAAGATCCGGGGCACGCTCACGGTCGAGTCGCGACCTGCGGACGCGACCGTCTTCATCGAGGGTCGAGAGAGCGGCCACACGCCCTGCACCGTGACGGACCTGCCCGTGGACCGGCCCATGAGCGTGCGCATCCAGCGCGAAGGGTTCCAGCCGAGCGAGCAGCGCATCGAGTGGAACGGGCGCCGGGAGCAGACCGTCGAGGTCCGACTCGAGCCGCTCTCGGCGGAGCCACCCCGGGTCGTGGCCGCGCTGGATCCCCCCCCGGTCGCGGCGCGCCGACCCGAGCCGCGCTACACGCCGCGGTACGAGGCGCCCGCGCCCCGGCGCACGCCGACCCCCGCGCGCGCCCCGGATCCGCCCCCCCGGCGGCCGAGCAGCGACTCCGGTGGCGGAGGTGGTGGTGGCAAAGGCTTCGTCACCGTCAACGCGCGCCCTTGGGGCACGGTCTACATCAACGGCGCCATGGTGGCCTCGGAGACGCCCCTGATGCGCTATCCGCTCCCCGCCGGCTCGCACACCGTCCAGGTCTATTTCAAGGGCGACCGGGGCGACAAGAGCCCGGTCAAACGCATCGTCGTGGAGCGGAGTGAAGAGACCAAGGTCACTTTCACGCCGTGACGCGCGCCGCGCCGCCTGGCGGCCGGTCTTCGTCCTGGCCGCGTCGGGCTGCACGGCCGAGCCCGTGTCGGTCGAGCGCTCGCCCTACATCGAGGTCTACACCGAGGCCTCCGGGGAGCTCGAGGCGGCCGGGCGCCGATACGAGGTTCAGCCGGGCGCGCCGGCCCGAATCTTCGTCGGGGCGGGCTCGCGACGGTTGGTGTACCACCGGGGCGAGACGCACCTGGTGCTGCCCGAGGTCGACGGTCCGTCCGTTCGCCTCGACCCGTTCCTGCGGGCGGCGGGTGTCCCGCCCGACGCCGACACGACGTGGCGCGTCGAACCGGAGCCCGTCCCCGAGCTGGACGTCGCGGCGGCGGTCGTCGCGGGTGGCCGCGGGTGGCGCGCCGAGGCGGTGGGGGGCGGCACCTTCGAGGCGCCCGGCCCCCCCGGCGACGGTCTCTGGCTCGTCACCTGGTCGCGGGGCGGGCGCGCCGTGGCGCTCGGGCGCGGTGCCGGGGCCGGGGGGGCCGCGCCGGCGCAGTTGCCGCGCACGACCCGCGGCACCGGCCACCTCGAGATCGCGTACGACAGCGACATTCCGGCGTGGGCCGAGGTCCTGCCGGTGGTCGACGACGTCCCGGTCCCGCTGCCCCTTGCCGGCGGGTTGGTCTCGCGCACGCGGGGTCTGTCGCTGCCCGCGCGTTGGGGCGACGACCTCACGCTCGCCGTTCGGCTTCGGGTGCGGAGCGTCGGGCAGCCGGCGCCGGACGCCGATCGCATCTTCGCGCTGGAGCCGGCGGCGACGTCCGTGCTGCTGCCCGATCTGGCGCTCGCGCCCATGGCACCGCAGCCGGCCGGCGACCTGACGGCCGCCCGACCCGTCGGGGGCTCACCGCCGGCGGTCACCTGGACGCCCCCGGAGTCGACGAGCTTCTGGGGCGCCGTCTTCACGGATCCCGACGCGTGCGCGGCGGGGACGTTCTGGGTATTCGGCCCGAGCGACGCCGAGGCGCTGGCCGTGCCCGAGCCGCTGCGTGACGCCGGGCTGCTCTCCGGAGGTCTTTGGGCCTATGCGCTCGCGACGCCCCTCGACACCCTGACCGCCGCCGAGGGACGCCCCCCGGGCCTCGCCGACTGGACGTCCTCCGCCGGTCACGCCGGGCTGATGCGCGGACCGCTGGCCGGGTGTGACGCCGGCGAAGGCCCCACCGGGGTCTACGGCCTGGTGGCCGCGGCGGACGACGCATGCGACGACGCGGCCGTTCGGGCTTCCGTCGTGGTCGACGCCTGCGGCCGCGTGGTGCTCCAGCGGCACCGACTGGACGACGCGGCGCTGGAGTCGCTGCGCTGCGGGCGCTGGCAGGGCGACGTCTTCACCGACGCGCAGGGCCGGGCATTTCCGGTTCGCGCCGAGTCCGGTGGCCGCTTCCGCATCGCCCACCCGGACGGCGACTGGCGCCTGTTGCCGGGCGGGGCCGAGCCCGCGGTCCCGGTGCCCCCCACGCGTGTGCTGGGCGTCTTCACCCGCGTGGCGGTCGAGGCCCACCTGGAGCGGCCCGACTTCCCGGGGGAGGCGATCCTGGGCTCGCACAGGCCGGACTTCGAGGGCGAGGGCCGGGACGGGCCCTTCCTGGAGATCCGCCCGGACGGCACGTTGCGCGCCGCGTGGGCCGGCGTGGACGTCCGCGGCCGCCTCGACGCGTCCGGCAATGAGCGCGGCCCGTGGCCGGTGCGGCGGCAGCCCCATCTGTGCACGACGACCACTGCGTCCTCGACGCTGACGGCGGGCGCCGACGGGGTCTCGGTGGCGCTTCGCATGCGCCACCCCGGTCCGGACCTGCAAGGGGCGCCGACCGTTCAGATCCTGACGGCCACGTTCGCCCGCTGACGGGCGCAGCGCCTCAGCGCTCGAGCGTCGTCACGAAGGGCAGGAGCGCCAGGGCGTCGCCGCTCTCGAAGTGCAGCAGTGGCAGGTCCACGAGCGCGCGCATCACACGAGGCAGGGGGCCGGTCGTGGCGGTGGCGTCGACGCCGAGCAGATGAGCCAGCAGGGCCGGCGCGGTGAGCACCGGGCTGCGGGGCAGTCCGCCGAAGCCGCCGCCCTCGGGGAAGGCCTCGAGGACGTAGTCGCCCCGGGAGAGACCGGCGCGCTCCGCCGCCCGCTCGATGACCGCGAGCAGGCCGCCGTCCGCGTCCACGAGCCCGCGCTCCCGCGCCTGGCTGCCGAGCCAGACCCGACCGCGACCGACCGCGTCGATCTGGGCGCTGCTCAGCGACTTGCGACCCTCGGCGACCCGCTGCACGAAGAGCTGGTAGAGCTCCTCCATGCCCGCCTGCACGGTCTGGAGCTCCGCCTCGTTCCACGGCCGGGTCACGCCCATGAAGTCGGCGCGGGCGCCGCGCCGGTAAGTCTCGCTGCGAATGCCGAGCATCGCGAGCAGGCCGGTGACGTCGAACTTGCCCGTGAAAATGCCGATGCTGCCCGTGATCGTCGACGGATCGGCGAGGATCTCCTCGCCCGCCGCGGCGATGTAGTAGCCCCCCGAGGCCGCGACGTTGCCCATGCTGACGAAGACCGGCTTCTCCTTGGCGAGCAGCTTGAGCTCCCGCCACATCACGTCCGAGGCCGTGACCGAGCCCCCCGGGCTGTCGATGCGGAGCACCACGGCGGCCACGGCGCTCTCTTCGCGCAGTTCGCGCACCGACTGGATGAACGTGTCCGCGCCCGTGGAGATCGTCCCGGTGAAGGGATTGGAGACGGACTCTCCGTCCGTGATCGTGCCCACGGCATAGAGCACGCCGATGCGGGGCAGCTCGCCCCATCGGGCGTCCCGGCGCTCGAGTACGACCTCGGGCGAGACGAAACGCAGGCGGGCGCCGTAGACCTGGGTGAAGACCTGCTCGAACTCGTCGTACTGCACGATGCCATCGACGAGGCCGGCGGTCTGGGCGCCCTTGGCGGTGTACGGCCCGGCGTCGATCAGCGCCGCGATCTGCTCCGGCGTCTTGCGCCGCGCGCCCGCGATGGCCTGGACCAGCCGGTCGTACAGCGGGTCGAGCAGGGCGTTCTCGGCCTCTTTCGCGGGGGCGGACGGGCCGTCGCGGGTGAACATCTCCGGCGCGCTCTTGTAGTCGCCGATGGCCACGAACTGCGCCTGGACGCCGAAGCGCTCCAGGAGCGCCCGGAGATAGTAGAAGTCCGCGCGGATGCCCGTGAGCATCAGACCGCCGGCGGGTGAGGTGAAGATGCGGTCGCAGGCCGTCGCGACGTAGTAGGACCGCGTGTCGCCCACCGGAAGGTACGCGAACACGCTGCGGCCCGCGGCCCGCACCTCGGCGATGGCGCCGCGAAGTTCCTCGGCCTGCGCCCATCCGATCTGCAGGTCGGTCAGGCTCAGCAGGATCGCGTCGACCCGGTCGTCCTCGCCCAGGGCGCGCAAGCGCGTGAGGGTGTCGAGGAACGGCGTCTTCGGCTTCGACTCGAAGAACCCGGGCGCCGCGAACTCCGGGATCTCGCCGGAGAGCCCGACCTCGACGATCGTGTGCCAGATCTGCGGCCGGATCTGCGGCTCGGCGTTCGTGCCCACACGCACGAGGGTGCCCATGCCCACGTTCGCCTGCGCGGCGTTCGTGTCCGGTGCGTACCCGAAGACGCCGACGCCGACGCGCGCGGCGATCTGGTACCCCAGGCCGGCGAGGACCGTGTGGCTGCGCGCCCCGTCCGCCGTCGTCGTGTCGTACCGGCCGAGCAGCGACAGCGGGCCCCAGAAGTTCCAGTCGAGCCGACCGCCGTAGGTCGAGTCGGCGCCATTCGTCTCCTCGAAGCGCGCCGCCCCGGAGAGCGTGAACCGCTCCGTGCCAGGCCGCAGCGCGAGGCCGACGTCCCAGCCGCGATCGATGGGTTCGCCCCGGTACAGCGGGGTGCCGATGTCCGTCGCCGTCAGGCCCGCCGCGAGCCAACGGGCCGGGCGCCAGATGACGCCGGCGTCGAAGGTCGACACGCCCCCCAGGGCGGGATCGTCGTCCGCGGTGAACGTGCTCCAGGAGAAACCGAACGAGAACGCCGGAGACACGCGCAGAGCGTGGGTCCAGGTCAGCTTCACGGGCTCGTGCGTCTGACGTCCGGGGACGTCCAGCAACTGCAGAGACAGGCCCATGTGATAGGGGTCGAGGACCCCCAGGCCGGCGTAGGCGCCCGTGCCCGTGCCCGCAGTCTCCCGTGGGGTGCCGAGGAACGACAGCGTGAAGTCGAAGTCGCCGCCCAGGCCGAGCGCCGCCGGGTTGTCCGCGGCGTTGTCGACGTGCTCGCCGGCGGCGACGTCCTGCGTGGCCTGGCGGATGCCTGCGGTCGGGCGCTGCGCGACGGCCGGCGTTGCGGCTGCCAATGAGAGCACGATGGCCAGCGGGGCCGCGCGGCGCGTCATGCGAGCATCACCGCGGTGACGCCATCCCCGCCCTGATGCTGCTCCCCCGGACGGAAGTCCCGGGCGTACGTCGTGCTTCTCAGCCACTGGCGGAGCTCCTTCTTCAGCGCACCGGTCCCGTGTCCGTGGATCACATAGGCGACGCCGGCCTCTTTTTCCATCTGCGCATCGAGGAATCGCTCCGTCGCGGCGATGGCCTCGTCCGTCCGCATCCCGCGGACGTCGATCGTGTTGTGCGTGCCCTGCGGCGGGACCTCGCCCCAACTGCGGGGCGAGGCGGGGGGCGTGGCGCGCAGCGGCGGCTGGGCCTTGGCGGCCGGCGGCGTGGGCGTGCCCTTGCTGCCGGCGAGGCGCAGATCGCCCACGTCCAGCTTCATCGCGAGGAGCCCGGCGCGCACGTCGACGCGTCCGCGGGCGTCCGGCGCGCGCTCGACGACCCCCTCGCAGCCGAGCGAGACGACGTAGACCTTCGTGCCGATGTCGAGCTTCGCCGGGTCCACTGCGGGGCCGGCCTGCGCGGCGCGTGCCGCCTCCTCCTGCGCCACCACCCGGTCGATGACCTGCTCGACCTTGCTCTTCTGGGCGCCGAGTTGCTTCACGTCCTTGCGCATTTCCGGGTCCTTGAGCTGGGCTTGAAGTCGGCGGATCTCGTCGCGCAGCCGGCGGGCCTCGTCGAGCGCGGCGGTGCGTTCTTTCTGGACACCGGCTTTGAGGCGCTCGCGCAGCGTGCGTTCGTGGTCCTCGGCGGCGCGTCGAGCGCGCTCGGCCTGGCGGCGCTCGGCCTCCAGCGTCTCCCGCTCGGCCCGGGCGGCCTCGGCGTCCCGCTCCAGGCGGACGAGCACGGCCTCCAGGTTGCGATGCTGCGCGCCGGCGAGCACCTCGGCGCGGTCGACGATGGCCGCGTCCAGGCCCAGGCGCCGCGCCGTGGCCAGCGCCGAAGACGTCCCGGGGACGTCCAGCCGGAGCCGGTAGGTCGGCGTGCGGCTGCCCGCGTCGATGCCCATGGCGCCGTTGCGGAACCGCGGATCACCGAAGGGCAGGGCCTTCAGGCTCTCGTAGTGAGTGGTCACGACCGCGAGCGCGCCGCGGTCGACCAGCGCCTCGGCGAGCGCCTGCGCCAGCGCGGAGCCCTGGACCGGATCGGTCCCCACGACGAGCTCGTCCAGCAGCACCAGACCGCCCGGGAGCAGGTCGTCCAGGATGGCCCGGATGTTGGCCAGGTGACCGCTGAACGTCGACAGGTGGGCCTGCAGGCTCTGCTCGTCGCCGATGTCCGTGAAGATGCCCGGCACCAGCGGCACCACGCTGTCGTGCGCACAGGGGATGTGCAGGCCGCACAGCGCCATCACGACGCACAGCCCCACGGTCTTCAGCGCGACGGTCTTGCCGCCGGTGTTGGGACCCGTGATGACGAGCGCCCGCTGGCCGCCGCCGAGCTGCAGGTCGTTGGGCACCACGGGCACGCCCTCCAGCACGAGCAGCGGGTGCCGTGCGCGCCGAAGGATCATCTCCGAGGCGTCCGTGAGCACGGGTGAGGTCGCCTCCATCTCGCCGGACAGATGCGCCGCGGCCATCGCCAGGTCCAGCAGCGCCAGGGCGTCCACGGCCTGCACGATCTCCGGCGCGGCCTCGGCGACGCGGGCCGACAGCTTGGTCAGGATCCGCAGGACCTCGCGTTCGACGTCCGCCTGGGCGAACCGCAGAGCGTTGTTGGCCTCGACCACGGCCTGGGGCTCGATGTAGACGGTCTGGGCGGTCTGCGACCAGCCGTGCACGATGCCCGGGATGTGGTTCTTGTGCCCCGAGCGGACGGGCAGCACGTACCGGTCCTCGCGGATGGTGTAGTACTCGTCCTGGAGCATGCCCGAGACCTCGGGATCGGACACCAGGCCGTCGATCCGCGACTTGAGCTGCACGTGCAGGTGCGACACCCGCAGACGCAGGTGACCCAGGTCGCCGCTCGCGCCGTCGGCCACCTGGCCCCGCTCGTCGATGGAGTCGAGGAGCGCGCGCGCGAGGTCCACGCGGCGGGGCAGGGTGTCGCCGATGGCCGCCAGGTGGGGCAGCTCGCCGCGCAGGTCGTCCAGGTACCGGCTGCAGCGAGAGGCCGTCTCGAGCACCACGCCGATGGCGGACAGCGCGTCGGGCTCGAGCACGCCGCCGCGCGCCGCCAGGCCGGCCACGCCGCGCACGTCCGGCACCTCGCCGATGGGGGGCGACCGGCCGCCGTCGAGCAGGCGACGGGCCTCGCCGACCCGGGAGAGGCGCAGATCGAGGACGTCCTTGCTCTCGGCGAAGTCGAGCCGCAGGGCCGACTGGCTCGCCAGGGGGCCGCGACAGTGGTAGGCGAGGCGCTCGCGGATGCGGTGCCACTCCAGGTGATGCAGGGTCTTTTCGGGGACGGTCGGTTTCACGCGGCGCATGTTTGCCGCGCGTCCACCGGCGCGCAAGCCCGAACGGCGGCGGAGGCCTTGCCGGGGCCGCAGCGGCGTGGCAAATCGAGGCATGCCCTCGCACGTCCCCGTCCATTTCGGCGTCAGCGCATGCCTGCTGGGCGCGCGGGTCCGTTACGACGCGCGGGACAAACGTCAGGACTGGCTGCTCGACGCGCCCGCCGGCCTGTTTCGGGCCACGCCCGTCTGCCCCGAGGTCGACGCCGGCCTCGGCACGCCCCGGGAGCCCATGACGCTCGTCGGGGACCCGACCGCGCCCCGCCTCGTCGGCAACGACTCGGGGGCCGACCACACGGCGGCGCTGGCCTCGGCGATCGAAGCGCGCCTGCGTGCCTTCGCGATCGACCCGCCCGAGCTCTGGCTCCTGAAGGCGAAGTCGCCGAGCTGCGGCGTCGGCACCACACCCCGCGGCGCGCTCACCGGCCAGGACGGTCTCTTCGCCGAGGCCGTCGCCCGGTGTTTCCCCGGCGTCCCGCGGGTGGACGAGGCGACCCTGTCGAATTTCCGCGAACGTTCGCGGATTTTCGGGATCCTGCGGGCTCGACGTTGCGAGGCCGACTTGGCCTGCACGCCGCTCGACGCCCTCGAAACGTGGCTCGCGTTGCGCTTCGGCGGGTGAGGCGACGCGCCTCCTGCGGCCAATTGGCCTCGGCGCGAATCTTGCTCCCGTAGACGAGTTCCGCACGCCGTCAGGAATCGAACGCATGAACCGACACCTCTTCGAGCGCGGCGCCCTCGCGCGCTGGCTGCCGCTGTTCTGCCTCTGGGCCGCGGCGCTGGTCGCCTGCGAGCCCTCGAGTTCCCCGGGCAGCGACTCCGACCAGGACTTCGGCCTGTCGGATGCCGCGTCGCCGAACCCCGAGGCCGACGCCAAGGGCCCCACGGGCGGCCCGGCGGACGCCGACCCCTTCGTCGAGGACGCCGACCGCCGCGGGCCGCGCCTGAACTCGATCATCCCGAACAGCGGCCCCGTCGCCGGCGGCACGCGCGTGCGCCTGGTCGGCACCGGGTTCCTCGACGGCACCGTGGTCCACCTGGGCGAGCGCGAGTGCGAGTCGCTCGAGGTCGTCAACGAGAACCACATCGACTGCACCACCCCCGAGGGGTTCATGCCGGGCCCCTCCAGCGTGACCGTGCGCTGGTCCGTGGGCGGCGTGCCCCACCGCGTCGAGGACGCCTTCACGTACTACGTGCCCGTCGAGGTCACGGCGATCACACCCGATCGCGGCCCTGCCCGGGGCGGGACGGACATCACCATCGACGGCAACGGATTCGTCGAGTCCACGGAGGTCCGCTTCGGCGCGACGCTCGCCCGCACCACCTTCGTCGACGAGCATCGCCTGACGGTTCTCGTCCCCGCCGGCGAGCCCGGCGCCGTGGACGTCCTCGTCCGCAACGCCTTCGGCGAGGTCCGCGTCTCCGGCGGCTACACCTACTTCGAGGACCTGGTCGTTCTCGGCCTCGAGCCCCGCTGGGGCAGCATCGAGGGCGGCACGGAGGTCGGTCTGCGGGGCGCAGGACTCGCCGACGGCGGCAGCGTGAAGTTCGGCGACGCCGCGGCCACGATCCTGCGCAGTGAGCTCGAGCGCACTCGCCTCGTCGTCACGACCCCCCCGGGCGCCGCCGGCCTGGTGAACGTCTCCGTGGACAACGTCAACGGCGCGTGGCGCGGGAACGACGCGTTCCTCTACATCGACGAGGCCGCGACGGACTTCAGCGTCCTCGGCGCCGTGCCCGGGCGCGTGGCCGCTGCCGGCGGCGACACCTTCGAGATCGGCGGCGCCGGCTTCGACGACACGACGACCGTGACGATCGACGACGCCGCGGTCGAGTGCACCCTGACCAACCCGCACATCCTCCGGTGCGTCGCACCCGGCCACGACCCGGGCGCCGTCGACCTCGTGGTCCACCGCGGCGACGAGACCCGGACGCTCCGCGACGGCCTCACGTTCTTCCAGCGCGTCGACATCTACACCGTGCGCCCCAACCGCGGCGCGGTCGCCGGCGGCACCGTGGTCGAGGTGCGCGGCGAGGGCTTCACGGAGGACATGAACCTCGAGCTCGACGGCGAGCCCCTCGGCGTCCTCGAGTTCGTGGACGCCGGGCTCGTTTGGGCCGTCACGCCCCCGGGCCGCCCCGGCCTCGTCGCCGTCGGCGCGCACACCACGGACGACACCGTGCTCGTGCCCGAGGCCTTCGAGTACTTCAACCCCGCCAGCCGCTTCGGCGGCGTCTGGGGCGAGCCCATCGACGGCGCCGTGAACGCCACCGTCCTGGACGCCTACAGCGGCGAGCCCGTGCCCATGGCCACCGTGATGAGCGTTCCGTCGGACGCCCTCGTGCCCGGCGGGGATGCCCACATCCTGGTCGGCACGACGAACGCGCTGGGGCAGGTCGTCCTGTCCGACCGCGTCGTCCCGGCGCCGCAGAACGTCACGGCCTGCGCCGTCGACTACGAGTGCGGCACCATCGAGCGGCAGCAGGTCGAGAACGTCACGCTCTACCTGGTGCCCCACAACCCGCCCTCGGGCGGCGGTGGCGGGCCGCAGAACCCGATCCCGAACTCGCGCCTCGCCGGCACCGTGCAGGGCCTGGCGGACCTCCAGAAGCCCCTGGACCCTTACGTGCTGCTGGCCTTCGTCGACACGACGCACTCGTCGCCCTACAACCGCCGGGTCAACCTGCCCGCCGAGCCCAACGGCGTGCTCGCCGAGGACGGCCCCTTCGAGATCTTCGTCAAACCCGGCGAGATGGCCGCGATCGTCACCGCCGGCATCGTCCTGTCGTCGGACTACGACCTCTATCGCGACGGTACGATCGACTACTGGGAGTTCCACGAGACGATGTTCCCCGTCGCGATGGGCTTCCAGCGATTCATCAGCCTGAGCCCCGGCGAGGGCCTCGAGGGCGTCGAACTCCACATCGACAAACCGATGGACGTCGACGTGCCGGTCACGCAGGCCAACCCGCCGGCGGGCACGCCGGAGAACCCCTACGTGTACGAGGCCTGGCCGTTCCTGGACTTCGGCGCCGAGGGGTACTGGGAGATCGACTCGAAGGGCTTCGGCGAGACCTCGGACATGACCGTGTCGCACCTGCCGGACATCCGCGGCTGGGACCTGGACATCCAGTACCACTGGATCCTCTGGGGCCACTCGGGCGCCGAACTGCAGATCCAGCTGCCCTACACCGTGACGACCGAGCAGACCCGCGACATCACGGCCGGCCTCGCGGCCACGCCGATCTCGAGCCTGGCCATCGTCGACCGACCCACGGACGGGGTGCCCCTCGGACCCGAGCGGCGCATCGAGTGGCACTGGGCGGACGGCGCCACGGGCGAGCCGACCACGCCGCCGGACGCGACCGTGATCACCATCGACTCGCAGGACGGCCTGCCCCTGTGGACCTACGTGGTCCCCGGGGACGTGACGAGCGTCGAGCTGCCGCACCTGCCCGAGGACGTGCTGCCGGGCGGCCTGGTGGACAACGCCATGATCCTGACGCTCGTCCCGTTCATCGGCCTGCGCACGCTGAACTACGAGGACTTCACGTACGAGGACCTCGGGTACTGGGCGCGGCACTCGTACAGCGCGACGAGCCTCGCCTTCGAGCCCTGACGCGGGGCGACCTCAGCGTCGGCTCTTCTTCAGCGGTCGCATCTCCTGCGGCGGCGGCACTTTGCCCGTCCGCAGCGAGTCTGCGCGACCCTGGGCGTCGGCGGCGCCGGCCGTGTCGCCCTGCCGGCGCCGGAACTCGGCCAGGCGCAGCCAGGTGAGGGGATTCTGGGGGTATTCGGCGGTCATCTTCTCGTAGATGTCCCGCGCGATGACGGCCTCGCCCCGCTCCTCGGCCAGCTCGGCCAGCTTCAGCCGGTTGATCGGGTCGTGGGGCTCGGACTCGACGGTGGCCTTCAGGTGCGACCAGGCCTGGTCGCGGCGATTCAGGCGCAACAGCACCTCGGCCAGGCGCCGGCGCTCGTCGAGCGTCAGGTGCGATCGGCGATCCAGGTCCTCGAGCCGCGAGACGGCGTCCTCGTCCCGCCCCAGGTCCAGCTCGTGGTTCATGAGCTTGCGCAGCACGGTGGCGCGGCGATCGCCCATCGCCACCAGCCGCCGCAGATCCTCGACCTGGGCCTCTTTGCTCACGCTGCGGGCGACGTCGCACTCGTAGAGCTGCTGGTAGTCGACCAGCACCGGCCGGGTGAGCGACTCGGCGATGGAGAAGTGCGGGCGAGCCTCGTCGCACTTGCCCTGCTCCATCAGGCTCATGGCCAGCGAGCGGTGCGCCGAGGCCAGGCGTTCGACGGGGGTCGCCTGAGCGGGGAGCCGCTGCCGCGCCGACTCGTAGGCGCCGATCGCCTCGGCGTAGCGCCCCATGCCCAGCGCGTCGTCGCCGCGGCGGATGTCCGGGTCGCCACAGGCAGCCAGGCCCGAGAGCAGACCGAGTCCCAGGCCCGCCCGGAGCAGAGAACCCAAAGCGCGCCGCCGCGCCGCGACCTCGAACACCCACATGACCAGACCATCCCGAACCGACGCTGAAGACGACATCTTTACTCCGGACCACGCCGGGGCGCGATTTACTCGACCGGAGGGCCCGTGCATACTCCCGCCGTGGTCGCCCCCCGAAATCCGCTGCTCGGCGTCGCCCTCGCGGCCCTCGTCGCCCCGGCCTGCGGGGGCGTGCGCGGCACGTCCGCGCCACCGGTCGTCACCGGCCCGGACGGCAAACCCGCCGAGACCGTCGACTTCGAGCTCGCCGACGCCCGCGGGGGCGGCCAGGCGCTGCGCCTCTCGGACTTTCGAGGCCGGCCGGTCATCGTGCACTACTTCACGACCTGGTGTGCGCCCTGCGAGGCCGAGTTCCAGAACCTCAACCGCCTGGTCGACCTCCACCGCGAGAAGAACGACCTGGCGGTGCTGGGGGTGGCCCTCGACCTCGACGGCCGCAAGCTCCTGCCCATGTTCCTCGAGGTCCGTGGCCTCGCGTACCCGGTCGGCCTGGCGGACGAGCGCATGTTGCACGGCGAGACCCCCTTCGGGCCCGTCCGGGCCATCCCGGCGACCTTCCTGGTGGACGCCGATGGACGCCACGTCGAGACCTTCCAGGGGGTCGTGCCCTTCGCGCACCTGCAGTCCCGGCTGGACGCGCTCATCGCCGCCCGGCCCTGACCACAGAATCCGACATCTACCCCTTTTCCCGCCCTCGGAAAGGTGGTAGGCGAACACCATCCGGAGGGGTCGATGTTCGTCGCCAAGATCAAGTCATACGCCGTCAGCGCGGGGGTCGTGTTGGGCCTGGTGGCCGGCGTCTACGCCTTCTACCACCTGACGCTCGACCCCGAGCTCCTGGCCCGCAATCAGAGCCTCGCCGATGAACTCTCGCGCCTCGAGGGCCGCAACCGCCGCCTCGAAGCCGACAACGAGGCATTGAAGGCCGAGATCGGCCGTCTGCGCGCCGAGGACGCCGAGAGCGTCCACCACGCCCGGACCACGCTCGGCATGGTCCGCCCCGGCGAGGTCGTCTATCAGTTCCCGGCATCGGCGCCGGTGGAACGGCCGGCCGGAAACACGCCGTGAGGCGGCGCCCCGCGGCCGTCCCTCCGCTCCTGCAGCGCGCGGACGAAGCCTACGTGATGGCCACCGCCGTCGTCGGCGGCCTGGCCTGCATCCTGGGCGCGTTCGAGCCCACCGCGGTCTGGTGGCTGCGCTGGGTGCTGCTCTGGCTCATGGTCGGGGTCGCCGCCGCGGACGCCCGCAACCGCGCCTCCGGCCGCATCGACCATCGCGCGTTGGGACCCTACGAGGGCCCGGTCCTGTGGCTCGTGCTCGCGCTGGCCATCGCCCGCAGCTCCGGCATCCCCGAGCTCGAGGCGCTGCCCGTGGGACTGGCCGGTTTCCTGTTCGCGACCACGCCGTCCAAGGTCCGCACGCCCGCGCTGGCGGCCGTGCTCCTGCTCGAGGTCGGCCTCGCCGCCGCCGGTCGCCTGAGCGGGGGCCTCTTCATGGTCCACTTCGCCCTCTATGGCCTCTCCTGCTTCGCGTTCTCGCGCCTCGGCAGCTACCAGCGGTGGATGGTCGAGCGGGCGCAGGCCAAGGCGCGCGCCGCCGCGGACGCCGAGACCCGCACCCGCGCCGAGGACTTCGGGGTCCACACCCGTCAGGCCGAGGCGCTGCCGCGCATGCCCTCGCTCGAGGAGCACAACACCGGCCCGGCGGGGAGCCGGCAGGCCCTCGACTTCGTGGAGCAGTCCATCACGCTCCAGCTCGAGCTGCTGCGTACGTCCCTGGAGCTCAACACGGCCGTCGTCCTCTGGCACAACCGGGACCTCGCCGAGCTCCACCTGCGGGGCGTCAGCACCGTTCGCGACGACGTTCGGCAGGGCCCGTTCGCGCCGGGCGTGGGCATCCCGGCGACCATCCTGCGCGAGGAGGTCCGCGAGATGCAGGTGGCGCCCGTGCGCGCCGGCCTCGCGATGCTGCCCTACTACAGCGAGGGTGCCCCGGTGGGCGGGCTGTTCGCCGTGGCCATCCCGCATCGTGTCGGCGCGACGGACGCGCTCGACGCGGGTGTGGACGGCGTCCTCTGCGTCGACCGCGAGCGCACCGAGCGCTTCACGGACGCCGAGCGCACGGTGGTCCGGCAGACGGCGCGCAAGATCGCCATGGACGTGGCCTGCGGACGCGTCCTCAAGCAGTCCGAGCACGACCGGGCCACCATGAGCCGGTTCGTGGTGGTGCTGCGCGAGCTGAACGCGCAGCTCGGCCTCGAGGGCGTCGCCCGGGCGGCCAGCAAGGCGGTCAAGACCCTCTTCTCCGTCGACCTCGTCGCGGTCAGCGAGCTCGAGGGGGACATCCTGCGCATCGTGCACGCGGACGGCATCAACGCCGACCGCTTCCAGGGCCTCCAGTTCACGCGGGACGAGGGCCTGACGGGTCAGGCGGTCTCGAAGCGTGTGGTCCTGCCCCATGGGGGCGAGTACCGGGGCGTGCAGCCCATTTTCACGGCCTCGGACCGCCTCGGCGACCTGCACTCGCTGCTCGTCATTCCGCTGTGCCCGCCGGACAGCGATCCCGACGTCCCGGTCGTGGGCGCGCTGACGGTGGGCAGCCGCGAGGCCAACCTGTTCTCGCCGCAGCAGCAGAAGGTGCTGGAGCTCATCGCGACCACGCTGGCGACGAAACTCGATCTGGCCCGCTCGCACGAGAAGCTCCGCGACCTGGCCACCCACGACGGCCTGACCTCGCTGGCCCTGCGGCGGGTCTTCGATGAGCGCATCGAGTCGATGCTCCAGCGCGCCGAGCGCACCGAGGGCCGCATGGCGCTCATGTTGATGGACATCGACCACTTCAAGCGGCTCAACGACAACTACGGGCACACCTTCGGTGACGAGGTGCTGCGCCAGGTCTCCGCGGTCATCGGGCGGGCCGTGCGCAAGGTCGACCTCGCGGCGCGGTACGGCGGCGAGGAGTTCGCCGTGCTGCTCGAGGACGCCAACGAGGAGGGCGCCGTCCAGCTCGCCGAGCGCATCCGGCGGGATGTCGAGGCCCTCGTGTTCGATTTCGACGGGCGTCCGGTCAACGTGACGCTGTCATTGGGCATCGCGGCCTTTCCTCGGGACGGCGGAATGCCGAAAGAGCTTACAGACAATGCCGACAAGGCTCTTTACAAGGCGAAGCAGGACGGTCGGAACCGGACCATCAGCTTCTCCCAGGTCGTCGTGGAAGTTCCCACCACCCCGGCCCTCTCAACCCCGTGACGCCGGCACACTCCGGAGAAACCATGCGCAAGACCTTCGTCCTCGACACGAACGTGATTCTGCACGAGCCGCGCGCCGCGATGCGGTTCGGCGACAATCACGTCGTGCTGCCGATCTACGTGGTCGAGGAGCTCGATCAGTTCAAGAAAGACTTGAGCGAGTTGGGCCGAAATGCCCGTGAATTCTCACGATTGCTGGACGACCTCCGCGCCGTCGGCAGCATCGCCAAGGGGGTGGACCTTGAGAGCGGCGGCACGCTGCGCGTCGCCTTCATCGAGTCGAAGCGCCCCCGGGACAGCGCCTTCACGGCGCGCCACCAGTACGACAACATGATCCTCGCCTGCGCGCTCGAGCTGCGCGACAAGGCCGCGCCGGACGAGCCCGTCATCCTCGTCACCAAGGACGCCAACCTGCGCATCCGCGCGGACGCCCTCGGCCTCACCGCCGAGGACTACGACGCGACGAACATCGAGATCAGCGAGCTCTACCCGGGGCACCGCGAGATCAACGTGACGCAGGAGCAGTACGCGGCCGCCGGGGAGGGCACCCTGACCTTCCCGGAGCTGAAGCTGAATGCCAACGAGTACGTCACGCTCCACAACGAGGCCCGCCCCGGGCAGCAGGTCAACGCCCGCCACGATCCCGTCTCGGGGCGCCTGCGCACGCTCCCCAAGCGCCTCGAGGCCATCTGGGGCATCAAGCCGCGCAACAAGGAGCAGATCTTCGCGCTCGACCTGCTCATGGACGACGACGTCAAGTTGGTGACGCTCGTGGGCAAGGCCGGCACGGGCAAGACGCTGCTCGCCCTCGCCGCGGCGCTGTTCAAGGTCACCGAGCAGCAGGCCTACCAGCGCGTGCTGGTCAGCCGCCCGATCTTCCCCCTCGGCCGGGACATCGGCTACCTGCCCGGCAGCGTCGAGGAGAAGCTCGATCCGTGGATGAAACCCATCTACGACAACGTCGAGCTGCTGCTCGGGCTCACACAGTCCGACCGCAAGGACGGCCGCGGGCACGACGAGCTCTTCGAGCTCGGGTTGATTGAGATCGAGCCGCTGACCTACATCCGCGGCCGGTCGATCCCCAACCAGTTCATCATCATCGACGAGGCCCAGAACCTCACGCCCCACGAGGTCAAGACCATCGTGACCCGGGCCGGCGAGGGGACGAAGCTCGTCTTCACGGGCGATCCGTACCAGATCGACAACCCGTACGTGGACTCGGCCAACAACGGTCTGGTGCACCTGGTGCACCGCTTCAAGGAGCAGCGCCTCGCCGGCACCGTGACCTTGAGCCAGGGTGAGCGCAGCGAGCTCGCCGAAATGGCCGCCAACCTGCTCTGAGCCGCCGCCCGGGGGCGTCGGTCAGAAGCCGATGCCCCCGTTCACGCCGAACACGTAGGCCATGGCGTGGGGCAGGAAGTCGGCGCTGACGCTCGGCCCGACGGAGAACATCTCGCCGAGGTGGAAGGCGAAGCTCAGGTTCAGGCGCCCGCCGAACTCGTGCTCGCCCGCGACGAACACGGCGATGGGCCCGAGGGCGAGCTGCAGCCCGATGGGCGCGCGCGCGGCGACGGCCACCCCGGCCACGAGCTCGAGATGCTCGCCGAAGGTCGCGTCCACGAGCGGCCCGACGCCGATGCGCCGGTCGAGCACGGGCAGATAGAACAGATAGTCGGCGCCGACGGAGGGCGCCGTCTCGTGTTCGGTGCGCGTGGCACCGGCGAAGAGCGCGACATGGTGGGCGTGGGGCCCGTGGTGGGCCCCTTCGGCGTGGTCACCCCCTGCGGCCTCTTCGTGGGCGCCGGCCGACTCCGTCGAAGCGGCCGGCGCCGGGTCGGCGGCATGTTCGGCGGCGGGCGCCTCCTCGGCGGCCCCGAGGGCGGGCCAGAGCACGGCCACGAGGCCGGCGACGCGCAGTGTCATCCCTCTTCCTCCTCGGCGAAGTCCGGGGTGCTGATCAGCGTGGCCTCGTCGTCCTTGTACGAGACCGCGCCGTCCTCGCCGGCGCCTCGCGCAAGACGCGTCAGCGTGTTGACGCACTCGATGATCACACCGCCCAGGTTGAAGTCCGGCTCGGCGCGTCGGACGAAGGCGTCCAGCGCGTTGGCCACCTCGTTGCAGTCCGGGTAGCGGTCTTCGCGGCGCGAGCGCAGCATCCGGAGGACGGCGATCTCCAGCGCCTCGGGCAGGTCCGGCCGGATCGACCGCGGGCGCGGCACGACGCCGGCGAGCAGGCGACGCATGGTCTTCATCGGGCTGTCCGTGTGGAACAGCCGCTGCCCCGTGCACAGCTCCCAGGCCACCACGCCCAGCGAGAACTGGTCGCTGCGGGCGTCCAGGTCGTCCCCGCTGGCCTGCTCGGGCGACATGTACGAGAGCTTGCCGCGGAAGCTGCCCGGCATCGTGTTCTCGAGCCGGTTCGCCGACTTGGCGATGCCGAAGTCGAGGACCTTGGTCACGCCGTCCACCCGCGCCATCAGGTTCTGGGGGCTGACGTCCCGGTGCACGATGTTGAGCGCACGTGCCTCGGCGTCCACGGCCGTGTGGGCGTGGTACAGACCCCGGGCGGCGTCGCGCACGAGCATGGCGATCGCCGCTGCCGGCACGGGCTTCGCGTTGTGCCAGTAGGCGTTCATCAACTGCATCAGGTCCACGCCACGGATGTACTCCATGGCGATGAACCAGCCGCCCTCGGACTCGCCGACCTCGTAGATGCTGACGATGTTGGGGTGGTTGAGCGTCGACGCGACCCGCGCCTCGTCCAGGAACTGGTGCACGAAGGGCATGTGCCGGGCGAGCTCGGGCAGAATCGTCTTGAGGATGACCTGCCGCTCGAGCCCCCGGGCCATGCGCTGCCGGGCCAGGTAGACCTCGCCCATGCCGCCGGTGCCGATCTTCTCCAGGACCTCGTAGTTGGCCCAGCGATCCTGCCCGGCCTTGAGCAGCGCCTGCGAGATCAACGGCGCGAAGCGGCGCGCCAGCTTGGCCTCACGCGGGCCGAACGCGCCGTGTTTCACGTGTGTGAAGACCAGCATCGCCGTGCGATCCCGTGCGCTCGCCTGCACGTGGAGCGCGCTGACGACGTCCTCGTCGGCCCAGGTGAACTCCGGCCCCTCGTGGGCCTGCCACTCGGGCACCTGGCGCACGTCGAAGACCGGCGCGGACGTGCCCGACTGCACCCGCTGGAAGAGCGCGCCGCCTTGCCACTGGCGGTTCTCGAAGGTGCGCGAGGTCGCGGCCACGGTGCGCCACGTGTTCTCCGCGCTGCCCGTGCCCGCCGTGAGGACGAACGCGTCGACGAAGTCTAGGGCGGCGCGAAAGGCCTGGAACAGGTGCGCGAAGACGGTGGCGCGATCGCCCGAGAGGGTCAGCGCGGCCATCCCGGCCTGCAGGCTGCTCGACTCCTGGCGCCGCTGCTGTTCGCGCAGGCGGGCCCGCTCCAGATCGAGCAGGGCCTCGCGCAGGTGTTCGGACTCGCTCATCGGGACAACAGCGTCGCGCAGATCATGAGGTTGCCGTGCCGGTTCTCTCCGCCGGGGAAACAGCCCTGCTCGCCGAGGGTGAAGACCCCCAGGAAGGGCCGGCCCTCCATGGCATCACGAACGCTGGCCGCGACCTCGTCCATGCGATCGTACACGGTGAGCATGCAGCCCGCGCAGTAGACCACGAGCCCGCCGGCGACCTCGGAGAGGCTGGCCGCCGAGCCCTCGAGCGCCGACCGGATCACCCGCCCCGCGCGCAGCGTCAGGTTGTCCCGACTGCCCTTGAGCAGCACGACCTCGTCGCCCTCGGGGAGCTCGGTCAAGAAGGTGAGGCCGCGCTCGGGCGTCAGCGCCTTGGGGTGGGCGAGCAGGTGGTAGGGCTGCCCGCCGGCCATGCCGACCTGCCGGCCGATGGGGTGCATGGTGATGTCCGCGACGACGGGGCCACCCCCCGTGCGCGCCCACTCCGTGGCCAGGCCGCCGGTCCAGTCGTCGTACACGTCCCCGGCGGGGCGTCCGTCGATCTCGTACACCGTGCGGCCGACGGCCCGGGTCACCCGGCCGCGGTGATCCGTCGGCTCGTAGCCGCAGTGGAACGAGCCCATCAGGTCCGTCGAGGGAAACAGGACCGCGACGGAGAGCGAGCCCTGGTGTGCCCGTGCGTTGGCCAATTGGTATGACTGCTCGCCGATGAGCATGTCGCCGGACGTGCCGCCCGTGATCGCCACGTTGGGACCGAAGTACGCCTCGATGCCCTCGATCAGCCGCTCCTCCGCGCCGGGCGCCGAGGCCATGAACACGAGCCCGGGGACCTCCGCGGGGCGGCCGGCGTGGGCGATGGCCGCCGCACAGGCCGCCGCGGCCGCCGCGCCCGGATCCGTACCGATGGGGGCGACCCCGACGCCGTACGCGCCGTCCGGATCCAGGATGCCGAGCATGCCCAGGCCCACGCCCCACGTGCCGTGGAAGCCCTCTTCCGTCATCACGCCCGCGCAGCTCGAGGCGCCGTGCTGGGGCACGCCCGGGGCGCGCTTCTGCAGCGCCGCCTGGATGGCCAGGGCGTCGTAGGCCACGGTGCAGTGCACCAGCAGCATCGACGGCGTGCCGCCCAGGCGGTCGCACACCTGCCGCCACGCGGTCTCCACGGCCGTCTCGGGGTCCATCTCGGTGGACCATCCGCTCGCGACTTTCATGGGCGCAGCATGGCCGTGGGCGCGCTCGTGTTCAAGGCCCGAACAGGCGCGTCACGAAATCGTTGGCGAACAGTCCGGTGGGGTCGAGACGGCGACGCAGGGCGTCGAACGCGCGGGCCCGCGGCATCACGTCCAGCAATTCCAGCGGCTCGAACAGGTGCACGCACCCGAGATGCGGGCGCGCGTCGAAGTCCCGCATCAGGCGGTGGAACGCCGGGAAGTACTCCTCGGTCACGAACTGTCCGTTGGCGGCCGCGCGCACGTAGCAGACGTCCCGCCCCTGCGCCGGGCTGAGCCACACGGCGTCCGCCCGGGCCCACCGCAGCTCCACCTCGCCGTTCACGGGGATCCGCTCGCCCTCGACCAGCGCCCGCAGCGCCCGCAGGGCCTCGGCGGCCCGCGCCGCCGGGATCGCGTACTCCATCGCCTCGTGTCGGTGGGGCGAGGCATAGGCCAGCAGGTGGTCGCTGCGCCCGACCCGGGTCCGCCGGCCCCGGGCCAGCCAGCGCGCGAACCGGTTCAACCGGGGCACGTGCTCGGGGAACACGTGCGTCAGCCACGCGACCAGTCGACGCGCGTGGAACGCCGTCAATCGATCGTCGAGCCAGCGGACGAACCCGAGCGGGCGGCTCGGCGGGGTCGAGGTCCGGTCCTGGCAGACGACCTCGACCTTGGTCACATAGGGGAACCAGACGACCCGCACGTGGGCGTGATCGGCGAGGCGACGGGGCAGGGCGTCCAGCGCCACGTCCATGGGCTCGGCGAACCGCGTCTCCTCGAGCAGAAAGGCCGGGACCACCGCCAGCGTGACCTCGGTCACCACCCCCAGCGCGCCCAGGCCGGCGACGGCCGCGGCGAACAGGTCGGCGTCGTCGGGGTCGACCTCGTGGACCTCGGCGTCGGGCGTCACGAGCTGCAACGACGTCACGCAGGTGCTGAGCACCCCGAAGTCGCAGCCGGTGCCGTGGGACGCCGTCGCCAGCGCGCCGGCGAGCGACGGCTCGGAGATCGCCGGCAGGACCTCGAGCGCCAGCCGGTGCTGTGCCAGCAGCTCGTTCAGGTCACCCAGCCGGATGCCGGCCTGGACCCGGACGCGACCGTTGACCTTGTCCACCTCGAGCACGCGGTTCATGTGCTCGAGCGACATCAGCCACCCGCGGGGCGGGCTCAGGGGCGCGTCGGTGTAGGAGAGGCCGGCACCGACGACCTTGAGGCGCACGTCGCTCTGCGCCGCCTCGTGCACGATCTCCGCGACCTCCTCCACGTTGCGCGGCCGGTAGAAGCGGTCCGGCGTGCAGAGCTGGGTCTGGGCCCAGTTCCGGAAGGTGTAGTCGATGTTCTCGGGCGAAATGGCCATGGCGCGGAGGGGCGCAACCATCAGCGCGGGCCCGTCCCGAATCAAGGGGCAAGGCTCGCGGAACGGTGATTTTCGCGTGGGTCGGTGGGTCGGTGGGCCGAGGGCTCAGGCTTGCGGAGCGCTGCCCTTGACGAGCTCGCCGGCGCCGAGCCGGGTGAGCAGCGGGCCGAAGTTGTCGCGGGCGCGCCCGGCGACGACCTCGGCGAGCAGCCGCGAGTCCTCGATCAGGTTCGCCCGCGTCTCCTCGGAGCGGACGAAATCGACGGCCTTGCGCGCCATCCCGGGGGCCTTGGACGCCGTCTCGGAGATGCGGCGCGCGCGGGCGCCGAACCACGCGAGGGTGCGCTCCGTCTTCGATTGACGGATGATCGGGGCGACCTCGCGCACGAGGTTCGCCGCCGTGCAGGGGCCGTGCTCGGGCGGCACGTGCAGAGCGCTGTTGTAGCTCGGGTGCTCCGCCAGGAAGGCGCGCACCTCGGCCTCCGTGACGCCGCACTCGGAGTAGGTGCGGGCGAGCTCCTCCTCGGCGGCCTGCCGGGCCTTGAACATGAACATCTGCACGCGGCTGTAGAAGTTCGTGGCGCCGTCGCCGCTCGTCTCGACCGCGCAGTACAGCGAGCCGGGGTAGCGGGACTGCACGAGCGACTGCACGCCGTCGGAGACGCTGCTCGAGGGCATGCAGCCGAAGGGCTTCACGCTCAGGGTCATGTGCGCCCGGGCGTGGGTCACGTTGTAGATCAGCTTGCCGACCTCCATGTGGCCCTCGCCGCCCCGCAGGTCGTTCGAGTAGTAGGGCCGCGCGATGTCGGCGATCTCGTTCATGTCGGCGAGGTGGAAGTGCTTCAGGCCGATGGGGCGGGCGAAACACTCGAACAGCACGCGCAGGCCGCGGTCGGCGAGGCGCATGGCCGCGAGCCGCTTGGCGATGCCGAACTCGTCGTACCCTTCGAGGCCGGCGTAACCGCCGTCCGCCGCCTTCAGGTGCTTGCGCTCGCGGGTGTCGCGGGCGACCTCCCAGATGTTGTAGAGCAGCCAGGCCGTCGTGAGCTGGATGTCGTTCTCGGCGCCCTCGCTCTCCAGGAACTTCTGCAGGTGGTAGTTCCCGTCACCCTCGGTGGTCATGGCCCAGAACTCGCCGATGATCGCCACCTTGGCGCGCGGGCGCAGCCGGTCGACCTTCACGGCCTCGAAGAGCTTCCGCGACCGGTAGAGCGCCTTGAAGATGTTCGTGCGTTTGTAGAGGGCCTCGTAGAGCAGGCGCTTGCTGCCCTCGACGGCCGCCTGGGCGGCGCCGGGCTGCACCTCGTAGGGCCGCACGCGGTAGCCCATCGCGTTGACGACGTCCCCGGCGGACAACGCCTTGATGAGCGAGATGAAGAACTTCGGGTTGAACTCGAGCCCGACCTCTTCGCCCGTCGCCTGCGCCAGGCCGCCCTGCTGCTGAAACAGCATGACCCGAAAACCCTCGAAGCCCGCGTCGCGCAGGGCCTTGCGGTACTCGGTCACGTACATGCCGAAGCGGCAGGGCCCGCAGGCGCCCGCCGTCAGGAACACGTAGTTGGCGATGATCTCCTGCGCCGACATGCCGTCCCGGTCGCGCAGCTCCGTCAGCGTCTTCACCAGGTTGCCGACCATGAAGTAGGTCGGGTTGCACTGCCCGCGGTTGCCGAACTCTTTCCCGAGCTGAAGACCGACGGTGTCCGCCGTGCCGATGTTGCGGACCTGGTAGCCGACACCCCGCAGCGCGCCCTCGACCAGGAAGTCCTGCGCCGCGGTCAGGCCAGCGACGAGCAGCGTGATGGTCTCGCGCTCGTTGCGCTTGACCTCGGGCTGCAGCATGCCGTCGACCCACTGCCGCCGTTCTTTCCGGATGCCGAGGCGCTCGCGCTCGGCGTCCTCGAAGGCCCGCAGCTCGCGCTCGAGCTCGGCGTCGAGCGCCTCGAGCGTCTCGCGATCGGCTTCTGCGGGGCGTTCTCCGTCCCCGCGCGGCGACGAGCCGATCACGGGCAGTTCATTCTCGTTGGGATCGAGTCGCATTTTCTCTCCTGCTTCCCCAGAGTGTCTGCGTCAGAGCTGCACCGGCACGCGCCGGCCGTCGTCGAGCTTTTCGGTGAGCGAAACCAGGCCGGCATCTGCGGCGGTCGGCGGGTTCGGCGTATGCTGGTAACCCGCAATGCGGGTGCTCAGCGCGGCGATCTCTTCGTCGAGGCCGTGGTCCCGCAGGTTCCGCGCCCGCAAGAGCTCGCGCTTGCGCTCCAGCAGCGTGAGTCGCTTGCCGTCGATGCTGCGCAGCAGCTCCTCGCGCTTGCGGGCGGAGTCTTCGAGGGCCTCCGTCGCGAGCTTGAGGCTGTGCGCGTAGGTCTTCACCCGGATCTTGATGGAGCCGCCGGGTTTGTTGGCGTCGATGTCGTGCAGGGCGGCGTAAGGCACGGCCGCCGCGCTCACGATGCTCTCGACCAGGCCGTAGGTGGGCGCGTCGTGGCCGCACTTGAAGCTCGACAGGTCGAGCAGCGCGATGTGCGGGTGACGTGACGCGTACTTCACGCCCCACACCTTCTGCGCGCTGTTCGCCGAGTAGTTCTCCGGCCACACGTCGTTGATGTCCAAGGGATCGCGGCCGGCGGCCAGGTCCTCTTTGAAGAAGCGCGCCAGAAACGCCGGGTCCCGCGGGAGCGAGCGAATGCTCAGAATCGGGTAGCCCAGGACCTGAAACTCCTCCGGGATGCCGTGGTTCAGGCCGGGATCGGCGTGGTAGGGGCGACAGACCACGAGGATCGCGATGCGGTTCTCGTGCTCGACCGTCTCCAGGATGGCGCGGCCCTTCTCCTGCAAATCGGCCTCGAAGTAGTCGAGCGCCTTCAGGGCCTCCTGGTGGGCGAAATCGCTCTCGTCCTCCGTGATGCCGAGCCGGGGACCCCACGTGTCGAACATGCGCCGCGCGGTGAGGTTCGTCTCGCCGAAGGTGAGCGCCGGGTCCAGGTACTCGATGCCTCGCTGCGTGAAGAAGTCGATCTCCTTGGTGAACGCGGCCTTCATCACCTCGGGGCACCCGGCGACGACCGGGCAGCTCTGCTTCTCCATCAGGCCGTTCAGGAAGCTGGGCACCTGGGTCAGCACCGGGAAGAAGATGTAGTCGAGCGCCTTGCCCTTGTCGGGCGCGTGCTGGTGGAAGAGCAGGTTATGGATGTGCGCCTGCGACACCTTCGAGGGGAAACACGGGTCGATGGACCCGTACTTGCCGCCCTCGACCCACATTTCTTCCGACGTTTGCTCGCTGAAGACGATGTTCTGCTTCGGCACGCCGAGTGCCTCGAAATAGGTCCGGAAGTAGGGGGCCGTCGAGTACATGTTCAGCACGCGGGGCATGCCGATGCGGACGCGGCGCAGGCGCTCCAGCGTCTCGGGACCGCTGCGCTGGAAGTTGCGCGTGACGTGCGTTCGTTTGACGCCGAGGAACCCTTTGCGCACCGCGGCCGCGGAGATGGTCGTGCTGGCGTCGGGCAGGGGGGCCGGCTCGTAGATGTGCTGGAATGCCCGCCGCGCCTCGTACTCCACCAGGTTCGGGAAGGCCTTGGCGATGCGCTTCCGGTCGGCGACGAGCTCGAGCATGGCCTCGTGGCTCTCGACCGTGCCCTTCTCGCAGGAGAAGCCGGCGATGTAGCGCGAGGTGCTGCCGTCCGGGCGCTGTGCATCGATGAAGGTGCGCTTGCACTCGTTCGGGCAGAAGTGGCAGGTCGTGCTGTCGTCCGTGCGGCTCGTGTAGGCCAGCGCGATCGCGGCGTCGAGCCCGATGAAGGTCGACTTGCCGCGCCGCTTGATGACCCGCAGCGTCTCGAAGGCCGCGCCGATGGCGCCCGCCTCGCCGGTGTGCGGGTGCACGAAGACCTCGGCCCCGGGCACGCGCTCGAGGATGTAGTCCACCTGCGCCTTGACGGCCGCCAGGTTGTACTGCGTGCCGCCCTGCAGCACGAAACGCTTGCCCAGGGAGGCCATGCGCGGGATCTGCACGACGTACTGCCAGACGTTCTTCGGCAGCACCTGCGCGAGACCGGCGAGGAGCTCTTCTTTGGAGAAGCCCTCCTTCTGGAAGTTCACGCGGTCGGTGTCGAGGAACACCGCGCATCCGTAGCTGAACTTGGGGGCGAGCTCGGCGCCGAAGGCGGTCTCGGCGTAGGCCGTCACGGGCAGGCCGAACTGGTCGGCCATGGCCTGCAAGAGCATGCCGTTGCCGGCGGAGCAGGAGTTGGACAGGCGGAAGTTGGCGATGTCGCCGTTCTTCATGAACAGGACCTTGATGTCCTGTCCGCCGATGTCGCAGATCACGTCGACGTCGCCGAAGTACCGCACGGCCGACATCATGTGGGCCACGGTCTCGACGATGTTCACGTCCGCGAGCATGCACTCTTCGAGCACGTCCGCGGCGTAGCCGGTCGCGCCGAAGCCCAGGATCTCCAGCGTGGCGCCCTGGGACGTGACCTGCTGCCGCAGCGAGGTCATCAGCTCCTTGGCGTCCAGGATCGGGTTGCCCTTGCTGAGCTGGTAAGCCTTGCAGACGATGTCGCCGTTCTCGTCCACGAGCACGGCCTTCGACGAGGTCGACCCGCCGTCCAGGCCGATCACGGCTCGCACGACCTGACCCGGCTCGAAGCGCTGCGCCACGAACTTGGGGATGGCGTAGGCGGCGCGGAATTGCTCGACCTCGGCGCTCGACTTCACGAGCGGGGGGCCGGCGCTGGCCCCGAGGCGGGCCTTGCGGCCGTTCTGCATGTAGTCGCGCAGGCCGGCGAGACCCGCGTATCGACCGACCTCCGCCGACTCGGCGAGGCCGAACACGCAGGCGCCGAAGGCCGCGTAGTACTGCGCGTTCTCCGGGACGAAGATGGTCTCCTCGATGGGGCGGTCCCGCGGCCAGTCGAAGCCGCGCTCTTCCCAGATCTGCGGGATGCGCAGCCGCCAGCACGCCTGGAGAAACGGGAGGAACGTGTTCGGTCCGCCGAGCAGCAGCACGCGGGGCTTCAGCGTCGAGCCGCGCGTCAGCACGGACAGGTTCTGGAGCACGATGGCGTCGGCGAGCGAGCAGAGGATCTCGTTGGCGTCGATGCCGCTCTTCACCAGGTTGACGATGTCCGTCTCGGCGAAGACGCCGCACTTGGCGGCCACGTGGTGGAGTTTGCTGTCGTCGAAGACGATCTCGCGGACCTTCTCCGCCGGCAGCCCCACCTTGAGCATGCACTTGTCGATGGTGGCGCCCGTGCCCGACGCGCACTTGTCGTTCATCGAAGGCTGGGCGGTCTTCCGGCCGTCTGGCGCCTGCTGGAACATGATGATCTTGGCGTCCTGGCCGCCGAGCTCGATGACCGAGCCCACGTCCGGGTGCAGGTGCTCCACGGCCAAGGTGACGGCGTTGACCTCCTGCACGAACTTGGCGCCCACGCCGGCGCAGAGGGGCAGGGCACCCGAGCCGGTCATGAACACGCGCCAGGTGCTGCGATCCGACGACGGGAACAGGTCCTCGATCGCCGTCATCATCTCAAGGACCTTCTCGGGTTGCTTGGTCTGATGCCGCTGATAGTCGCTGTACAGGACCTCGAGCGAGTCGGGATCGAGGGCGACGACCTTGACGGTGGTGGAGCCGACGTCGACACCGACCACGATGGGCCGATCATGACCGGCGAAGCGCGCAGACTGAGACATGGACGGCTCTCCGCCGAGGGATTCGGCAACTGACTGACGAGTCAGTCGCAATTATCGTTTTTTCAGCGACCCCGCAACCGCATAGAGTGCGCGCCGATGCCGAATCCCGATCCCAAGGCGGCCCGCAGGGCCACGCTCCTCGCCGCCGCCCGCGACGTCTTCGTCACGCGCGGCTACCACGACGCCAAAGTCGACGACATCGTCGCCGCCGCCAACGTGGCCAAGGGCACGTTCTACCTGTACTTCGACGACAAACGCTCCGTCTTCGCCGAGCTCGTCGACCAGGTCGTCGAGCAGCTCACCGGCGCCATCGTCCACGTGGACGTGGGCGGCGACATCGAGGCCCAGATCCGCGCCAACATCCGCGGTGTGGTGCGCGTGATGCGGCGGGACCCGCTCCTGACGCGCATCCTGCTCAGCTACGCGCCGGGCCTCGACCCCGCGTTCGAGAAACATCTGCGCGGCTTCTACGACGGCCTCAAACGCCTGCTCGAGGAGTCGCTGGCCGAGGGGCAGGGGCTCGGCATCGTGGCGCCCGGGGACGCACGCCTCTACGCGTCGTTCACCGTCGGCGGCCTCAAGGAGGTCCTGCTCGACACGACGGCGACGGACGGCGACGGGGCCACCGTCGACCTGCCCCGGCTCGAGGACGCGGTGTTCCGCCTGCTCGAGGGGCTGTTTCTCCGCGTGGACTCGCGGCCTCAGGCCGAGACGTTGATCGTCGCGCCCTTGCCGGTGATGGCCGACTGAAGCAACTGCAGGGCCGCCTTGCCCTGCTGGTCGTTCGCCATCTTCATCACGGAGATCTGGACCGCGTCCGCGACGGCCTGCCCCTTCATCAGGGGCGGGGCCTGCTGAGCGTACGCGACGGCGGAGTTGGTTCCGACTGAGCCTACCATGTCCTCGCCATCGACCCTTTTGGTCGGGGCTTGAACGAAAAGTTCAAAAAAAATTATCCGGCCGGGCTCACTTCTCGGCGGGGAACCAGCGCGAGAGCACCTCGACGACCTGCCGGGCCTGATTGGCGCTGGAGATCGTGAACTTGCTCTGCTCGCGGTACTGGTCGTTCTGCTTCTTGTAGCGGCGGATCGAGACCTTGGGCTCCGTGAGCTCGCCGGTCTTCTTGTCCGCCTCGGAGAACAGGAACGCCACGGTGCTCCAGGCGCCCTTGGACAGGATCGCCTTGTCGTGGGTCTTGCGGACGACCTTGCCGTCCTCTTCGAAATCGAGCGTCAGGTCTTCGAGCTTCTCGGCCATCGCGATGCCTCTCCGTTCGGGTGATTGCGCCGGGGGGATAACAAACCGGCCGATGTTCCACAAGGTTCCCGGCGGGCCTGACTTCGCGCCGGTCGAATTGGTACGATGCGGCGTCTGGCTTCTCGTCCCTTCGTCCCCCCTGGAGCGTCCCGTGAGAACCCATCTCCCCCGCGCCGCCGTGCTGGCGCTCGCCGTCGCCACCGGCGGCCTTTGCGCCTCGCTGGCCACCCCCGCCGCGGCGACCGCCGTCGTCGGCATGGACCTGAACAGCCTGAGCCGCGAGGCCGAGCTCATCGTCGGCGGCCGGGTCGTCGCCGTCGAATCGGCTTGGGACAAAGGCCGCATCCGCACGCGGGTCACGCTGGCGACCGAAGCGGTGCTCAAGGGCAAACCCGCCGAGGCCGATCGCGTGACCTTCAGCGTCCTCGGCGGCGAGGTGGGCGGCATCGGCCAGCGTGTGCCCGGCGAGGCGACCTTCGTCGTCGGTGAGCGGGTCGTCGTTTTCCTCACGGACCTCGCGGTCCGGGCCACGGTCCTCGGCATGGCTCAGGGCAAGTGGCGCTGGAACCCCGACGCGAAGGGCGCCGAGCTGACGCCGGATCTGGACGCCCTCGGCCACCTGGAGCGCATGGGGCCGGACGCGCGCCCGCTCCCGCCCGTGGTCGGCACGCCCGTCGGGCTGGAGGCGCTCCGCGCGACCGTTCGGGGCGCACCGTGACCGGGCCTCGTCTCATCGTCCCCGTGACGGCCGCGATTCTGCTCTCCGCCCTCGGCCCGGCCGAGGCCTACGTGCGCACCCGCACGCAGGCCGGCGTCGCCATCGCGTGGCCGCGCCGCTGCATCCCGTACCACGTCAACAATCGGGGCAGCGACAATGTCGTCCTCACGAAGGTCGAGACGGCCGTCCGCAAGTCCTTCGCGGCCTGGGAGCAGGTCACCTGCTCGGACCTGGAGCTCAGCTACCAGGGGCAGACGAACGTGGAGTTCGTCGGTTACAGGCCGAACGCGACCAACGCCAACATGGTCGTGTTCCAGGAAGACGAGTGGCCCCACCAATCGAAGATCATCGCGCTCACCACCGTGACCTTCTGCAGCGCGCCCAGCGGTGCCCCGTGTGACGCCG
This sequence comes from uncultured Myxococcales bacterium, assembly GCA_903847385.1. GTDB lineage: Bacteria > Myxococcota_A > Bradymonadia > UBA7976 > UBA1532 > CAINDO01. The sequence continues at coordinate 29,972 of CAINDO010000599.1, forward strand.
CCGGCAAGGTGCTCGACGCCGACATCGAGATGAACGGCGTCGACTTCACGTTCACGGCCTCGCCGCTGCCGGGCATGGTGCAGTACGACATTCAGAACACCGTGACGCATGAGGCCGGCCACTTCATCGGCCTCGACCACACCATGGTCTCGGACGCGACCATGTTCGCGACCGCGCCCGCCGGCGAGCGGGCCAAGCAGAGCCTCGAGCAGGACGATGAGGACGGTCTCTGCGAGATCTATCCGCACCTGGTCCCCGTGCCCGAGTGCGAGCCCTTCGAGGTCGTCGGCGACTACATCGTCGACGATCCGATGCTCGGGAGCACAGAGCAGGAGACCGGCAGCTCGGACGACGACGGCTGCCAGGCGCGGCCCGGCGCGAACGGCGGTCCGGGGGCCGTCCTGATCGGCCTGGGGCTGCTCGCTTCGAGCCTGCGCCGCCGTCGGCGTCAGGGGCGCTGACAGATCCCGACCGTGAACGGCCCCGCCTGGGTATTGAAGGGCGTGGGGGTGCAGCGCCAGCCGGCGAGGCAGTCACCGTCGTCCTGGCAGCCCTGGGTGCAGTAGCGCCCGGCCGCGTCACGCCGGCAGTAGCCGTGGTCACAGGTCTGCGCCGGCATCGCGTTCAGGTCGCAGGGCTGGCCCACGGCGGCGCCCTCGCGGCGCGCGTCGCAGTGGCCCACGATCCCTTCGGCGCCGGTGGCCAGGTCGTACTGGCACAGGCGCCCGGTGCCCGCCGGGTCGCAGTCGGCGTCACCGCCGCAGGCCGCGAGACACAGGCCGACCTCGACGACGGACCCGTCGCCGATGACGAAGGGCGTCCGGATGCACGCCATCGCTTCGCCGCAGGCCGGCGAAGCGTCACAGAGGCCACTGCAGCGCTCCATCGGGCCGAGGCAGAGATTCGACGCGCACACCGCGCCGGCGGCCGAGCAGTCGGCGTCCAGCGGGAGCCCGTCCACGATGGCCGGCCGGCACTCCGCGCTCAGGCGACCCGGATCGCGGCCGCCGCCGATGAGCATGCAGTGCTCGCCCGCGGCGCACTCCGCGTCCGCGACGCAGGGCATGTAGTCCCGCCGACAGACCATGCCCTGACCGAGCGCGCGGCACGAGAAGCCGGCGTCGCAATCGGCCTGGGCGTCGCAGGTCGGCGTACAGTAGCGTTGCCCGTAATCGTCCACGCAGAGCCGGTCGGGTCCGCACTGATCGCGGCCCTCGCAGGGGTCGCCCTGGCCGGGGCACGCGCGCCCGCCGTGCAGGTCGTCGGCCTCGTCCACCTCGCCATCGCAGTCATTGTCCTCGCCGTCGCAGCCCTCGTCCGTGGGGGACACGCCGCCGAAACACAACAGTGAGCCGGCCACGCAGCGGATCTCGCCGGGTTGGCAGGCCCCCACGCTCGAGCCACAGGGCGCCGCGAGCATGGGATCGGCCTCGTCGATCTCGCCGTCGCAGTCGTCGTCCACCCCGTTGCAGGTCTCCGCGCTCGCCGGCCGCGCGCCCTCGCAGCGCAGCGCACCGCCCTCACACACGGTCAGGCCCGCGGCGCAAAGTTCGCCTTCGCCGCACGGTTGTTGGCTGTCCACGGTGGCGTCGTCCACCACGCCGTTGCAGTCGTCGTCGGTCCCGTTGCATTGCTCGGCGATCGGTGGCGTCTCGCCCTCACAGACGAGCGCGCCGGCCACGCAGGCCCGAACGCCCGGCCGGCAGATGCCCGTCGCGGACCCGCACGGCTGGCCGATGCCCTCACCGGCCGGGAGTGCGTCGTCCACGGCGCCGTTGCAGTCGTCGTCGACGCCGTTGCACGCTTCGGGGAGCGGGGTGCGGGGCTCGAGGCAAACGATCTCGCCGGCACGGCACTCGGCGGGGACCTCCCCACAGACACCGGCGGGTCCGCAGGCCCCCGGGGGGAAGGCCGGCGTGTCGTCGAGCAGCCCGTTGCAGTCGTCGTCCACGCCGTTGCAGGCCTCGGGGACGGGGCCGACGACGCCCTCGCAGACGACCGCCCCATCGCGGCACGCGCGTGTGCCGAGGCGGCAGGCGCCCACGCTCGGCACGTCTCCGCACGCCCCGCTATCCGGGAACGACTCGTCGATCTGCCCGTCGCAGTCGTTGTCCAGGCCGTCGCAAACCTCGCCCTGGGGCACGCATGCGCCCACGTCGGGCGGCGTGGCGTCGATGGCGGCGTCGGCCGCCGGCGTGCACGTGTCGCCCAGACAATTGGACAGACCACCGCCGAGGCCCACGCCGTCGCCGCAGGCCCCGAGCACGAGACCGGCGGCCGCGAGCAGCAGAAGATTCTTCAAGGCGGGCCTCATTGGGGGAGACACAGATCCAGGAAGCAGACCTGCATGTCCGGGCAGACCAGGAAGGGCAGGGGCAGCACGCCGCACCCTGCGCAGAGCCCGCCGGCGAAAAGGTTGCAGGTGTGGTTCGGGCGGCAGTCGGCGTCGGAGCGGCAGTGACCATCCGCCGGGAAGCAGCGTTGCTGCAGCGTGTCGCAGCGGCGGTCGGCGCCGCAGTCGGCGTCGTTGCTGCAGATGTCCGCCGGCGCGACGCAACGGCCGATCGACTCGTTGCAGACCTGCCCGTTGCTGCAATCGGCGTCCGCGCGGCACTGCGTGCAGATCTGGACGATGCCGAGGCAGTAGGGCCGATTGGCCGGGCAGTCCGCGTCCGCTTCGCAGCCGACGCAGCGGTGGTCGCGACCGCAGACACCATTGGGGCAGTCGTTGTCCTGTGCGCAGGCGACGCACTCGCCCGTCGCCATGTCGCAGATGGGCGTCTCGCCCTGACACTGCGCGGAGTTCACGCAGTCCACGCAGCGGTTGTTGGCCGCGTCGCAGCGCTGTCCAGGGCAGTCCCCGTCGTTCTGGCAGCGTGCGCAGGTGTGCGTCTGCAGGTTGCACACGCCCGGTGCGCAGTCGGCGTTTCCGACGCAGCCGACACACTGGTCGCTCCCCCGGTCGCAGACCTGCCCCGCGGGGCAGTCCGCCTGCTCCAGGCAGCGGTGACAGGCCTGGTCGAGGCCGCAGCGCCCGCCGTTCGGGCAGTCGGCGTCCACCAGGCACTCCGTGCAGCGGTGCTCCTCGACCACACACCGCCCGCCGTTCGGGCAGTGGGCGTCCTCGACGCACGCGACGCACCCCGCGCCGGCGTCGCAGTGGAGTCCGGCGCCGCAGTCGGCGTCCAGCAGGCACGGGGCGCAGCGACCCTCGGCCACGCGGCAGCGACCTTCGGGGCACTGCGCATCCTCGGTGCACTCCACGCAGGCGCCGCCCGCGCCGCAGTGGCGGCCCATCGGGCAGTCCGCGTCCGCGACGCATTCGACGCAGACGTCGGCCACACAGTGCCGACCCAGGCCGCAGTCCTCGTCGATGGCGCAGCCGACGCAGCGATGGTCGGCGTCACACGTGGCGTTGCCGCCGTTCGCGTTGCAGTCCATGTCCACGCGGCAGGCGACGCAGGTCTCGGTCTCGGCGTCGCAAACGCCGGCGGCGCAGTGTTCGTCGGCGAAGCAGGTCACACACTCGCGGCGCGCGGGGTGGCAGCGGCCCTCCGGACAGTCGGGGTCCGCGAGGCACCCGACACACTGATGGAGCGCGACGTCACACCGGCCCTCGACGCAATCGGCATCGGCGCGGCACCCGACGCAGGTGTGCGCCTCGAGGTCGCACACCCCGCTCCCGCAGTTCGCATCCGCCGCGCAGTCCACACACTGGCCCAACGCCGTGTCGCATACGCGACCGCCCAGGCAGTCGCCGTCCGAGGCGCACGTCACGCAGCGGTTCGTCGCCGGATCGCACACCTCGCCGGCCGCGCACTGTTGGCGACCGCGGCACTCGACGCACACGTGCTCCCGCGCGAGGCAGACGCCCCCCGGGCAGTCGGCGTCGGCCAGACACGCGACGCACTGGTTCGTTGCGAGGTCGCACAGGCCACCAGGGCACTGGGCGTCCTCGGTGCACTGCACGCAGCGCCCGCGTGCGAGATCGCACATGCCCTCGGCGCAGTCGGTCGGCGCGAGGCAATCGACGCAAACACCGCGGCTGCCGTCACAGTGGCGTCCCTCACCGCACTCGGCGTCCTCGATGCACTGGCGGCACAGGCCGCCCAACTCCGGGCGGCAGCGCGCCGGAGCGGGGCAGGTGTCCATCTCGGCGCTGCAGGCCGTCACGCAACGGGCCCGGAGCGGATCGCAGACCTCGCCCTCGCCGCAAGTGACCTCGGCGCAGGCTGCGCGGGGCCCGCACAGTCCCTCCGGTGGCACACAATGGCCCTCGACGCACATGAACCCGACGCCGCAGGCCTCTTCGCTGTCGCCGCAGGCGCGCGCGCAGAACGTGCCATCGGACAGGGTCACGCACGCTGAACCCTCACCTGCGCACTCGTCGTCGGCGGTGCACGAGGCGCAAGGCGACTTGCCCACCGGCCGGCACCGACCGGAGGTCGCCTCGCAATACTCGCCGTTGGGGCAGGTCCCGGAGACGCGACAATCCGTCTCCTCCGGGAAACACAGGCCCTGGCTGATGTCGCAGCGTTCGCCCAGCGGGCAGTCGTCCTGCGTCCGGCAATGGCCGATGGCCAGCACGCACCGGCCCCGCGCCGTGTCGCAGGTACCCCCGGGACAGTCGGCGTCGGAGACGCACTCGGGGGCGGCGGCGTCCCGGTCGGGTCGGACGAGGGCGTCGGTTTCGCTCTTGTCTGCGGCCGCGCAGCCGATGATGCCCATGACGACGACGAGGCACCAGACAGCGCGACCCGCCGTGCGCGGAGCCCATGCGAGGCGTAGCGCCGGGGTCGTCGGTCGATGAGAGAATTGCAACCGTGCCTCCAGGGTCGGATACATGTGGGCCCGCGCCGTGCCGTGGCCCGACGGAACGCGAAGTGCAGAAGTGTAAACGGAACGCTGGAATCTCGGAAAGGACCGAATCCCCATGAACTGGCGCGTCCGAACCTTCTGCGCCCTGCTCACGACGCCGGCCAGCCCCGCCGTGCATGCCCAGGTCGTGCAGAAGCCCACGCTCGCCGAGCCGGCGCTCCGCGCAGACGCCGAGGTCGTCCGCGAGCTGATCGAGCTCGAAAAGTCCCTCGCGGGACTGGAGGCCACCGCCCTCACCGTGGCCTCGGGTGCGGCCCGTGAACGGCTTCTCACGCGGATTCGAGACGCCGCATCGCGCCTCGACCGCGTCGTCGGCCGCATCCGGAGTGGCGGCGAAATCCCGTCCCCCGATGCACCACTGCCCATGGCGGACGTCGACTTCGCGCGCCTCCTGACCGCCCTGGACGCGGAGGCGTTCGCCCCGAGGCGCCTGGCGACGCTGCGGGATGCGGCCCGAAACAACCCGCTGACCGTTCATCAACTCACGCTGGTCCTGGAGCGGTTCTCCTTCCCGGCGGAGCGGGTCGATGCGGTGCGCGCCGTGGCCCCGCGTCTGGTCGATCCGGAGCATGGCTACGAGCTCTCCGCGGCCTTCCGATTCGATGACGACCGGGAGGAAGTCCGCAAAATCCTCGAAAACACCGCCCGCCCGGCCCCTTGACAATGGGGTCGACGCGGCCGAAACATGCCGGCTTTGCGAACTGTCGGGTGCGAATCAGGAGGGAACCATGTCAACCGTACGGCGCCGCTTCGGGCGCTTCGACCGCGAACTCCCGGTCACGCTGACCGTGGGGGAGACGACCGTGACCGGCGTCACCGTGAACATCGGCCTCGGCGGCGTGTTCGTGATGGCCGCCGTGGACGCGGCCTTCGACGCGCCGGTCTCGCTCAAGCTGGAGTTGCCCCAGCCCAAGATGACCGTCGAAGCCAAGGGCCGCGTGATGTGGAGCCGGGCCACCGGCGAGCGCGCCGAAGGCATCGGCATCGCGTTCGACGCCCTGCGGCCCATCGACGTCTGGGGACTGCTGCAGTACTTCAATCTCTCGTCCAAGGCCAGCCGGGACGAGGTCGTTCAAGGCGCCGACGAAGAGACGCCCTGAGCCCGGTCAGCGCCGCCGACGGCGGAGCAGGCCGAGGGGGAGGGCGAGCAGCATCCAGGCCGCGTCACGGGCACCCCCGCCCGTCTGCCGACAGCCACAGCCCGAGGCCGCCTCACCCGGCACGGACTCCTGGGCCGGGGGGCCGGCGTCCTTCTCGGGCGCCGGGGGCGCGACGGTGCCGTCGGCGATGATCACGCCGGCGTCCTTGTCGCCCGCGCCGCCGTCACCCGTCGCCGGGCCGGCGTCGCCGACACCGCCGTCGCCCTCGCCGGGGTCGGGCGTCACGTTGCCTTCGAGCACGCACTGCGCCGAGCCCTGAACGACGGTGCAGGCCTCGCCCGGCGGGCACACGAGACCGAGGCAGGGGTCGTCGTCGCACGCACCGTCCACACAACGGCGGCCCGGGCCGCAGTCGATCCCGGCGCAGGCGTCCGCGCCGCACTCGCCGTCGACACAACGCTGACCGTCCGGGCACTGCACACCGGCGCAGGCGTCTGCCGAGCACACGCCGTCCACGCAGGACTCGCCGGAGGCGCAGGCGACCTCGGCGCAGGACGAGATGCAGGCGCCGTCGCGGCAGAACTCACCGGCCGCGCACGTCGTCTCGGCGCAGGGGTCGGCGACGCAGGCGGCGTCGCGGCAACGCTCCCCCTCGGGGCATCCGCGGTTGTAGCAGTCGTCCGTCACGCACTCGCCCGCCGCGCAGACCTGACCCGCGGGGCAGCTCACGTCCTCGCAGGGGTCGTTGCACGTGCCCGAGTTCGGGTTGCAGACCTGCCCGTTCTCACAGGGCGTGAGCTCGCAGGGCAGAAGGCAGACGCCATCCACGCAGACGAACACGCCACCGCACTCGAAGTTCGCGCAGCGGTCGGCGCAGCGCCCGGCGGCGCAGACCTGATCCACGGCGCAGGGCGCCTCGTCGTCCACGGTGCCGTCGCAGTCGTCGTCGAGCCCGTTGCAGAGTTCGGCGGGGACGTCCCCGCAGCGGCCGCAGGCGTTCCGGGTGTCCTCGTCGATGCGGCCGTCGCAGTTGTTGTCGGCGCCGTCGCAGACCTCGGAGGTCGGCATGTTCACCGAGTCGCAGACGAACACACCCACACGACAGTGCGTCGCGCCCATGCCGCAGATGCCCGGCGCGTCCGACACGCAGGGGGCGTCCTCGCCCTCCACGTTCTCGTCCGTCTCGCCGTTGCAGTCGTTGTCCAGGCCATCGCAAAGTTCGGGGCTGCCCGGCACGTCCGGCGTACAGGCGATGCCGTCGGCGCCGTTGCAGACCTCGGTGCCCGTCGCGCAGACACCCGGGAAGCCGGTCTCGCAGGGCGCGCCGCCGAGGTCCTCGTCGGTCAGGTTGTCGCAGTCGTCGTCGACGCCGTTGCAGACCTCGTCCACGGGCTGGACGCAGTTGTCGCAGGCATCGCCCTGGACGTCGCCGTCCGAGTTGGCCTGGTCCTCGTTGGCCACGGCCGGGCAGTTGTCGCAGGCGTCGCCCACGCCGTCGCGGTCGAAGTCCTCCTGGTCGGCGTTGGCCACGGCCGGGCAGTTGTCGTCGATGACGCAGACCTGGTCCGCGTCCTCGTCGCTGCACTGCAGGCCCACGCCCCACTGCAGGTTGTAGCAGACCGTCGGGGACATCTCGCCGTCCTCGAGCGGGCCGACGCCGAACCGGAGGCTCAACGTGACGTCGTAGAAGCTGTCGGTGACGAGGTCGTTGTTCGCGTCCGTGCTGGCGCCCGTGTCGTCGCCGATGAGCCCGCGCAGGGGCTCGCAGCCGTTGGCAACGCTCCCGATTCGGCGGCGGCTCTCGCTGTACTCGCCGATCTCCCAGCCCTGCAGGTACGTGTCCGTCGGGTCGTCGCCGAACAGTGCCAGGTAGGTCGTCGGGCGCAGCGGATCGTCACCCTCGTCGAACTCGAACAGAGTGCGGGGTTGACCGGCGCCGGTGCCGCCGTAGTCGTTCGTGTAGTTGCCGGCGAAGTAGAGGTCGCCGTCGATGTAGGGCGTCAGCTCGACCGTGTCGAGGCGGGCGCCGCTGTTGTTCGTGAACGTGTAGCACTGCGTCAGGATGTTGCAGTCCAGGTCGGCCTCGAGGTGGACGTCCAGGCCGTCCACGTTGAAGTCGCTGGTCAGATGGTTTGCGTTGCCATCCGTCCGGGCCGGGGAGATGCCGGCGAGGCGCTCCTCCTCGAGCCAGTGGCCGGAGGCCGCGCCCGCCTGCACGTGGCAGAGGAACGGCATGCTCTCGAACACGGTGCCGCGGGGGCCGCGGTCCGGCGCGTCCACCGGATCGTAGAGGCCGTCGACCGCACGGAACGTCGCGCTGCCGAAGGCGCCCCAGGCGTCGAGGCCGAGGCTGACCACACCGACGTTCGGATCGCAGCCCATCTGCGTGCTCATGGGCTGAACGCCGTCGATGGGCGCCGCCATCACGGCGACCGGCAGGGTGAGCGTGGCGGCCGCGAGGCCGAGGGGCGAGAGTCTTCCGCGCATGGGTCACATCCTTGGGGCGAACCCGCAGAGGGTGCGGTGCCGGGCGGCATCGCGTCAATGCCGAGGTGCCGCGATCAGCTTTGCGGAAGTACAGTACGAAGGTAGCGGCCCGTATGGCTGGCGTCGATGGTCGCCACGTCCTCGGGTGTCCCGACCGCGAGAATGCGGCCGCCCCCGGCGCCGCCCTCCGGACCGATGTCCACGACCCAGTCGGCCGTCTTGATGATGTCCAGGTTGTGCTCGATCATCACGACGGTGTTGCCGGCGGACACGAGCCGCTGGACGACCTCCAGGAGACGGCGAATGTCCTCGAAGTGCAGGCCCGTCGAGGGCTCGTCCAGGATGTAGAGCGTGCGACCGGTGGCCGTTCGCGCCAGCTCGCGGCTGAGCTTGATGCGCTGGGCCTCGCCCCCGGAGAGAGTCGTCGAGGGCTGGCCGAGCTGAAGGTAGCCCAGGCCGACCTCCTGGAGCGTCTTCAGGCCGCGCAGGATCTTGCGGTGGTTCTGGAAGAGCTCGGCGGCGTCGTCGATCGTCGTATCGAGGATCTCGCTGATCGTGCGGTCGCGGTAGCGCACGCGGAGCGTGGCGTCGTTGAAGCGCCGGCCCTTGCATTCCTCGCAGGGCACGTAGACGTCCGCCAGGAAGTGCATCTCGACCTTGGTCACGCCGGCGCCTTCGCAGCGCTCGCAGCGGCCGCCTTTGACGTTGAAGCTGAAGCGGCCGGCGCTGAACCCGTAGGCTTTGGCTTCGCGCGTGGAGGCGAAGACCTCGCGGATGTCGTCCCACATCTTGGTGTAGGTCGCCGGGTTGCTGCGCGGCGTGCGGCCGATGGGGCTCTGGTCGATGTCGATGACCTTGTCCAGGTGCTCCAGACCCGTCAGGCCGTCGTGCGGCCCCGGGACATCGTTGGCGCCGTTGAGCGCCCGCGCCGCGGCCGGCAGCAGGATGTCGTTCACGAGCGTGCTCTTGCCCGCGCCGCTGACGCCGGTGACACACGTGAACACGCCCACCGGGAACGCGGCGTCCACGCCTTGCAGGTTGTTCGCCCGCGCGTTCTTCACGCGAATCTGCCGCGTCGGATCCGGGGCGCGTCGCCGCTCGGGCAGCTCGATGCGCCGGCGCCCGGAGAGGTAGGCCGCCGTCAGGCTGTGCTCGGCCTTCGCGAACACCTCCGGCGGGCCGCTCGCCACGACCTCGCCGCCCGTCCGACCGGCGCCGGGCCCGAAGTCGACGATCCAGTCGCACAACTCCATGATCTCCTGGTCGTGCTCCACCACGAGCACGCTGTTGCCCAGGTCCCGCAGGTGCTCGAGCGTCGAGATCAAGCGGCGGTTGTCTCGGGGGTGCAGGCCGATCGAGGGTTCGTCGAGGATGTAGAGCACGCCCGTGAGCTCGCTGCCCATCTGGCTCGCCAGGCGGATGCGCTGGCTCTCGCCGCCGGACAGCGTCGGCCCCGGGCGGTCCAGGCTGAGGTACTCCAGCCCGACGTTCAGCAGGAACCGCAGGCGCCCGCAGATCTCCTTCGTCAGCTCGGCGGCGATGATCCCGCGCGACCCGGCCAGGTCCAGCGTGCGGAAGAACTCGTGTGCCTCGGCGATGGTGCTGCCGTTGATCTCCAGAATCGAGCGCCCGCCCACCTGTACGGCCGCCGACTCGGGCCGCAGGCGCGTGCCCTTGCAGGCCTTGCAGGCGGCGGTGCTGAAGTAGGCGGCCAGGTTCAGGCGCGCCTCCTCGGTCTGCGCGTCCCGCCATCGCCGCATCATGGTGGGCAGCACGCCCTCCCAGGCCGTGGCGAAGGTCTCCGTGCCGTGGCCGCGCCGCCACTTCAGCTGAATCTCCTCCTCGCCGGAGCCGTAGAGGATCAGCGCCCGATGGGCCTCGGCGAGGCTTTCGAAGGGCGCCTTGAGGTTCATGCCGAAGGTCTCGGCGACGGCCTCGAGGATCTTCTTCGTCCACGCGCCCGCCGGGTGATTGAGCAGCGTCCGCCACGGTTTGATGGCGCCGTCTTCGATGGACAGCGTGGGGTCGGGCACGACCCTCGCCGGGTCGATCTCCAGCGCCGTGCCCAGCCCGTTGCACTCGCGGCACATGCCCAGCGGGCTGTTGAAGCTGAAGCTCGGCGGAGAAAGTTCGGGGAACCCGAGGCTGCAATGGGCGCACCACCGGCTCTCGCTGAACAGGCGGTCGTCCTTCTCGCCGTGCACGGTCACGACGAGCTTGCCCTCGCCGCGCTTCAGGGCCGTCTCGACGGAGTCCGTGAGGCGCGAGCGTTGGTCCGGCCGCGACACCAGGCGGTCGACGACGACGTCGACCTGGTTGCGGCGCTTCTTGTCCAGGGTGGTGTGCTCGTCGAGCTCGATGATCTCGCCGTCCACGCGGATGCGCGCGAAGCCCTGCGTCCGCAGTTCATCGAGCAGCTCTTTGTGTTCGCCCTTGCGGTTCTCGATGACCGGCGCGAGTACGACGAACTTCGTGCCCTCGGGCAGGTGCGAGAGCTCCTCGACGATCTGCTGCGCCGTCTGCGGCTCCACGGAACGGCCGCACTGGTAACACCGTTGCTCGCCCACGCGGGCGTATAGCACGCGAAGGTAGTCGTAGATCTCGGTGATGGTGCCGACCGTCGAGCGCGGGTTCTTGCTGGCGGCCTTCTGCTCGATGCTGATCGTCGGCGACAGGCCGCGGATCGAGTCGTAGTGCGGCTTCTCCATCTGACCGAGGAACTGGCGGGCATAGGCCGACAAGCTCTCGACGTATCGGCGCTGCCCCTCGGCGAAGAGCGTGTCGAAGGCCAGCGACGACTTGCCGCTGCCCGAGACGCCCGTGAACACGACCAGCTTCTTCTTGGGGATCTCCAGGTCGATGCCCTTGAGATTGTGCTCGCGGGCACCGCGCACGATGATGTGGTCGAGTTCGGTGACGCGCTCCCCGGAGCTGTCGGGGGGCAGGGCGTGTCTGGACATCTGTTCAGCCTTTCGATGAGCAGGGGCAAAATGCACAAGGCGAGCGATCGTTGCAAGCCCTCGCGTCGCGGTGCTATGAGCGCCCCATGACGAAGCCCAATCAGCCGTGGTTCATCCGCCGCCCCATGCCGACGCGGGCGGAGGTCGAAAAGGTTCATCTGATCGGCATCGCCGGCGCGGGCATGGGCGCGTTCGCCGGGATGCTCCAGGCCGCCGGCTTCGAGGTCCGCGGGTCCGACCGGAACGTGTATCCGCCGATGAGCACCGAGCTCACGCAGCTCGGCATCCCCTGGATGGAGGGCTGGGCGCCGGAGCACCTGGACTGGGGCCCGGACCTGGTGATCGTCGGCAACGTCTGCCGGCGCGACAACCCCGAGTCCGTCGCGGCGGCCGAGCGCGGCATCCCGAGCGTCTCGTTCCCGCAGGCCTTCAGCGACCTCTTCCTGACGGACGCCGTGCCTGTCGTCATCGCCGGCACCCACGGCAAGACGACCACGACCGCCCTGACCACGAACGTGCTGCACGGCGCCGGGCTGAACCCCGGCATGCTCGTCGGCGGCGTCACGCGGAACTTCGACTCGACCTTCCTGCTCGGCGGCGGGCCCGGCGTGCCCTTCGTGATCGAAGGCGACGAGTACGACACGGCCTGGTTCGACAAGGGCCCGAAGTTCCTGCACTACCGGCCGCAGATCTGCGTGATCAACAACATCGAGTTCGACCACGCGGACATCTACGACACCATCGAGGAGATCGAGGAGAACTTCGACCGCCTGGTGGACATCCTCGGCCCCGGCGCCACGCTGCTCGTCAACGTCGACGACGCTCGGGTGATGGCCCGCGCCGCCCGGGCCAAGTGCACCGTCCGCACCTACGGCTTCGGGCCGGAGGCCTCGCTCCGGGCCGTGGACATCGAGCCGAACGCCGCCGGCTGCGCCTTCACGTTCGTCGAGGACGGCGTCGTACAGGGCCGCGTGCAGTCACCGCTCGCCGGCCGTCACAACGTGTGGAACACGCTGGCGGCGATCGGCGTCGCCCGCGCCCTCGGCCGCGACTTCGAGGCGACGCTGCCCGGCATCCGCAGCTACGCCGGCGTGAAGAAGCGCCAGGAAGAGAAGGGCGAGGCGAGGGGGGTCCTGGTCATCGACGACTACGGCCACCACCCGACGGCCATCGACGAGACCCTGCAGGCGCTCCGCGCACGATATCCGGGCCGGCGCCTCTGGGCCGTCTACGAGCCGAAGAGCAACACGGCGCGTCGCAACGTCCACCAGGACGCCTACGCCGCCTGCTTCGATGCCGCCGACTTCGTCCTGTTCTCCCGGCCCTTCATCAAGGAGGACAAGCTCACCGCGGACGAGAAGCTCGACCTCGACCGCGTGGTGGACGCGATCGCCGCGCGCGGCCGCAGCGCCCGCCACCGGCCGTCCATCGAGGCGCTCGTGGAGCTCATCGCCGCCGAGGCCACGTCCGGTGACGTGGTCGTCTTCATGTCCTCGAGCGGCTTCGAGGGCATTCACGACAAACTGCTCGCGCGTCTTCGCGAGGGCGCCTGAGGTCGGATTCCGGAGGCGCTCACGTGGAGAGACCAAGGGCCGGGCGCACGCTGCCGGAGGCGCGGGACACTTACTGGGACCCGCACCTTTCGCGCATCAACCTCGCCGAACCGAACTTCGGCAACCTGGCCCACGTCACCGGCCTGTCCAAGCAGCTGGGCGCCGGGCGCATCATCGTCACGGCCGAGGACGACGACGAGATCCGGCGGTACCTGCTGCAAAAGGCGCGTGTCGTCGGGCCGAAAGTCTTCCTGGAACTCGGTCGCCCGGATCACAGCGCGACCGCACGCCCGCTCCGCGTCGGCCAGGCCGTACGCATGTCCTGGAACCACGAGGGGTGCTGGTGGGGCTGCCACGTCCACGTGACGGAGGCGTCTCAGGCCTCGCTCGTGCTGGATTTCCCCCGCACGGTCTACCGGTTCCCGGTGCGCGAGCAGCTTTGGGGCAACGTGTCGGCCATGGCCCGCATGTTCGAGGGCTTCGACGTGACCCTCAGCGACGTGACGGACGCGCAGCCGGTCAACCACCGCAACCGCGTCACGGAGATCCTCACCGCGGCCATCGAGCAGGCGCGGCCGTGCCTGATCTTCCTGCTCACGCCGGGCACCTTCTTCCCGGGTCAGCTCCAGGCGACGCCCGGCACGAACCCGCGGGACGTGATGCGGCCTCCCCGTACGATCGACATCCAGCTCGTGGGCACGGACATGGTCGGCGTCGGGTGGCGCGCGGGGCAGCCCGTCGCGGTCAGCGTCGTCGTCAACGGGCTGACGATCGGCTTTCGCACGAAGACTCAGGGCGGTCAGGACGCCCGACTCACGCTCGTCTGGCCCGACGCCCTGCAGCGTCGCCAGCGTCGAAAGGTTCAGCGGTGCGCCGTGGGCGCCAAGGAAATGGTCGACTTCCGGATCCCGATCGTCGACAGCCTCGGCCTGTCCCGGGGCGATGCGCGCCCGTTCCGCGTGGTGGACATCGGCCCGGGCGGGGCGTCGCTCATCTTCGACGAGCCGACCGCCGGCAGCCTGGGCAGCATGCTGCGCGACGCGGAGATCACGCTGTACGGGCGACTGACCCAGACGGTCGCCCTCGAGGTGGTCGGCCGGGTGCCGTTCGGCAACGGCTACGTCCGGTTCTGTTGTGCGTTCCGCGGCCTCGAGGCCAAGCAGGAGCGGGCCCTCGAGGTCCTCTGCCAGAAGCTCCAGGGCCTGACGCAGTAGGCCCGGCTCAGCGTCCGCCGCGCAGGCGTCGGCGGATCGCCTGCGACTCGCGCCGGAGGTTCGGGTCCGGCGAACGCAGGGTCGCCAGGCGGTCCAGCGCCATCGCGGCGACGGCCTTCTCGCCCACGGCCTCGGCGAACTGCGCCCGGTAGAGCCAGCCCGGCGCGCAGTCCGGCACGTTGTCGTTCAGGCTCTCCAGGATCTTCAGGCCACCGGGGACGTCGTCCATGTCGAGCCGGTGGCGCGCCCACTGGATATAGGCCTCGGGGCGCGTCGGCGCGACGGCGATGCACTGCTCGAGCACACGCTCGGCCTCGGGCACGTTCCCGTGCTCGTCGTGTTTCACGGCCAGGTACAGGAGCAGCCCGTACTCGAGCTCCTGTTCCTCGCCTGCGTCGGAGCCCGAACGCTGCGCGATCGCCGTCGGCCGCCGGACGGGGGCCGAAGTGCGCTCGGCGTTCACCCACACCGGGTGGAGCTTCAGCACGGGATCGAAGTAGTCGATGTTCTCGACCTCGCGAACCGTCAGGCCGGCGTCCGCGTTGAGCCGGTCGAAGGCCTCGCGGTCGTACACCCGGATGGTCAGCGTGTCGTTCTCCGAGGCCTCGTGGGGCTCGCCGACCCAGAACTGGTACCGGAACCAGCCCCCAGGCTTCAGCACGCGCCCCACCTCGAGGAAGTAGCTCTCCAGCACGTCCTTGGGCAGGTGCGGGAGCACCGAGTAGCTGAACACGAGGTCGAAGTCCGCGTCCGGGAAGTCGGCGAGGTCGCTGCCGGAGTTGGCCTCGAAACGCAGTCCCGCGCGGTCGGCGTGCATTACGCGCGCGGCCTCGATCATCGCCGGGGACACGTCCACGCCGACGACCATGGCGAATCGACCGGCGATCTGCGCCGAGAGGCGCCCGATGCCGCAGCCGAGGTCGAGCACCCGGGCCTGGGCCCCGATCCGCCCGCGCAGACCGTCCAGGAGCGCCGCCGCGTCGGCCTCGGCCGACAACTCGTAACTGGCCTCGTCCGCCTCGGTGGTGGCCGCCACCCAATAGCGGGGGTCCACCCGGGCGCGCCGGTCCCAGTCCTCACGCATCTTCCGCTGGATGTCCATTGAATCACTCATCAAATCGCTCCCGTCCCTCGACACCGGACGACCGGGCAGGTAAACACCGGATCGCGCCAAATCAACAGAAAAGCGGCTTCGAAGTCCTCCAAAATGCCCGAAGACGCGCCCACCGCCCCGAATTCCGCCGACGGGACGCGCCTAGCGCCCGCCGTGATCGTCGCGGCCGTCGGGGCCTTCCTCGCGCTCACGTGCCTGCCGGGGGTCCACTGGCACGACACGGGGGAGTTCGCCGCGACGACCTGGTGGTGGAGTCTGTCCCACCCGCCCTCGCACCCGGTTCACGCGATGTGGACCCGGCCCTTCCTTTGGCTCCCGACTGGCGACCTCGCCTTCCGCGCCAACCTGGCCAGCGGCGCGACGCTCGCCCTCGCGCTGGGCCTGTTGCAGCCCCTCCTGCGCCGCTGGGCGCCCCGCCTGCCCGTCGCGCTGACCACGCTCCTGTGCCTCGCCCCGGCGTTCTGGCCGGCGATCTGGCTTCAAGGCGCTCGGGCAGAGGTTTACGCGCTGATGCTCCTGCTGTTCGTGGGGGTCCTGCGGTGCGTCGAGCCGCTCCAGCGCACGGGCGACGCGCGCGCCTTCATCGGCGCGGGGTTCCTGATCGGCCTCGCCGGGGCGTGCCACAGCCTTTTGGGGCTCGCCGTCGTGCCGCTCACCGTGGTCGTCGCGGTGCGCGCGCGGCCGCCGGCTCGCGCGTGGGTCCTGGCCGGTGTCGCCGGCGTCGCAGGCCTGCTCGCGTACGCCTATCTCCCGCTGCGCGCCCACGCCGGCCTGGACGCAGGGTGGGGGAATCCGACGGACACCGCCCGCTTCGTGGACACGGTCCTGGCGCGCGACTGGCAGAAGAACCTCGTCTCCGAGGGCACGACCGGCCTCGACCTGGCCGCCAATGCCGTCGCCTTCACCGAGTACGGCCTGGATCAACTGGGTCTCGTCGGCGCCCTCGCCCTGGGCCTCGCCGTGTGCGTCGCGCTGCCCGGGGCCGTGCGGAGCGGGGCCGGGCCGCTCGCGGCGGGGGTCGGCTTGCTCGTGCCCGTGCTGGCGACACGCTTCTTCTATCCGTTCGACGCCGAGAACCCGGACATCGGGGGCTACCTCGCGCCGGCACTGCTGACGGCGTTGGCCCTGGCCGCGTTCGCCCTCGGCCGCGGTCCCCGGTGGCTCTGGCCGGTGCTCGCCCTCTCGCCCTTCGCTCGCCTCGACTGGGACCCCGGCGAACGCATGGGCAGCCGCGCCGCCGAGTCCTCCATCCGCCGCATCTTCGACGAGGTCCCTCCCGGCGGCGTCCTCGTCCTGGCCGAGTACGGGACCTGGTTCCAGGCCTGGTGGATGCGCGCCCTGATGGCCGAACGACCGGACGTCCTCGTCGTCTATCGAGGGCGGCTCGGGCAGGCCTGGGTCGCCGAGCGGGCGGCCCGCGTGAACCCCTTCGGCGCCGCGGGGCCGGGCGCGGTGCGCCTCGCCGGCTTCCCGGACGCGTTCGACCCCTCGGACGCCTGGTTCGAAGCGGGCGTCGAACGGCGCCGCCTGGGACCGCTCGCGGACCGACTCGCGCCCGCGGGGGTCCTCTGGCGTGCGGCGCCCCCCGCGGGCCGGGCCGAGGTCGAGGCGGCCTGGTACGCACGCCTGCCCGCCGAGGGCCTGATCGATCGCGACACGGCCTTGTCCTGGGCCTTCCAGCACGCCCTCGCCGCCGAGACGCTCCTCGCGATGCGCCCCCTGGACGAGCTCCGGATCCGCTTTCACCTGGACAACGCCCGCTCGCTCCTGCCTGGGCACGGGGACGCCATGCTCGACGACCTGGAGGCGCGGCTGCGAGAAGCCGTCTCGCCAGCCCCGCAAGGCCTTTGACCTCGCTCCGGAACCGGGTTATCTAGGTCCGCAACACCACCCGACGGAAGCCACCACCCATGCAGGTTCGCTTCTGGGCGGCGACCCATCAGGGCCGCACCCGCGAGCACAACGAGGACAACTTCCTGGTCGACAAGAAGTTGAACCTCTTCATCGTGGCCGATGGCATGGGTGGGCACGCGGCGGGCGAGATCGCGTCCTCCGTCGCCGTCCGCGAGGTCCGTCGACTCGTCTCCGAAAACCGCGACATCGTCGAGAACTACGCGCAGGAAGAGAGCGCCGTGGGCCGGCAGGAGGTCCTGCGGCTCATCGAGCAGGCCATCCAGCACGCCTGCGCCCGAATCTTCGAGATGGCGCAGGAGACCCCCGACCGCCGCGGGATGGGCACCACGCTCTGCATGCTGCTCGTCGCCGGTCGCCGCGGCTTCATCGGGCACGTGGGCGACAGCCGCATCTATCTGCTGCGCACCGGCCAGGTCCACCAGCTCACCGAAGACCACTCGCTGGTCAACGAGCTCATCAAACGCGGCCGCCTCAAGCCTGGGGACGTCTTCGACAGCCCCTACAAGAACGCGGTCACGCGCGCCGTGGGCGTGTACGAGTCGGTCGAGGTGGACACGCTCGACTTCGACATCCTGCCCGGGGACAACTACCTGCTCTGCAGCGATGGTCTGTCCTGCTACCTGGACAACGAGACCACGCGGCACATTCTCGGCGCCGACAACGTCAAGGAGATCCCGGACCGCTTCATCGAGCTGGCCAACAACGCGGGCGGCAAGGACAACATCACGTCCGTCGTCGTGCGCGTCCAGCCCGAGGCGGACGAGTCGCGCAACGAGCGGATGACCGAGGTCCGGCTCAAGCTGGACACGCTCCGGGCGATCCCGCTGTTCAAGTACCTGTCCTACAAGGGCCTGGTGAAGGTGATGAACATCACCGACAACCGCCGGGTCCCCGCGGGTACGCTCCTCTTCGAAGAGGGCTCCCGAGGCGAGGACTTCTACCTCATCCTGCAGGGCCGCGTGGCCATCGAGAAGGGCGGCCTTCTGCTCGCCGAGCTCGGCGCCGGCGGCCACTTCGGCGAGATGGCGATGGTCGACAAGTCGCCGCGCTCGGCGACGGCCCGCGTGGTCGAGGACAGCAAGCTGCTGATCATCCAGCGGCAGCAGTTCTACGAGATCATGCGGCGCGACCCGAACATGGCCGTGAAGCTCATGTGGAGCTTCATCCAGGTCCTGAACACCCGTCTCAGGCTCACGAACAACGAGCTCCTCTCCGCCCGCGACACGATCGACGTCCTCCGCCATCATCAAATCGGCGGGGTCGTCGCCGAGATGCCGTCGATCGATCCGGCCGTGGCCGCCGTCGCCGGACTCCCGGTGGGCGTGACGGACGAGCTCATCCCCGGCTTCCTCTTCGCGGACAGCGAGCAGGTGCAGACGGACCCGCTCCTTCGCCTCGACCCGTCGGCGAACGAGTTCGGCGAGGCGGACGTCGACGATCGCCCCGGAATTACGGCGCGGATCAGCCAGAACCTCTCGCCCCCGGAGCCCGCCCATCCGGCGCCACCTTCGCCGCCGCCGCTCTCCGCGCCCCCCGAGGCTCTGGAGCCCGAGGCCCTGGAGTTCGAGTCCACGCCGACGCCCGCCCCGGCGCCGGTCGAGGCCTCCGCGCCCGTCGTCACGCTCCCCCGGACGACGACGCCCCCCACGGTCATCGACGCCCCCGTGCCGGCCCTCTCGCCCCCCCCGGCGGACGACGCCGAGGCGCGCGTCACGGTCGATCTCGCTCGCCACCCCAACCGCGCCCGCGGATCGGCCTTCTCCGGGGTCTCGTCCGTCGACATCGCCGACGACGACGCCATCGAGGACCCGGGCGAAGATTAGCCGCTGACGCAGCATGCTCCGCAAGCACTCGAAAGCCCTCCTGGGCACCCTCGCGTTCATCGTCGCCCTGGTCGCCTCCGTGGCCGTCGTCCAGCGGCCGCGCACCGCGCCGGAGCCCACCGGCAAGCTCGTCTTCGAGGACGAGTTCGAGCGCGCCGAGATCGGTGACCAGTACCTGCAGTCCGGGCCCGACCTCAACTGGAAGGCCGGCACCTGGAAGATCGAAGGCGGCCGCCTGGTCGCCCAGGACATCCACAACGCGGCGCTCTGGCTGAAGTTCGAGATGCCCGAGAAGGTCCGCATCGACGTCGACGTGCGCCCGGAGTCGGACGCCGGGGACATCAAGGTCGAGGTCTTCGGCGACGGCCGCACCCACCAGAGCGGCTACATCGCCATCATGGGCGGCTGGAAGAACACGGTGAACTGCCTCGCGCGGCGGGACGAGCACAGCGAGGAGCGCAAGCAGGACAGCCGCTGCGGACCGGGCAACCGCTGCGTCGAGCCCGACATGGAGTACCACTGGACCTTCATCCGGACGGACAACGTCCTGAAGTGGTACGTCGACGGCCAGCTCATGCTCGTGTACGACGACAAGCACCCGGTGATGGGGCGGCACTTCGCCTTCAACAACTGGGAGGCCAAGGGCAGCTACGACCACCTGAAGATCTACGACCTCAGCGGGCAGTGAGCTCGGGGCGCCGATGCGCCAGGACCGGCAGCCGGGCGCGCACATCGTCCTGTCGCGTGAAGTCGAGGTCGGCGAGCGCGAGGCCCACGCCGTCCGCCCGCTCGGCCAAGACGTCACCCCACGGATCGACGATCAGGCTGTGGCCGTACGAACTGCGCCCGGACGCGCCGTGCACCCCGGTCTGCGCAGGCGCAACCACGAAACACTGATTCTCCACGGCCCGCGCCCGCAGGAGCAGGTGCCAGTGCGCCTGACCCGTGGGAACGGTGAACGCCGAGGGCACGAACAGCACGCGGGCGCCCTCGGCGACGTGCGCCCGGAACAGCTCGGGAAAACGCAGGTCGTAGCAGATGCTCAGCCCGACCCGGACGCCGTCCACCTCGGCCGTCACGACGGCGTCACCCGCTGCAGTGTAGCTCGACTCACGAATCTGGCGGCCGTCGGGCAGATCCACGTCGAAGAGGTGCAGCTTGCGATACGCCGCGACCCGCGCGCCGCTCGGGTCGATCAGGAACGATGTGTTGTACGGGCGGGCGGGCAGGCGACCCCGCTCGGGAAAGCCCCCCACCAGCAGCCAGACACCATGCGCGGCGGCCAGGGCACACAGGGCCCCGGCCCGGGGCCCGTCGAGCGGCTCGGCGATCGCCTCGCGCACCCGCGTGTCGCCCATGAAGACGACGTTCTCCGGCAGCGCGACGAGCCGGGCGCCGGCGCCCGCCGCCTCGGCGACCAGCGCGGCCGCCTGGGCCAGGTTCGTGTCCGGATCCTGCCCGACGCACATCTGCGCCGCGGCGATCCGCATCGAAGGCATCGAAGGCATCGAAGGGAAGGATGAACGGGCGTCGGGGGTGGTGTCGGCCATGAACGACACGTTCCCACACGGTCGCCTTGCACTCCACGAAATCGTGTGTTAGACGCTCCCCCGAATTCGCCAGTGGTCATCCAGGTGAAGGGCTCCTCAGGAGCCCTTTTTCGTTTCCGACGTTCGAGAAGAGTCCCGGTGTCCGAGCAAGCAGCCATCTCCCAGCCCGTCGTCCTCATCGGCGGCGCGGCGCGACCGGTTCCGGCGCGCGTCCGCGCGGCCATCGAACCCATCGTCGTCGGTCTGGGCCTCGAGCTCGTCGGCGTCGAGCTCGCCCGGGACGGCGCCCGCCAGGTGCTCTGGGTCTTCCTCGACACGGAGGGCGGTCTCACCCTGGACGACTGCACGCGTGCCCACCCCGAAATCTCCGCCGCTCTGGACGTCGACGATCCCATCGCCGAGGCCTACGAGCTGCGTGTTTCCTCGCCGGGACTCGACCGGCCGTTGATGACGAACGTCGACTTCCAGCGCTTTGCCGGCCGCGAAGCCGTCGTTCAACTCGGCGATGCCCACGACGGGCGCCGCAAGTTCACCGGAGTCATCGGTCCCACGACCGAGGAGACCGTTGAGCTCCAATGCCAGGACGGGACGTTTTCCGTTCCCCTGGAGAAAATCAGCAAGGCCCGCCTGAAGTTCGAGATCCCGCAGGGCGGTCAGAAGACGAAGGCCGGTAAGAAGCCCTGATTGGAGGCAAGTGATGCAGGACTTGGACGTCAACCTCAATCACGTCATCGATGAAATCGCCAAGGCGAAGGGCATCGATCGGAAGCTGCTCCAGGAGACCCTCGAGCAGGCCATTCTTCAGGCCGCCAAGAAGGTCTTCGGCCAGGACCGCAACATCGAGGCGCAGTTCAGCCCCGAGGACGGCGAGGTCCAGCTCTTCCAGATCATCAACGTGGTCGACGACATCAACGATCCGTTCAATGAGCTGACGATCGAGGAAGCGCGCGAGCACGGCCTCGAGGCCGAGCTCGGTGAAGAGCTCCTCTTCAACATCTATTACCTGCCGAAGGACATCGAGAAGGCCCGCGACCAGGACGAGCGCTACGGCGACATCCTCCAGCTGAAGTCGCAGCGCTCGAGCTTCGGGCGCATCGCCGCCCAGGCCGCCAAGCAGGTGATCACGCAGCGCATCCGCGAGGCGGATCGCGACAAGATCTTCGACGAGTTCATCGACCGGAAGGGCGAGCTGATCACCGGCATCGTCCGCCGCTTCGAGCGTGGCAACATCATCGTCGATCTCGGCCGCAACGAGGCCGAGGCCGTGCTGCCCGTCCGCGAGCAGGTGCCCCGCGAGTCGTATCGCCCCGGCGAGCGCATCCAGGCCTACGTCCTCGACGTTCAGCGCAACGTGAAGGGCCCCCAGATCGTGCTCTCCCGCACGTCCCCGGGGCTCCTCATCAAGCTCTTCGAGATGGAGGTGCCCGAGATCTACGAGGGCATCGTCCGCATCGAGACCGCCGCCCGCGAGCCGGGCAGCCGCGCCAAGATCGCCGTCTCGAGCCGCGATCCGGACGTCGATCCCGTCGGCGCCTGCGTCGGCATGAAGGGCTCCCGCGTCCAGGCCGTCGTCCAGGAACTCCGCGGCGAGAAGATCGACATCGTGCCGTACTCCGAGGATCCGGCCCGGTTCGTCTGCAATGCGATCGCCCCGGCCGAGGTCGTCAAGGTCCTGATCGACGAGGACAACTTTACGATGGAGCTCATCGTCGCCGACGACCAGCTCAGCCAGGCCATCGGCCGCCGCGGCCAGAACGTGCGCCTCGCCAGCCAGCTCACCGGCTGGAAGATCGACATCCACTCGGAGAGCAAGATCCGCGAGCTCGAGGAGGAGGCCCGTCTGGCGCTCCAGGCGCTCGCCGGCATCACGGCCGACCACGTCGACACCCTCTGGCGCCTGGGTTACCGGACGCTCGAGCACATCGCGAACACGGCCGAGGAAGAGCTCTCGAACATCCCGGGCATCACGGCCGAGGACGCTGCGCGCCTGCGCGCCGGCGCGGACTCGCTGCTGGACCGCAAGGCCCGCGGCGAGGACATCCGCCCCTCCGTCAGCCTGCCCCCGGGCTACGACAAGGACGCCGAGTGGGCGCGGTGGCCCCGGGGTGTGGACGGTCTCGACCGCAACGCCTTCGACCGCTGCGTGCGCGCCGGTTTCTTGACGCTCGAGCAGGTGGCCACCGCCGACAACCCGGACCGCTTCGCCAAGGCGACGGGGTACGAGATCGAGCGCGCCGTGAAGATCATCTACGCCGCCCGCGAGGCGGTGGCCCGAGCGGCCGCCGCACGCGCCGAGGCCGAGGGCGACGCGGAGGCTTGATCCATGGCCGGCCGTGGCCGTCGTGCGCCGCGGACCGCGGCACCCAAACCCGAGGGTTCAACCCGCATGTGCATCGGTTGTCGTGGCCTCTTCCCCCGTGAGTCGCTGATCCGCATCGTGCGCGGACCCGCGGGGGAGATCGGCGTCGACCGCTACTTGCGGGCCCCGGGTCGGGGCGCCCATCTTTGTTATTCACGCAGTTGCATCGAGGCCGCCATCAAGCGCAAGGCCGTCGGGCGTGCGTTCCCCGGAGTCTCCGGCGGAACGCAAGTACCGGACGCCGACAGCCTGATCGCCGACGTGGTCACGGCCATCGATGCAAGGCTCACGGATGCTCTCGCCCTCGGCCGCATGCGGCGCGAGACCGCGGCGGGCGCCGACGCCCTCGAAGCCGCCTGGAGCGCCGGAACGCTTCGATTCCTGATCATGGCCACGGACGTGGCCGAGAACACCGATCATCGGTGGATGAGTCGAGCGCACGCCGTCTCCCTGCCCACCGTCCACTTCGGCACCGCCGAGGAGCTCGGTCGGACGCACGGGGCGGAGGCGCGAGTGGCCGTCGGAATCATCAATGAGGGGCTCGCCGAGCGAGTTCGCATCGAGTTTGAGCGCCGCGGCCGGGTTTTGGTTGCGGCCTGACCGGGAATCCCTATAGTACGCGCCCGGTCAATGGCCCTGTCTGCCCGCAGTCGGGATGAGGTTTTGGAGTTATGGGCAAGAAGGTATTCGAAATCGCCAAAGAGCTCGGACTCGACCACCGCGAGGTCATGAAGCGGTGCGACCAGCTCAACGTCGGCGTGAAGACCTACATGTCCGACCTGAGTGACGCAGACGCGGCCACCGTGAAGTCGTCGTTCGAGGCGGAGCGCAACCCGAAGGCCGCGGAGGAGAAAGCCGGTTCGCCCGGCGTGCTTCGCCGCAAGCGCCCCGAGCCAGCCCCGGCGCCCGTCGCGCCGAAGCCGGTCGTGCCGCTGAAGCCGCCCGTGCAGCAGCAGGCGCCCGTCGCCCGCCCGCCGGTCGGGGTCACCAGTCGTCCGCCGGTCACCCGGCAAGACGCCCCGCCGCCCCCGCGGCCCGTGGTCAACGAGCCCCCGGCTCGTCGCCCCGAGCCCGAGGCGACGCCCGTCCAGTCGACGCCAGCGCCGGTCTCGCAGGCTCCGGCCGTCACCGAGTCGCCGGCGCAGGACCGCAACGCCGAGCCGCCCTTCGAGCGCGCTCGCGTCGTTGCGCCGCCGCCGCCGCGCCCCGCTGAGCCGGCTCCCGAGCCTGCGCGCATCATCGCTCGGCCGGCGCCCACGGGGCCCGCCGCCTCCGGCGAGTCCGGTGGCGAGGTCCGCCGTCCGCCCGCCGCGGTCGCGACGCAGTCGCCCCCCGGTGGTCAGCCCGCGCCCCCCGCGCAGCCCCCGCGCCCGATTCCGCCCGGCACGCCCGGCGGCGCCAAAGTGCTCGGCACCGTTCCCCTCGATCTCCTCCGCAGCCGCACCGCGCGGCCGCCTGCGCGTCGCCCTGGCCCCGGTGGTCCGGGTGGCCCCGGCGGTCCGGGCAGCGGTCCTCCGGGCAGCCGCCCGCCGGGTCCCGGTGGCGGTCCCGGTGGTCCGCGTCGTCCGCCCGGTGGCGGGCGCCCGCTCCCGCTGGACGTCAACCAGGTCGTGCCGCTCCCGGTGGATCGCGGCGATGGCACGCGCCGTCGTCGTCCCGGTGGTGAGGTCGCGCCCGCCGCGCCCGACACTCGGGGTGAGGCCGAGAAGGCCCGCGCCGCGAAGGCGGCCCCCGGCAAGAAGCGTCAGGTCGTCTCCCGCGAGGACCTCTACTCCGGCGCGACCCGGGCAGCCCGCGGCCGCAAGCGGAAGGTCCCGACCAAGAAGACCTCCAAGACTCCGCTCACGACGCCGGCGGCGCACAAGCGCATCATCCGCATCGATGACACGATCAGCGTCGGCGAGCTCGGCAAGGAGCTCGGTGTCAAGGCTTCGGAGCTCATCCAGAAGCTGATCAGCATGGGCACGATGGTCACCATCAACGCCCAGATCGATCCGGACACCGCCACGCTGCTCGCCAATGAGTACGGCTACGAGATCGAGGATGTCGGCTTCGACGAGGACGAGATCCTCGACACGCCCGACGACGAGACGCAGAACGCCGATCCCGACGCGATCCTTCGCGCGCCGGTCATCACCGTCATGGGTCACGTCGACCACGGCAAGACCTCGCTGCTCGACCGCATCCGCAAGGCCAACGTGGCCGCGGGCGAGGCCGGCGGCATCACGCAGCACATCGGCGCCTACAAGGTCCACACCGCCCACGGCGACGTGGTCTTCCTGGATACGCCGGGCCACGCCGCCTTCACGGCGATGCGCGCCCGCGGCGCCCAGGTCACCGATCTCGTGGTGCTCGTGGTCGCGGCGGACGACGGCGTGATGCCCCAGACGATTGAGGCGATCAGCCACGCAAAGGCGGCCGGTGTGCCCCTCATCGTGGCGATCAACAAGATCGACAAGCCGGGCATCGACCCAGAGCGCATCAAGCAGGAGCTCACCAAGTACAGCCTCGTGGCCGAAGAGTGGGGCGGCGACACCATGATGGTGCCCGTCAGCGCCAAGGTTGGCACGGGTGTGCAGGAGCTCCTCGACGCCCTCGCGCTGCAGGCCGAGATCCTCGAGCTCAAGGCCAACCCGAAGAAGCCCGCGTTCGGTCGCGTGGTCGAAGCCCGGGTCGACAAGGGCCGTGGCCCCGTCGCCACCGTGCTCGTCCAGGAGGGCACGCTCAAGGTCGGCGACTTCATGGTCAGCGGCGCCCAGTGCGGGCGCCTGCGGGCCATGGTCGACGACAAGGGCAACCGCCTCAAGGAGGCCGGTCCGTCGACGCCCGTGGAGGTCCTCGGCCTCGATGGCGTGCCCGGCGCCGGTGATGCGTTCCACATCGTCGCGAACGAGAAGGATGCCAAGCGCATCGTCGAAGCGCGCGCCGACAAGATGCGCGAGAAGGACCTGGCGGCCAGCGCCTCGTTCAACACCGGTGGTGACGTCTTCGCCCGGCTCAACCAGGCCAACAAGGAGACCCTGCTCGTCATCCTCAAGACGGACGTGCAGGGCTCGCTGGAGGCCCTCAAGTCGACCCTCGAGCAGCTCACGACGGATGAAGTCGCCCTGCGCATCATCCACTCCGGCGTCGGCGCGATCACCGAAGGCGACGTCACCCTGGCTTCGGCCTCGGAGGCGGTCTGCATCGGCTTCAACGTGTCGCCGGACCCGAATGCGAAGCGCCTCGCCGACCAGACGGGCATCAAGATCCGCAAGTTCGAGGTCATCTACGAGGTCGCCGACGAGGTCAAGCTGATGATGGGCGGCCTCCTGGCGCCCGAAATCGTCGAGACCCAGCTCGGTCGCGCCGAAGTTCGCGCCTCCTTCCAGGTGGCGCGCATGGGCGCAGTGGCCGGCTGCTTCGTGCTGGAAGGCAAGATCCAGCGCAACGTGCGCGGTCGGGTGTTCCGCGGTGGCTCCCTGTTCCACGAAGGCAAGATCAACGGCCTGAAGCGGTTCAAGGAAGACGTCCGCGAGGTCGCCAACGGCTTCGAGTGCGGTATCGCCGTCGACGGGTACAACGACATCCAGCCGGGTGACGTGATCGAGGCCGTCGAGGTCAAGGAAGTCGCCCGCAAGCTGGCGTAACGATGGCCACGACCACCCACCATCGCGTCGAGCGCGTCTCGTCGTTGTTGCGAGACGTGCTCGGCGAGCTGCTGACCCGTGAGTTGAAAGACCCTCGGGCCAGCGGTGTGGTCGTGACCGACGTCGAGATCTCCCACGACCTCGGCGAGGCCAAGATCTTCGTGACCGGGATCGCGAAGGAGCGCCGCAAGGATGCCCTCCGCGGCCTCCAGGCGGCCACGGGGTTCCTGCGCCGTGAGATTGGCCGGCGCGTACAGATGCGCACCGTGCCCAATCTGCGATTCTACTTCGACGAGTCGCTGGACTACGGTGCGCGCATCGACGCCGTCCTCCGCGAGATCGGCATGTCCGGAGCGGGCGTCACGCCTGGCCCGCTCCCCGATCCGGAGACACCCGACGGGGATGACGGTGCCGATTCCGAGTGAGGGGCGGGTTCTCCTCCTCGACAAACCGGTTGGTCCCACCAGCTTCGACGTCGTCGCAGCGGTCAAACGCGGCTGGCGCGAGCGCCGTGTCGGACACACCGGCACGCTCGACCCGCTCGCGGACGGGCTGCTCGTCGTCTGCGTGGGAGAGGCGACCAAACTCGTCCCGTACCTGACGGACTGCGACAAGGTGTACGAGGCGACGATTCGCCTCGGGCGCGAGACGCGCAGCGGAGACCTCGACGGCGAGACCGTCTCCGAGGTTCCGGAGGCAGCGGCCGCGGCGATCGAGACGACGCGCATCCTGGAGTCGTTCTCCCGGCTCACCGGCGAGATCGAACAGCGCCCGCCGGTCTTCTCGGCGATCAAGGTGGACGGGCGTCCGCTCTACGCGCGGGCCCGAGCCGGCGAGGACGTCGAGGCGCCGCTTCGACAGGTCCGTGTCGACACCTTCGAGTTGCTCGCCCGTGACGGGGCCGACCTTCGGGTCCGGGTCGCGTGCGGGAAGGGGACCTACATCCGCAGTCTGGCCATCGACGTCGGCCGTGCCCTGGGCACCGGTGGTCACCTGACCGCTCTGCGTCGCACGGGGCTGGGCACGTTCGACGTCGGCGACGCGATGACGCTGGCCGCCTTCAACGCGGATCCCGAATCGGCGCTGGCGGGAGCGCTGCGTCCGGCGGACGCGGTCCCGTGGATGCCGCGCCACGTGCCGACCCCGGAGCTCGCGCTCATGATCCGGCAGGGCAAGTCGCCGACGGTCGATTGGGGCGCCGGCCGCCACGTCGTCCTCACGCACGCGGACACGCTGATTGCGATCGTCGACGTGGACGCGTCGGGTGTGCTCCGCGTGGTCCGCGGTTTCGTCGAACAGCCTGCTTGACATCAACAGGGGGGTCCTGTAAGAGCCCCCGCGACTTTCAACGCGTCTGCTGGACGACGGCCCGGCACGACGAAACAGCCCGAAAGGGCAGGAGGCTCCCATGCCGCTCGCGCACGAGAAGAAGCTCGAAATCATCGCCAAGTTCCAGACGGGTGAGGCCGACACCGGCTCCCCCGAGGTCCAGGTCGCCCTGCTCACGCAGCGCATCACCGACCTCACCGAGCACTTCAAGATTCACAGCCACGACCATCACAGCCGCCGCGGTCTGCTCAAGCTGACCGGCCAGCGGCGCCGGCTGCTGAACTACCTCCGCGCTCAGAACGTCGAGCGCTACAAGAAGCTGATCGACACGCTCGGTCTGCGTCGCTGATTCACTCTCGGGGAGCCTTCGGGCTCCCTTCTTTTTTTCTGGCCTGCAATTTCGCAGCGCCCTTTTCGAGTCGTGGTCGGGACCATTGTCACACGCCTTTGTACTTGACCCGAGCGGCTTCGCGAGAGGCCTCTCCGGTCAGGAACCGAGGCGGGGCGTGAGCAAGGTCGGGCCACCAGACCCTGCCGGCGGCCGCAAAAGCGGACCGGCACAGAAAGGAAACCCATGGGGGTTGTCACGCTGAGCGCGCCCTACGGCGCAAACCCGATCAAGATCGAAACCGGTCGTCTCGCCCGCCAGGCGGACGGCGCCGTCCTGGTGACCCAGGGCGACACCGTCGTCCTCGTCACCGTCTGTGGCACCAAGTCCGCCCGTCCCGGCGTCGACTTCCTGCCCCTCACGGTCGAGTACGTCGAGAAGCAGTACGCCGCGGGCAAGATCCCGGGCGGCTACTTCAAGCGCGAGGCCCGTCAGGGCAACTGGGAGATCCTGACCTGCCGTCTGATCGACCGGCCCAATCGTCCGCTGTTCCCCAAGCACTGGCGCAAAGAGATTCAGATCATCGCGACCGTCATGTCGACGGACAACGAGAACGATCCGGCGATCTGCGCGATGGTCGGCGCCTCCGCGGCGGTCGCCATCAGCGACATCCCCTTCGAGGGCCCCAGCGCCGGCTGCCGCGTCGCCCGCATCGGCGGTCAGTTCGTTCTGAATCCGTCCCTCAAGGTGCTCAAGGACGCCGAGCTCGAGCTCATCGTCGCCGGCACCGAGGACGCGGTCTGCATGGTCGAGGGTGAGGCCCGCGAGGCCAGCGAGTCGACGATCGTCGACGCGATCCTCTTCGCCCACGAGGCCATCAAGAGCATCTGCCGGATGCAGCGCGAGTTCATGGCCAAGGCCGGCAAGCCGAAGCAGGACGCGACGCCGCCCGCCGTGGACGCCGAGCTCTACAATCGCGTCATCGACGTCGCCCTCGACGACATGGCCGACGCCCTCGCGATCCGCGACAAGAAGGCCCGCCGGGACGCGATGTCCAAGGCCTCCAAGAAGGCGATCGCGCAGCTCCTCGCGCAGGACCCCTCGCTGGCCGGCCGCGAGGCCGAGATCAACGAGCACCTGCACGACCTGCAGAGCGACATCGTGCGCACGCAGGTCGTCGAGGAGGGCATCCGCCTCGACGGCCGCCGCCTCGAGGAGATCCGCCCCATCAGCGGCGACGTCTCGCTCCTGCCCCGCACCCACGGCTCGGCGCTCTTCACGCGCGGCGAGACGCAGGCCCTCGCGACGGTCACCCTCGGCACCCGCCGGGACGAGCAGCGCATCGACAACCTGCAGGGCGACGTCTTCGTCCGGTTCATGCTGCACTACAACTTCCCCCCGTTCTGCACGGGCGAGGTGAAGATGCTGCGTGGCCAGAGCCGTCGTGAGATCGGCCACGGCAACCTCGCCCACCGCGGCGTCGAGAAGCTGATGCCGAGCCAGGACGACTTCAACTACACGGTCCGCGTGGTCAGCGAGGTCCTCGAGTCCAACGGCTCGTCCTCGATGGCGACGGTCTGCGCCTCGTCCATGGCCCTGATGGACGCCGGTGTGCCCTTCGTGAAGCCGGTCGCCGGCATCGCCATGGGCCTGATCCAGGAGGACGACAAGATCGCCGTCCTGTCGGACATCCTCGGCGACGAGGATCACCTCGGCGACATGGACTTCAAGGTCGTCGGCACGAAGGACGGCATCACCGCCCTGCAGATGGACATCAAGGTCCACGGCCTCGACCGCTCGATCCTCGAGAAGGCCCTGCGCCAGGCCAAGAACGGCCGCCTGCACATCCTCAAGGAGATGGCGAAGGTCATCACGGCGCCCCGCGCCGAGCTGTCCCAGCACTCCCCCCGGATCTTCACCCTCATGGTGAAGCCCGACAAGATCCGCGACGTCATCGGCCCCGGTGGCAAGACGATCCGCGGCATCATCGAGCAGTGCGGCGTCCAGGTCGACGTGGACGACAGCGGCAAGGTCAGCATCGCCGCGAAGGACGGCGAGAGCGCCCAGAAGGCCATGGACCTCATCAAGGGCCTCACGCAGGAGCCCGAGGTCGGCAAGGTCTACCAGGGCATCGTGCGCAAGATCATGGAGTTCGGCGCCTTCGTGGAGATCCTCCCGGGCACGGACGGTCTGGTGCACATCTCCGAGCTGGCCGATCAGCGGGTCAACCGCGTCGAGGACATCGTCGCCGAGGGCGACGAGATCTACGTGAAGTGCATCGGCGTCGACCGCCAGGGCAAGATCCGGCTGTCGCGTCGCGAGGCCCTCCAGACCCTCAACCCGGCCTGAGCGTGACCGGCCGGCCGCCCGACCTCACGGTCGCCTTTCGGCGGCTGGCCCACGCGCTCCAACCCACGCCGCTGCCCCCGCCGACCCGCGCGACGCCCGACGCCGCCGGGTTCGACCTGGCCGCGGCAGTGGATGCCCCCCTCACGATCGCCCCGGGCGACCGCGTACGGGTGCCCACCGGCCTCGTGCTGGCGATCCCCTCGGGATACGAGGGCCAGGTCCGTCCGCGGTCCGGCCGCGCCTGGCGGGACGGGCTGACCGTCCTGAACGCCCCCGGCACCATCGACGCGGACTACCGCGGCGAGGTCCTGGTGCTGCTCGTGAACCTCGGCCGCGAGATCGTGGTGATCGAGCGCGGCGACCGGATCGCGCAGCTCGTCGTGGCCCCCGTGCCCGCCGTCGAGCTCGTCGAACTGGAGACGCTCGACGCCACACAGCGAGGTGCGGGCGGCTTCGGACATACGGGGTCTTGAAGCGCCCGTACGGGTCTGTTACAAGGCCGCGCACCCCGGCCCCCCCGTGCCCGGAGGACCAACCGTGATCTGTTTCCGATGTGGCAGTGAGGTGGCCGAAGGCGCTCCGCAGTGTGGCAACTGCGGTCAGCGATTCTCCGGCGCACGCCGTACGTTCACCACGACGACGACCTCGTTCCGGGCGCTCGAGAAGCGCCGCCTGCGCGCCCAGAAGACCGCCGAGAAGCTCGGCTACGGCATCGGCGACGTCATCGCCTCGCGCTACGAGGTCCGTGACCTCATCGGCGTGGGCCCGCTCGGCGCCGTCTACCGGGTGCTCGACCAGGAGATCGACGTGGACGTCGCGCTCAAGGTCATGCACCCGCACCTGCTGGAGGACGCCAAGGCGCGCGAGACCTTCTCCGCGACCATCCGCAAGGTCCGCAAGCTCTCCCAGCAGAACATCGTGCGTCTCTACGACGACGACACGGACGGCGAGCGCGCGTTCTTCACGATGCAGCTCCTCGAGGGCCTGACGCTCCGCAAGGTCATCGGCCTTCGGCAGGACAAGGGTCAGCGCTTCACCGTGAAGGAGATCGAGCCGGTGATGGTGCAGATCGCCATGGCGCTCAGCCATGCGCACCGCCACACCGTGCACGGCGATCTCAAGCCCGAGAACGTCCTGATCCTGCCGGACGTCCTCAAGCTGACGGACTTCTCGGCCTGGGAGGCCGTGGAGCCGACGCTCTTCGTCAAGGCGCAGCAAGAGGCCGAAATGGGCGCCTACCTGGCGCCCGAGATGGTGGCGGGCGGGTCCGTGGACCTGCGGGCCGACATCTACAGCCTCGGTGCCATCTTCTACGAGCTGCTGACCGGCCGCACGTTCGCCCCCGGCGCACCGCCTCCGAGCGAGGTCCTGGCGCAGGCGGACGAGTCGGGCCCCGAGGGCATCGACGCCTTCGTCACCCAGGCGACCGCCGCCGACCCCCGCGACCGCTACGAGACGGCCGAGGCCTTCATCGAGGCCCTGGCGACCTACATCGATGGCCGTGAGCTGCGCTCGGTGGACATCCGGGCGCCGAAGTCCCTGCTGCCCGAGGACGTGACGCGCCGGGTTCAGGCGCCTGCCGGCCTCCAGGACGACGACAGCGTCGACATCGAGACGCCCGAGACCGACTCGGAGCGCTCCCTGGTCGACGAGCTCGACGACGCCGATCTCGAGGTCGAAGCCTCGATGGATCGTTCCGTGGAACGCTCGGTCGAGCGGTCTTCGGAGCGCTCCGCCGAGAAGTCCACGGAGCGCTCCGGTCGCGGCACGCCCGCCCGGGGTACGCCGGTGACGGACGTCCCCGAGGCGCCCACCAAGCCCTGGGACGCCGTCCAGAAGCCGCTGACGGCCGAGGCCACCGTCGATGTCCGCCAGGGCACCGCGGTGACGGCGGCACAGCCTTCGGCGCCTTGGTTCGTTCGCTCCAACGTCGGGTTCGTGGCCGCAGTTTTCCTCATCGTCCTCGGCGTGGCCGCAGCCGCCTGGTTCGTCGTGCGCAACGCACAGAAGGACCGCCCGGTCGCCACCAAGACGCTGGAGATCAAGGTCCAGCCCGACGCGACCGTCGTCGCACAGAAGCCGGCGGCCGTGGTCGAGGCGCGCCCGGTCGCCCCCGAGACGTCGGCCCCCGTGACGGCCGCGCCCGCGACGGGGGCCCCGGCGACG